>NZ_JBHUGY010000003.1:0-310616 GCF_042682105.1 Mesorhizobium calcicola
ATCGTGAAAAGACATGCCTACAAGCTGCTATATTCGTGCTCCTTATGACTTGCCAGGACCGCACGTCACACCTGAGCAAGTGCGATGGCGGCCGATGGATACCATGCTTGCCCTGATCGGGCTTTAGAAGCATTTTGTCCGCCGACCTCAACTCCTCAAAATGCTCGCGATCTCAAGGAAAGGGCTGTAGTTTGGTAGCCAGTTTGTTGTGACAGTATGACTGTTCCTTGGCCTATCCTCCCAAGATGACCTTCAGCAAATTTCCACGCTTTACGGCCCCTAGCATTCGAAAACATGGTTATTTTCCCCAAGGGTTGGACGTGCCTCGCCATGGGGATCCGGACATCTTCATTGCTCGTTTGTACGCCCTGTTTCGAAGTGACTTTCTGAAACGCCTCTGTATACAAACCTTTGGGTGTTTTGACGAATTGCAGAGATCTTGAATAGGCTCTTCTAATATCAAGTATGGGCTGCCAGGTGCCCGGTCTAGTCGCGTAGTTATCTCAACTATCCTTTAAATCGTTCTCCCTTCTTGCTTCTCGTTTATCTGATCATGTTGAGTTTAATTCGATATGGACTGCGTGTTCCACTTTCCTCCAGCCTCCCTTTATGCGTCTTTACTCCTTACCCCGCCATTCTTCTTTTCCTTTTTTTTATATCCTTCTGTTAATTCATCTCCTCATACACCTCCGAACTGTAACACCTTATCTCCACTTGACCCTTCCTTTCTACATCTGTTTTCACTCCTCCCCTGCTTTTTCTCTACCTTCCTTTCGTGCATTTTTCCGTGCGACGATCATTCCTTCTCAACCTTTTCCCGACCTGCAAATCCCCATCTTCTCTCCTAAATGTATCAGTCTCGTATTCTCCCTTGCCTCTTCTTTCTTTGCTGTCCGATCGTGACCTTTCTCTGTACCTATCTGCCTCTCTTCTTAGCCATTTTACATCTCTAACTGTTCTTCCATGACTTGACTGTTCTCCCATTTCTTGTCCCGGGGGGGAGGGGGGGGGGGGAGGGCAGGAGGGGGCGCTAGATTTTTTCGCTCTTCTGTTCGCTTTATGCAGCTCATTCCGGCCGCTCCTTTACTCCTTTTCTCATTCTTCCTTTCCCTACATATATCTTGCTCCTTCCCCCATAATTTACTCATCATTCTCCAACCTTCATCCTCCTTCTCTTTTTCACTCCTTTTCATTTTCCCTCTCCCTTATTTCTTCTCTTCTTTTTCTTACGTTCCTCCACTTCTTTCTACTCCAACCCTCCTGGTCATTTCCCCTCTGTGGGTTAATGGGGAGTCCCTTTCTTGTCTTGCTTCTCACCTTTCTACTTTCTCCGTTTCTTTCTCCACCTTGCCCCCCCCCCCTTTCTTTTTCTTCTCCTTTTCCTCTTTCTTCCTTTAAGCTGACTACGCAGACGGAGAGCCCGTATCATGACCATCAGCCCCGAACTGGAAGCGCAGATCCTGCGCCTGTATCACGCCGAGAAGTGGCGCTGCGGCACCATCGCCAGGCAATTGCATGTCCATCACACGACGGTGCATCGCGTTCTGGCCCAGGCGGGATTGCCCCGGCACAAGCCGCTGCAGAGAGCCTCAATCATTGACCCGTATCTTCCATTCATTGAGCAGACGCTGGAAAAGTTCCCCTCGCTGACCGCCAGCCGCCTTTATGCGATGGTGCGCGAGCGCGGCTACCGGGGCTTGCCGACGCACTTTCGGCACCTGGTCGCCCTGCACCGTCCCCGCAAGCCGGCCGAGGCGTTCCTGCGGCTGCGCACATTGCCGGGCGAGCAGGGACAGGTCGACTGGGCCCACTTCGGTCACATCGAGATCGGCAACGCCCGCCGGCCGCTCATGGCGTTCGTGATGGTGCTTTCTTACTCACGCGACATCTACCTGCGCTTCTTCCTCGACGCGCGCATGGAAAACTTCCTGCGCGGTCACGTCGGCGCGTTCAACACATGGTGCGGGCTGCCCAGGGTCCTGCTCTACGACAATCTCAAGAGTGCGGTGCTCGAGCGCCAGGGCGATGCGATCCGCTTCCATCCGACGCTGCTTGCCTTCGCCGGCTTCTATCGGTTCGAGCCACGTCCTGTCGCGGTTGCCCGGGGCAACGAAAAAGGCCGCGTCGAGCGCGCCATACGGCATATAAGGGAAGCATTCTTCATCGCCCGCAAGTTCACCGATCTCGACGATCTGAACGCCCAGGCCGAACAGTGGTGCCGCAACCAGGCAGCCGACCGGCCATGCCCCGAGGACCGGACGATGACGGTCCGCCAGGCGTTTGCGCAAGAGCAGCCACTGCTTCTGCCGCTGCCCGCCAACCCATACCCCGTCGAGGAGCAGGTCGCCGCCAAGGTTGGCAAAACGCCCTATGTGCGCTTCGACCTCAACGATTACTCGGTACCGCATGCTCATGTCCGGCGCACGCTCAGCGTGCGCGCCGATCTCGGCCTGGTCCGCGTCTTCGACGGCGCAAAGATGATCGCCAGTCACCGTCGCAGCTATGATCGCGACCAGCAGATCGAGGACCCTCAGCACCTCAAGGCACTCGTCGCAATCAAGCGCGAGGCGCGCCAGCATCGCGGCCTCAACAGCCTGACCCGCGCCGTGCCGGCCTGCCAGACCCTGATGATCCGGGCCGCCGAGCGTGGCTCCAATATCGGTGCGATCACAAACGCGTTGCTGAAACTGCTTGACCTGTACGGCGCGCAGGAACTGCAGGCCGCCGTCGAGGAAGCTTTGCATGCCGGCGCCTCCCATTCGAGGTCGGTTCGCGACGCACTGGAACGCCGCCGGGTCGCCCGCGGTGCTCCGCCGCCGGTCGAAACGAGCCTGCCCGAACACGTGCGGCGCAAGGATACGACGGTACGGCCGCATCGCCTCGACAGCTACGACCAACTGACCCTTGGAGGCAAAGATGATGAATAATCCCGACATCCTGCTCAACCGGGCCAAGGCGTTGCGCCTCAATGGCCTGATCACCCATTGGGACGAAATCGCTGACGCGGACTGGCTGGCCGCCGTCCTTCAATGGGAAGAAGAGGAGCGCTCCGACCGTTCGATGCGGCGACGCACGCGTGCCGCCAGGCTCGGCCACTTCAAGCAACTGTCCGATTATGACTGGCACTGGCCTCGCCGCATCGACCGCGCCGCCGTCGAGGATCTGATGACCCTGTCCTTCATGAACGATGCCGCCAACATCGTCTTTATCGGCCCCAACGGCGTCGGGAAATCGACACTTGCTCGCAATGTCGCTCACCAGGCGCTCATCTGCGGTCACACCGTCGTCTTCCGAACCGCCAGCGAGATGCTCGGCGAACTCGCCGCCCTCGACAGCGACGCAGCCTTGCGCCGACGCCTTCACCACTACGCCGCCGCCGACGTTCTTGCGATCGACGAGGTCGGGTATCTGTCCTACTCGAACCGTCATGCGGACCTGCTGTTCGAACTCATCAGCCGGCGCTACGAAAAACGCTCAACCATCATCACCACCAACAGACCCTTCGCTGATTGGTCGGAGGTCTTTCCCAATGCCGCCTGCGTCGTCAGCCTCGTCGACCGCCTCATGCACCGATCCGAGGTGATCTCCATCGAAGGCGATTCCTACCGCTTCAAGGAAGCGGCCGAGCGATCAAAGGCACAGCGCGAAAAACGCACCAGCCGCTCCTCCGGCGAAAAGGTGCCCGCAGCATGAAACCAGATCCTCAACCGTCCGGCCTCAGTCGTGGTATCCACTTCCTCATCAATCCCGAATGGACACCCGAACAGGCGCTCGCTGTCTTCGAGCTCCTCAACGATCTCGCCGATAGCATCTGGTCTCACTACGGCGTCCAACTCCAGGAACTTATCCAGGAGCAGCAACGAACACCGACCGATCACAGCGATATCGAAAAAACCCCGTCCTCGCTCTAAAGCACACATCCTCCACACTCGGCGGCCTGCAAAGGCCGCCTTTTTGTTCCGTCCACAAGCACCAAACGCTTGTCGTCGTTTAGACGCGCTTTTGAAAAGCCATCAACACCTGTGGCAAGCCACACACGCACGCCTTGTGTCGGGATCATCGCAGCATTTCCAGGCCCTGCAAGATCCGCAGCAGGACACTTACGTCGACAGTGCGGTCAACGATCACACGCCGGCCGTTGACCCCGACGATTTCCATCCGGCCACCGGCAGACACCGCTTGGCTGGTCGTAGCTGGTACTTCAGAATGCGATCGCGCAGGAGCCGGCTCTTCCGGCTCTACGTCGTGCAGGCTGGGACCGACAACACCCATGTCAATGAACGCGACCGGTGGGGTCTCAGGCAGCGGTTTGGACTGGCCCAATCGCCCTTGCTGGGCTTGCTTTATCCAGATGAACAAGTGGTTCGCGTTCATGTCGTGACGCCGCGCCACAACCGACACCGGATCACCGGACTCCTGCACCTCAAGCACGATCGCCAGCTTCTGCTCAACCGTCCAGGAGCGGCGCGTCCGCTGTTGGCCCGCACCCGGCGGCAGCGGCAGAGCCGCGGACGTGCTCGCTTCCACCGTCGATGGCTGTTCCATAGCCAGATACTTCATTCGCCAAGCGTCCACTTAATCTAAGCGGACACTATCGCCTCAAGCTACGCGTCAGTAGGCGGCCTCCAGCGTATGCATACGGACCGCAAGCCCATCATGTCGGCGCACAGGGCGATTTACCGCCCCAAGGACGCCGAGGCCGGCCTGGCCGCGCTCGATGCCTTCGACGCCGGGCACTGGGGCCAACGTTATCCAGCGACCGCCTCAGAGCTGGCGGCGCAACTGGCAACACGTCGTACCGTTCTTCGCGTTCCGCAGCGTGCGCCGCATCGTCTACACGACGGATGACATCGACAAGCCTGATGTCGGTTCCGATGCAGTCTCTTTGTTCGCTTGAAGCCCGTTTCTCCGTCCCGGTCCATGTGTCGTGATCGGGACCTTGTCGAGACGCGGTCAAGGCTGGCCGCTGCATAGCCGGTTCCCCTGGGCGTGGCGTTTCCAGGCCACGCCTTGAGGGCGGCACAGTGCCAGGCTGAAGCTGGCCGGCGGGGACCGTCGTGCCGGCAGATACCTTACGATATATTCGCCCGGCACGGACGACCACGTGGCAAGGAGCGGCGCGGGAGGATGAGAGCGCCGCCCACGCAGCCTATAGTCGTTCCTCCTTTGTGGTGTCCGAGCGCCGCTTCGACCCTCGTGGTCACCGGATCATCAGCTCGTAGCCACGCTCGGCTTTTTCGGCCGCGGCTTTCTCCCAGTTCCGCAGATCCTTTACGTTGTACGCGTAGGCCGCTCCGCGACGACTAACACCGCGCTCGCTCGCCTCGCCGCCTTGAGGGCGGGTTGCCGCTGCTTCGCCGCGACCAGCGCCGGACGGGTCCAGAAGTAATCCGCTCCTTCGTCAGAAAGTGCCAGACGAGGATCGCTATCTTGCGCGCGACCGCCACCGCCGCGACCTGATGGCCAGGCTTGTTGCGGATGCGCATGAAAAGGCTCAGAGCGGGCCGGGCGCCTTCGCGGCCGCCCAGGCAGCCTCCGCCAGAACGGCACGGGCATGGAAACGCCCATGTTTGCTGATCCGCCCATATTCAGCGATGCCAAGGCCGGATTGGCGAACACGCGGGTTGAGGCCGAAGTAGCTCACTAGCTTTTGCGGCCCTTGAACCGCCGGATGTCACAGACGGCGGCGATGATACGAGCCGCATGGCGTCCCGAATGGCGCGGAGTCATTGTGTCAGCCAACACGCCGACAGATGTTGAGGCCCCACTTCGTTGACAGGCGGCTCTTCCTGCTTGCACCTGTCGAAGGCCAACGGACAACGCGGATGGAAACGGCAGCCCTTCGGTACACGGGCGGCGCTTGGAACCTCGCCCTGCAGGTCAGGCAGTTCGGCACGTCCTGCGTTGCCGCCAATCTGCGGGGTCGCGTTGCGTAGCGCGACGGTGTACGGGTGGCGGGGGTTGAATGTAATCTCGTCCGCGGTGCCGATCTCCACCAGCCTTCCAAGGTATAAGACGGCAATCCGATCGGCGATTAACCAAGCGAGCGGCAGGTCGTGGGTGATGAACAGCAGCGCCATGTTGTGTTTGTCACGCAGGTCGACCAGGACCTGAAGAATCTGTGCTCGTATCGAGACATCCAGCATCGACACGGGCTCATCAGCAACGATGAGCTCCGGCTTCACGGCAAGCGCTCCGGCAATCACGACGCGCTGGCGCTGACCGCCGGACAGTTCGTGTGGGAAGCGTGCGAAGAAATCAACGGGAGGATTGAGCCCAGCCGCTGCCAGCGCTTCGCTCACACGCTCTGTGAGTTGAGCATTGTTCTCGACCAACCGCAGTGAGCGCAACGGTTCCGCCACGATGTCGAAGATGGTGTGTCGCGGGTTTAGCGCCTGATAGGCGTCCTGGAAGATCATCTGCACGCGATGGCGGTAAGGACGCAAGGCCGAGGAGCCCTGAACCGACGTCATGTCGCGGCCCTCGAAGAGCAACCTGCCACCAGTCGGTTGGGCAAGCTTGGTGATGACGCGGCCTACCGTCGTCTTGCCGCTTCCCGATTCCCCCACGAGAGCGACGATTTCGCCGCGTTGAATGTTGAGGTCGATGCCGTCCACCGCTCGTACGGCGCCACCTGGTCGGCCCAGGACACGGTCGAGCAACCCGCCCTCAATAGGAAAATGGACCTGGAGGCTCTCAAGACGGAGGATATCGGCGGTGTCAGGCATGGACTGCAACCTTGTCTTCTCGCGAGGACCGGTGAAGGTGACAGGCGACGCGTCCCTGCCCGAACTCATCGAGGCTGGGAAGTTCGGTCGCGCAAACCGCCATGGCCGACGGGCAACGTGGATGGAAGGCGCAGCCTGAGGGTCGATTCACCAGGTTTGGGGGATCGCCGGGAATGGGCCGGATCATCTTCTTGCCGTTCGCCGGATTCGGGATCGAGTCGATCAGCAGTCTGGTGTACGGGTGCTTGGGTCTGGCGAAGATCTCAGCAACTCTTCCGTCCTCAACGATGCGGCCGGAATACATGATCATCACGCGATCGCAGGATTCAGCCACGACAGAAAGGTCGTGGGTGATCAAAATGAGGGCAAGGTTAAGCCGCGATCGCAACTCCCCTAGCAACTTGAGGATCTGAGCCTGTGTAATGACGTCGAGCGCCGTGGTCGGCTCATCGCCAATGACGATGGAGGGGCGACATGCCAGCGCCATGGCAATCATGACTCTTTGACGCATGCCGCCCGACAATTCGTGGGGATAGGCGGCGCCGCGATCCGCCGGAATGCCGACGAGCTCAAGCAGCTCGCGTGCCCGCGCCGTCGCCTCGGCACGCGACATGCCGAGCTTCAGGACACACGGCTCGGCGATCTGCTTGATGATGCGGTGTACGGGATTGAGCGCATTCATTGCGCCCTGGAAGATAACGGACGTTTCGCTCCAGCGATGTGGCCGCATCGCCGCATCGTCGTCAATCGGCAGTCGCTCTCCGCGATAGCGTACCTCGCCCTCGCTGACCCGCGCGTTGGGTGATAGCAGACCCGCAATCGCCATTGCAGTCGTGGTCTTGCCACTGCCCGATTCTCCGACGAGACCAACGGCCTCTCCGGCTCGAAGCGTGAAGCTCACGCGGTCGATCGCACGCGATGAAACGCCCTTGAGCCCATAGTCAACAGAGAGGCCCTTAACTTCCAGAAGCGGATGCTTTTCCCGGGAGGAGTTTGTCATGGGATCACCCTCCGCCTTGGATTGAATGTGTCGTCGAGGGCATTGCCAATCAGGACGAAGCTGAGGGAAACGGTGAGGACGCACACTCCGGGGGCGCCGAGATCCCACCAGGCTCCCGCGCTGGCGGCGCCGGCGCGCTGCGCAAGCGAAAGCAAAGTGCCCCATGAAGGCTGCAACGGATCGCCGAGCCCGAGAAACGAAAGAGACGTCTCGATATAGATCGCATTAGCAACGACAAGAGCCCCGTTGGCTGCGATTTGCGGTACGAGATTGGGCAGGATGTGCCGCACCATGATGCTGAAATTACTGCTGCCCACAACGCGTGCGCGATCAATGAAAGTTCGCTCCCTGAGCGACAACGTCTGGCTGCGAACGATACGTGCGACGAACGCCCAGCTCGTCATGCCGATAACGACAATGATCACAAAGATAGAAGGGCGGAAACCGAGGATTTCTCCGCCTCGGCCCATTACCTCGACAAGCACGGGTGTGATGACCAGCGCCAGCACGAAGGACGGAACTACGAAAAAGAAATCGGACAAGCGCATCAGCCAGACGTCGACCCTGCCACCGTAGTAGCCCGCAGTCATACCAACCGTAGTACCGACGACAAGACTGATCACGGTCGCCAACAACGCGATCGTAAGCGAGATCCGGGCACCATGGACGACCAGATTGAGCACGTCCCGCCCGACTTCGTCTGTCCCCAGCAGATGCTGGCTTGATGGCGGCGCGAGGAAGTCACCAGTTGCGGTGGCTACGGTCTCGAGCGGCCCCACGAGGATATTGGGCACCGACGCCACTACAAGGAAGAACACCAGACAAAACAGACCAAGTCTAGCTCCACCATAGGCAAGAAATTGGCGCAGAAAATCTTTGACGACCCGGGCTCGGCTACGCGGAGAATATCGCACGATACTTTCTTTCATTGTCGGACTCGCGGATCAAGAAGGCCGTAAGCAAGATCAGCGATGAGGTTCGCAACAACGATCGACGCACCAAGCAACAGGAAAATGCCCTGAAGGACTGGATAGTCCCGCGCATTAAGCGCGTCCACCGTCAGGCCACCGATGCCGGGCCAGGCGAATACGGCTTCGACAGTGATGGCACCGGCAACCACGTAGCCAAGATTAAGGGCAATCAGGGTTACGACCGGCAGCATTGCATTGCGAAATGCATGACGCATGAGCATCTGACCGTTGGTTAGCCCTTTGGCCCGCGCGGTGACCATGTAATCCTCTGTGACAACGTCGCTCATCGCAGCACGAGCGACCACGACGTATTGGCCTATGAGGCCAAGGGCCACCGCGGTGACCGGAAGCGCGAGATGCCGCAAATAGTCGAGCAACCAATCAAGGGAACCGCTGATAGCGCCAGGCGAATGTGCACCATAGCCCGGAGACCAACCCAGCGCCGTGCTGAAGATCACAACCAGGATCATGCCGAGCCAGAACGCCGGCGTAGAATAGAACGCCAGAGAGGCTCCCGTGGCGATATGGTCGACGGCTCCTCCTCTGCGCCAACCCGCATATAGACCAAGCATGACGCCGCCTAGGATGGCGATGAACTGAGCCAGACCGACAAGGGCAATGGTGGCCGGCAGGCGCTCCAAGATCAGGTCAGCGACATGCCTGCCTCTGAACTTGAAGCTGTAGCCAAAATCGCCGCGGAGAGTTGCCGACAAGTAGTCAATCATCTGATCGGGGAACAGGGGCCGATCAAGGCCCCAGTTCTGGCGCTGAGCCTCCATCTGCTCGGCTGTCACGCTGGTGCGTGCCCCGCCGAGTAGAAGCCTGGCGGGGTCGCCTGGAATAACCCTGAAGAGGATAAAGTTTAGAGTCATTACCATCAGAAGCGTAACGGCCGCTCTGAAGAGGATCCGTCCAATGTGCTGGCTCATCTCGTTAGAGTCACCTCAAAACCGGCTTCACGCGATCCAACGGGAAGTAGCTCTGCATCGACACCATATCCTGGGTTCCCCAGCCATCGAAGCAGTCGCTGCGACGGGCTTCGAGCAGGGTGGGATAACAAAGCACAATGTAGGGCGCCTCGGCGTAAATGAGCCGAACCGCTTGGTCGACCAGCTTCGAGCTCTCCTTGAGGTCAACGGTGACCTCGATCTCGGACAGGAGCTGGTCGAATTTCTCATTTGTCCAGTAGGACGTGTTATAGGAGCCGATGGCCTTGCTGTTACCGAGGCTGAGCAAATCGCGAGTCTTCGTACTTAACCAGTTACTGTCGATGAGCAGATCCCAGCTTCCGCCGCCATTCTCCGGAGCTGCATAGCGGGCCTGTAATGCGCCGGCTTCTAACTGCGTCACCGACACAGGGATGCCAATTTGTCCGAGCCATTCCGCAACAAACTGCACCATAGCGATCGGTATCTCGACGTTACCAGAAGCTCCGCATATCAGCTCAAGCCGGAAGGTTTTTCCTTCTTTGTCCTCTCGCACGCCGTCGCCATTTGTGTCCCGATAGCCGGCGGCGTCGAGACGGCGACTCGCCTCGGCAAGATCGAAGTGGCGCCTGATGTCACTCAGGTCCGAGTAGTAATCGGTCGCCACCGGCATCACCAGTCCAACACCAGTGTCGGCGTGCCCGCGCCGGGCTCGCTCGACGATGGCTTTCTGGTCGATCGCGTAGCCGATCGCATCGCGAAATGCTGGATCCTGCAGCGCCTTTGTGCTGCCAGCCCCTTTTCCGGAGAGCGTGTTGAAGGCCAAATAATCCCGCTGCTCGATGCGCGATTCATTAACCACTATGTGGGGGGTCTTCGAGAGGTCGGCCCACTGAGCAGGCGTCAGGAAGAAGCCATAGTCGATCTCTCCAGTCTTGAGACTCTGCGCGATGGGGTCGGCTGATTTGAAACAGTATAATATCATGCCAGACGTCGCCGGAGCCTTCCCACGAAAGTACTTGTTCGGGGTCAGGATGACGAACTGATCCTGCTGAACCTCCGAAACGATCATAGGCCCTGTGCCCACGAGCGGCGGATCGTTCCGGAAGGTGCTGCGGGCATCGGCGTAGCTGATGTCTTTCCAGATATGCTCGGGAACAATCATGATCTGGTTGTCGATTGCCCACCGCGTAGGCTTCTTAGTGATGATCTGCAAAGTTTCGTCGTCGAGCGCATTGATGGACTCAACATTTTCCAAACCGCTCGTATTATTCCAGCCACTGTTCAGTTCGTCGGGCTTGCCTATGGAATTGCGCAAATAATTATAGGTGAAGGCGGCGTCTCTGGCGGTTGCAGGTTGGCCGTCCGACCATTTCGTGCCCGGCCAGATCTTGAAGGTCCAGGTGAGCTTGTCGTCCGCGACAGACCACGCCCTTGCAAATCCCTTCCGATCATCGAAATGCAGGGCGTCCGGTCCGACCAGAAAGTCATAGGTGAAAACTAGCGGCCAGAACTCGTGCCAGGTCGCAAAGGGGTTCGTGGCGTCGGCGGATATGATTCCTCCGAAGCGCACGATGCGATCGTCGCACGAAGAAGAGGCAAACGCGCTCGCCTGCATGACCCAAGGTGCTGTCGATCCCATCAGCATCGCCTTCATGACCGCACGGCGGCTGAGTAACCACTTGTTCATTCTTTCCCCTCTCTGGGATATTCTAGCCGTACCCCAACACGTCTCTAGGACGATGAGGTGAAGCCAGCTGCCCTATGAACATTTACGTGCGGACCATGTCGCTGCGGTGTAGCGGTAGCAAGAGCAGAATCAAGATTGCAGTCATCGAAGATCCAGATGGACTGGCACTGGCGGCTGCTTCGGTTGCGTAGCGATGCTGGCGGCGAAAGCCTAAAGAATCCAACTCGGCGTATTGCCATTCGTGTTCATGAGCCCGCTTCATCATGTCGGCTGCAGTACCTCAGTGCTGACACCGCGGCGCACCCACTGCCAAGGCGGGATCGCTCTGCACCGTCTCTAGAGAGATGTCGATCCACAAACCATGAATCCACAAAGCATCAACAGCTGGCTAATCCGCCAACTCGGTCGAGTTACGCGACAGTCTTGGGCAGTCGGTTTGGAGACGAGGTCACGCTGCTGCGCATTGCCAGATTTGGAGGACCAGTCCAAATCTTGCATCGCGATGGGATCCATATTGATTCAATATTTTCAGCCTTCCAACGAGCGATGCTAACGTCGCTTAGCTAATAGCTACAAGCTCGCCTGCACGCCCAGTCGGGAACAAGCTCAGAAATACCGACCAGCAGGTTCGATATGAACGAAGACCTATGTGCAAACAGAGCTCTTGGAGCGGACAGGTGAGCGAGGGCTACGCCCTTCCGTTTCCGACCCCTCTGTTCGAGCTCGCCCTTCGAGCTCGCCCTTGAAGACGTTCGCATTCCGATGCCTGACGGGTCGGCCTCTACGCCGACATCTTTCGGGCGCGTGGAGCCGGAGGCCGCCTACCAACAACCCTTATTGGACCGCCGATCAGTTCGCGAACCAAGGTCCGAGCCTCATGAATCGACCGTCGGCCCCGCGTTCCATATGCGCTGTCGCTAAGCGCAAGACGTCGGTAGCAGTAGCTCCCCCGTTACGCGGGTAGCCTGAAATACAAAGAGCACACATTCAGTACCATTTCCCCTCGAACGTGCTCGAGCATAGTGGAGAACAACCGCGATGAAGTTGAGTGAATACGTCGCCCATGACGCCATCGGTTTGGCTACTCTGTTGAGCGCCGGCGAGGTTACTGCTGTGGAATTAGCACAGCTGGCCCGCCAAGCACACGATCGGGTCAATCCTCGTATCAATGCTGTTATTGAATTCTACGATGACGCCGAGATCATAGCGAGATGCGCCGAGGGAGCATTCGGAGGGGTTCCATTCCTTCGCAAAGATTACGGGGCCACAGAGGCAGGGCGTCTCCAGGAAATGGGTAGCCGTCTCTTCGCGGGCTCTCGCTCCGATCTCGACAGCTATTTTTTTCGTCGTGCCCGGAAGGGGGGATTGTTGTCGGTTGGTCGGACGACCACACCTGAGTTTGCGGTGGCTGGAATGACCGAGTCGCTTCTCTGCGGTACCACCGGCAATCCTTGGAATACCGATTGCTCCGCGGGAGGGTCATCGGGAGGAGCGGCGGCGGCGGTAGCTGCTGGTATTACTCCGATCGCGCACGGCGGCGATGGTGGCGGTTCAATTCGCGCACCAGCGTCCTGGTGCGGTCTTGTAGGTTTAAACCCATCCCGCGGACGCGTTTCTGGCGGGCCGAACCAGCAGGACCCTTCGTTCGGCCTTAGCCGAGAATTTGTTCTTTGTCGAACCGCGCGCGACATGGCCGCCGCGTTGGATGTCTTTGCCGGTCCTCATCCGGGTGATCCATTTATTATTGTCCAGCCAAACCGTCGCTATACAGAGGAACTTTCCCAACCCACCGGTAAGTTATCGGTGGGAGTTGCGAGGACCAAGTGGGGTGACGTCGACTTGGGGCCAGAGGTGCTTGAAGCAGTCGAGTCGATTGCCACACTTCTTGAGGAGATGGGTCACACTGTTAGGGATATCGAGGCGCCCTATAAGTCCGACGACTACTGCAAAATCTTACTCGGCATCGCCGCCTCGGGCGCGACTTCACTTGAAGCCGCGGCGCGGGCTATGGACCGCAGTATTAACGCGGAAACCCTGGAGCCGATCAATTTCAAAATACATGAGTACAGCGTGGCTTCACGAGGGCGTGGGGTTGACGTACATGAGGTCTTGCGAAGCGTGCGGTTCTGCGTAGGCGAGGCAATCCAAGGACTCGATATCCTATTGACGCCCACCATGCCACATGTGGCCACCCCACACGGTGGCGTTTACAGCACAATCCACTCGACGCTCTCCGTAGAGGAATTTATGAAAGCCGATGCCGCCCGCTATCAGTACACTGGTATATTCAATGTCACCGGACAACCATCGGTTTCCTTGCCGTTGGCCCAAAGTGCCTGCGGCCTGCCCATCGGAATACAGATCGTTGGTCGCTTCGGCGACGAGGCTACGCTGGTACGCATTGCAAGAGATCTAGAGGAGGCCAGACCTTGGAAGCACCGGCGACCAAAGATCTGGGCAGGAAATAACTGAGGTAGTTGGATCGCACCGAAAATGGAGCCCAGCTTGAAAGAACCAAGGCAAGATGCACGATGTCAAAATTGGGCGGTTTCTATAAACAAAGTTCTCAATTTCAAGCACTTTAGCCGAAGGTACTTTATCGACGTTAATTTCAGACAGGAGCGCTGTTTGATCTTGGGCGGCGAGGGTCTTTCGCTGCCGCGGAGCCATTGACTGTTTCAAACCGGCAGGCGTGAGCGCGGGGAACATGAAAAAGTTGGGGGTCGTCAGGCGGCCATCCTGGGTGCATTTTCTGGTCTTTACCGTTGCTCGCGCCAGCGCTTGAAGTCGTTGTCGAGAGTGCCGTCGAGTACGCGCGTTCGCAGCTGGATGAGGAGATGAACGCCGCGCGGTGTCCATTGCATCTGTTGTTTCTTGGCGAAACGCTTGGCGATCACCTGATTGACAGTTGACTCGACGAAGGCGGTCGAAACCACCTCTCCATAGCGGTGCCGCTCTGCGAAGTTCGGGATCAGATCGGCGTTGTTGTCGATGTAGCGGTTGAATTCCGACAGATACCGGCGCAGCTTGCCCACCTCTGGCGGCGGATCGGCGATGAGATCAAACCCGTCGGTGAAGTCCTCAACGAGGATGAGCTCCCGAACGACGTTGCCGTGCCAAAGCTGGTGTTTCACGCTCTCGAGGGTCGCAACGGCCGCGGGCGCTGCAGCGGTGAGCGGCGCGCGCCATCTGTTGGAGCACTGTGATGCGCATGGCAATGTGGAAATAGTCGAGAACGTGCTCCGCGTAGAGGCGCATGTAATATTGGAGGTCTCGCAGATTGCAGGCGCCATCCGACATGAAGGTCACTTCCTGGTTCATCGCCATGGCCTGATAGACCAACAGCTCGTGTATACGGCCCATCCTCGGGCACGGATTTGCCGACGATCACCTCGAAATTGGTCGGTCTGTTGGTCCAACGGTCCCGGTAGGGACGATGGTTGCCCATCGCCCCCCGGCCAGATCCGTACGTGCGGCACTACCGCATACGGCTCCTATCGGATGTTGTGACGGTGAACCGAGCATCTGGATGCGGATGCACCAGCCGACATGGTGGCAGGTATTTGCGAAGCAGCCTTTGGAAACGATCCCAAGACAGCCGGTTTCGTTGGCTTCGACGCATCAAAGCGTGTCGCCAAGCGCGACCAACTTCCCAGCGGAACCCTCCCAATCTTCGTAGATTGTCTGGCACCGCATGGTAGTTCAAATACCCCTGTAACACTTGCCGTAGCCACCGACCTACTACTGCCACCGGTTCATGGCGTCGTCGCATTAGCGTTTCCCGAATGGCCGCCAGCGTCGTGCGCATGCGCTTCTTGATCGTCAGACGGACAATCTTGAAGCCCCCATCATTGCGCCGCCTGCCACAGCAATGCGTGAATCCCAGAAAGTCGAAAGTCGTTGGCTTGCGGATACCACGTTCCCGGCATTGTCGCGCAGCATACCGCCCAAAGCGTATTAGCCGCGTCTTTTCCGGGTGTAGTTGCAAGCCGAACTGAGCGAGACGCTCCCGCAATGCTTGCAGGAAGCGCTGCGCCTCTCCTTCGTACTGGAACCCAATCACGCTGTCGTCGGCATAACGTACAATGATCACGTCGCCTTTAGCATCTCGAGTACGCCATTGCTGGACCCATAAATCCAATGCGTAATGCAGGTAGATGTTCGATAGCACGGGGCTAATTACAGAGCCTTGAGGAGTTCCTCGCGTTGATGCCACGCGGCGGCCATCCTCAATCGTGCCCGCTTTCAACCATTTGTGGATCAGACGAATCAGCTTGCGGTCACCAACTCGATGCGACAGGAAACGAACCATCCACTCGTGATCGATTTCATCGTAAAACGAGCGAATATCCGCGTCCAGTATCCAGTTGATCTTCCGTTTGTCGATCCCAACCCACAAGGCGTCCAGCGCGTCATGCTGTCCCCTTCCTTGTCGGAACCCATATGAGAAGCCGAGGAAGTCTTGCTCATAGATCGCGTTCAGAACCGTGGTGACGGCCATCTGCACGACTTTTTCTTCCAGCGCTGCAATGCCGAGGGGACGGAGTCTTCCGTCATTCTTCGGAATGTAGACCCGTCGGGACGGTTGTGCACGATATGCACTGGATTGAATCTCCCGATGTAATTCGTGCACACGCCAGTCGAGCATCTTCTCATAGTCGTACCACGTCACGCCGTCCACACCGCTCGCCGCCTGCTTGCGAAGCGCATGGAAGCTCTCCACCAATAGCGTCGGGGTAATGTGGTGCATCAGCGTCGTGAAACGCAACTTCGGGTCCCGTTTGGCGGCTTCCCGTACGCCCTCGATACCCATCGAAGCGTGTTTGATCCGGCTCTGCGTCCGGCACGCTGGAGTTTCGAAGACGTTCCCTCCGATTACACCCCTTCCCTCCATCGCCTCCGCAGGATCATCTCCCTTGTTCGGCAACTTCTGCGGTACTATGGGTGTATCCGACTTCTCATCAGCGTCGATGACTGGCTTGTGGTCAGCGACCTTCCCAGTCCCGTCCAGTCCATTTGCACTGGACACTGATGAGATCTCGCTGCTTCCGTATGAAAGACTTCCCGGCATGCACAGGGTCTCCGACCGCGCGGGATCGGGGCATGGCTTGCGATTAACGCCATGCACCGTGTTGCCTTCCGCTTCGCTTAACAGCGTCGGCATCCCGAATTGATCATTTCGCGGCTCAATGGCCGGCCTGCCGGTTTCCCCTGTCAACGCTTCGACGCACACCTCGCGATGTGCCCCGCATGACTCGGGGTCAGAGTGATTCGCCACTTCTTCTCCGTATTGAACTTTCATCAACTATCTTTCATCGGCTTTGCAGCCGCACTAAGCGCTCATTTCCATGCACGTTGATGCGGTCCGGTTGATGTGATGGGCGTATCCTGCGGTCGCTTTTGATCAGGCCGCGTCGGCTTTGGCGAAGTTGAAGGGCAGCAGGTCTGTGATGTCGGCATCTGTTGCGCGCTGCGGCAGTTCGCTGAGGACGTGGCGCAGATATGCCAAGGGCTCGATGCCGCAAGCTCGGCATGTCAGCATGAGGCTGTAGACGACGGCGCTCGCCCTGGCTCCGTCCACGGTGTCGCTGAACAGCCAGGACTTTCTGCCGGTGGCAAAGATTCTGATGTCGCGTTCGAGGAGGTTGTTGTCGATCGGCATCCTGCCGTCTTCTGTGTAGCGTGTCAGGTATTCCCACTGGTTCAGGGTGTAGGACACGGCGTCGCCGATCTTGCTATCGGGCAAGACCTTCGGGGCGATGTCGTCGAGCCATACCTTGAGGGCGTTCAGGATGGGGACGCTGTGTTGCTGGCGGAAGCGGCGAATGCAGCTGGCCTGCGTTTCACCTTTGTCCGGTTTTTCGTCGCGCGCTTGCTTTTCAATCCGGTAGAGCTGTTCAAAGAACTTCAGCGCCTGCTCCGGCGGACCGCCGCCTTTCTTTCTTGCCTTGAGGGCATCCACGAAGCGACGTCTGGCATGGGCCATACATCCAACATGGGTGGCCCCTGCCAGCGTGCGCCAAGCGGTATAGCCATCGCTCATCAGGATGCCGCGGTAATCGCCGAGGAAGGCCTGCGGATAAATCTGGCCGCGGCCGGGTTGATAATCGAGAAGAACGATCGGTTCGTCACTGTCCTCGCTGCTGGTGTCGATGGCGGTTGAGAACCGCGTATAGATGGCGCCGAGAGGGAATTGATGCGGAATTCGGCTCGGAGTGGTGCTGAATGACGCTGATGATCTGATTTGGTTGGGGATGAGAGCGCGGGATGCGCCGACAGGAGCCCGGAGGGCGACTGAGGCGCATCCCGCGCTGCGTCCGCGCATGCTACATGTGCGGAGCGCCGCAATCAGACATCGACCCACTACCACGTAAACTCGATGTCCTATCCCAACGGCCCGTGTGAGGGGACTTGCAGGTCCCCGGGCACTGATGCCGACTGGTTCACGGTATGCGCCAGCATAATGGCATTGGCGCATTCCGTCGAGCTTTTCCCCGCAATCCCGACGGCGTTCCGAGAGGTTCGCCGCCGCAATGCAAACCGGTCGTTTCTTTCTCTGCGCACGGTGCCGCTCACAGGTCTTGCTTTGCCGGCATTGCGATCGGGGTCAGCGCTTCTGTGGTTCTGACTGCGCCCATGAAGCCCGCCGTGACAGTCTGCGTGCGGCGGGGCTGCGCTACCAGAACACCCGCCGGGGCCGCTTTGCCCACGCCGACCGCTCCCGCCGATATCGCCAGCGCTGCAAAAACAACGTGACGCATCAGTCTGCACCTTGTCTGCCGGATGGTTCACGACTGAACGCGCCCCTGATCGACGGCACCGTCGCACTGGACGACGTCACCGCTGAAGCGGTGCCATCGATCCCTCCGGCTCCGTGCTGCCGGCGCTGCAGTTGTCGGCTGCCGCCGTTCTTTCGCGGCGGCTTCGTGCGTCGCCGAGGGGCCTATGTCCGTCAACACGACTATGGAGACCCAACCGATGACCATATCCGCCGAGAAGGAAGCGATGATCCTGCGCCTGTACCACGTTGAGAGGTGGCGCTGTGGAACGATCGCAACGCAATTGCATTGCCACCATACGACGGTCTTCCGGGTTCTGAAGGAGGCCGGTCTGCCCCGCCACAGGCCGGTGATACGTCCCGCCGAGGTCGACCAGTATCTGCCGTTCGTCCAGCGGACGCTTGAGACATATCCAGACCTGACCGCCAGCCGCCTGTACGGGATGGTGCAGGAGCGCGGCTACAAGGGCTCGTCCTCCCACTTCCGGCATATGATCGCGCTCCACCGTCCGCGCAAGGCTGCGGAAGCGTTCCTGCGTCTGCGCACCCTGCCGGGCGAGCAAGGCCAGGTCGACTGGGCGCATTTTGGTCACATCGAAATCGGCAAGGCTCGCCGCCCGCTGATGGCCTTCGTCATGGTGTTGTCCTACTCGCGCGACATCTATCTGCGCTTCTTTCTTGATGCCCGCATGGAAAACTTCCTGCGCGGCCACGCCGGTGCGTTCAACGCCTGGAATGGTTTGCCCAGGGTGCTGCTCTATGACAACCTTAAGAGCGCTGTGCTTGAGCGTCACGGCGATGCCATCCGGTTCCATCCGACACTTCTGGCCTTCGCGGGCCATTATCGCTTCGAGCCCCGTCCCGTCGCCGTGGCGCGGGGCAACGAAAAGGGCCGCGTCGAGCGCGCCATTCGCCACATCCGGGAAGCCTTCTTCATCGCCCGCAAGTTCAAGGACCTCGACGATCTGAATGCCCAGGCCGAACAATGGTGCCGCAACCAGGCCGCCGACCGGCCATGCCCCGAGGACCGGACGATGACGGTTCGTCAGGTGTTTGCGCAGGAGCAGCCCATGCTTCTGCCATTGCCCACCAACCCGTACCCCATCGAGGAGCAGATCGCCGCGAAGGTCGGAAAGACACCCTATGTCCGCTTCGACCTGAACGATTACTCGGTTCCCCATACTCATGTCCGGCGCACGCTCACCGTGCGCGCCGATCTCGCCCAGGTCCGGATATTCGATGCCGCCACGATGATCGCCAGCCACCGCCGCAGCTACGACCGGGGCCAGCAGATCGAAGACCCCCGGCACCTCAAGGCGCTCGTCGCCGTCAAGCGCGAAGCGCGCCAGCATCGGGGCCTCAACAGTTTGACGCGCGCCGTGCCGGCCTGCCAGAAACTGATGATCCACGCCGCCGAGCGCGGCGCCAATATCGGCGCGATCACCAATGCCATGCTCAAACTGCTCGACCTCTACGGCGCCACCGAACTCCAGGCCGCCGTCGAAGATGCCTTGCAGGCCGCGGCCTCTCATTCGAGATCGGTTCACGTCGCGCTCGAACGCCGCCGGATCGCGCGTGGCGCTCCACCGCCGGTCGAAACAAGGCTGCCGGAGCATGTCCGCAAAAAGGATACGGTCGTACAGCCCCACAAGCTCGACCGTTACGATCAACTCACTTCCGCAGGCAACGACGATGAATAATCCCGGCATCCTGTTCAACCGCGCCAGGGCGCTGCGCCTCAATGGCCTGATCGCCCACTGGGACGAAATCGCCGACGCGCCGTGGCTGGCCGCCGTGCTTCAATGGGAGGAAGAAGAGCGCTCCGACCGCTCATTGCGGCGACGCATGCGCGCCGCCAGGCTTGGCCACTTCAGGCAACTGGCCGATTACGACTGGAAATGGCCGCGTCGTATCGATCGCGCCGCCATCGAGGAACTGATGACGCTGTCCTTCGTCAAGGAGGCCGCCAACATCGTCCTTATCGGCCCTAACGGCGTCGGCAAGTCCACGCTCGCTCTTAACGTCGCCTACCAGGCGCTGGTCGCCGGCCATTCGGTCCTCTTCCGCACCGCCAGCGAAATGCTCGGCGAGCTCGCCGCCATCGACAGCGATTCCATGCTCCGCCGAAAGCTGCAGTACTATGCGGCGCCCGATATCCTGGTCATCGACGAGGTCGGATATCTCTCCTATTCCAACCGTCATGCCGATCTGCTGTTCGATCTCATCAGCCGCCGATACGAGAAACGCTCGACCATCGTCACCACCAACAAGCCCTTCGCGCAATGGTCGGAGGTCTTCCCCAATGCCGCCTGCGTCGTCAGTCTGGTCGATCGCCTTTTGCACCATTGTGAGGTCATTCCCATCGAAGGCGATTCTTACCGCTTCAAGGAAGCCTCCGAGCGCTCGAAGGCGCAGCGTCAACAACGCACCAGCCACCCCGCTGACGAAAAGGAGCCTGCAGCATGACCGGAAATCCTCATCAGCCGTCCGGTCTCGGGCGTGGAATCCAGTTCATCGTCAATGCCGAATGGACACCCGAGCAAGCAGCCGCCGTCTTCGAACTCCTCGACGATCTGCGAGACTGCATCTGGAGCCGTTACGCTCCCCACATCCAGCAGTTTGTCCGTCACCAACAAGCCCCTGACGATCAGCACCCTTCCAGCGACGAGCAGACACGGCAAAAGCCCCATCCTCTCGATCCCTCCTGGTAAAAAATACAAAGCGGCCCCATCGGGCCGCTTTCTCCTCCACAATCCTCGGCACCATTTGTCCGCGCTTTCTCGCAGCCGTTAACAGCTGCGATACGCCCACATGTAAGATGTGCTGGTGGCCTCCCTGTCCTTTTCCTTCAGCACCTGGACCGTCGTCTCGTCGCCGTGGATGAGGGACTGCGACCTGAGCCGCAGCTTCAGCGCGTCATAGATGCGGGAGAGATGCCTCTCGCTCGAGCCGATCACCCAGTGACCCAGTGCGCCACGGCTGACAGGAACGCCGGCGCGCTCGAAGGCTTGGGCCAGACGATAGAGCGGCGTGCCGTCGACGTATTTGTGAACAAGAGCAAAGGCCAGCGTCGAGGCCGTGGCGATGCTGCCCGGCAAGGGCTGCGCGGGCATCGGCGCGATGATAACCGGCGTGTTGATGCCGGTGCGATCGCAATGGCGGCAGGCATACTTGAACCGAACATTCTGCAGGACCTTTGCCTGCACCTCGATATGAAGCTGCTCGGTGACGGCCTCACCCATGCGATGCATCTGGTGACGGCAGCAGGGGCAGGCCTTCTGATCGTCGGCAAGGTCATATTCGACGCGTTCGCGCGGCAGGTGTTCCGGTAGAGGCTTGCGGCCACGCTTCTTTCCCTCCGGCTTTCCAGCGGACGCAAAGCCAGTGTCCGGCAGGTCGATGACCTCGCCATCGCCGCCGCCGGCGTTCGTCTTCATCGGCAACCTCGGCTTCATTGAAGAGACGGTCCACGTGCTTTTCGCTCTTCGGCGCAAAACGATGAAGCCGCGCCAGTACCAACTCTTCCTCGAGCTTGACCACGCGTTCCGTGAGCTGACGGTTCTCTGCCTGCAGCGCCGCAATGCGCGCCATCAACTCCTCAACAGTGGGTTCGCCGGGTCGGGTCATCAGATTCTTGAATCTGAACCGTTTCGCCCCGTCAACCGCACACGTTGAGCGCTGTCAGCCGGCGATCTGGTATTGCCGCACCGGATGGCGGACCATCGCGTCGATGTCGATGCCGTCGAGAATCCAATGGAGCTGTTCGGTCGAAAGCGTAACCACCGCCGTCTCCCGGCGCGGCCAACGAAACTTGTCTTCCGTTAATCGCTTCAGGACCATCACAAAACCGGACCGATCGAAGAACAACAACTTCATCCGGTCGCGGCGGCGATTGCAAAACGCAAAGACCGCAGGCGCAAACGGGTCAAGCTCCATCACCTCCTGCACCAGGACCGCAAGGCTGTTTATGCCGGCGCGAAAGTCGATCGGCTCGCGATGCAGGTAGACCTTGATATCAGCGCCCAGTCTGAACATGGCCCAGTGCTCCAATGATCGCCGTCAACGCATCCACATCACCGCATTCCAGCGAAAGCTTCACGCCGTTCGGCAGCAACGCGCTGATTTTGGAAGAACCTGACAGACGGGCCGTCTTCTTCAGTGATGCCGGTTGTTCTTCACTACACGCGACCGGCATATCCAGCGAGCAGGTCCCGACAGGCAGGCTACAGTCTGCTGCGATGACTGGGATAAACGCCGAGCTGCCAGATACCGCCGAGGAGTAAGCCTCCCTGGCATCCTTGACCCATTTGCGCAGAAGGTTGGCATTGACCCCATGGGCAAGCGCGAGGCCTGATATCGACACACCAGGCTCAAGGCAGGCCGCAACAAGCCGCGCCTTTGATCCCGGATCGTACTGGCGTCGCCCATCGCGCCCCACACGCCGCACAGGCAGTTTCTGATCATCGTCACTCATATTTGGTGTCCACCTATTTTAAGTGGACACTTCATGCGGCAGAGACCTCAACGCGAAAAGGTGCCAGGAAATTAGCGCTTAGTGCGGCTGCAAAGCCGATGAAAGATAGTTGATGAAAGTTCAATACGGAGAAGAAGTGGCGAATCACTCTGACCCCGAGTCATGCGGGGCACATCGCGAGGTGTGCGTCGAAGCGTTGACAGGGGAAACCGGCAGGCCGGCCATTGAGCCGCGAAATGATCAATTCGGGATGCCGACGCTGTTAAGCGAAGCGGAAGGCAACACGGTGCATGGCGTTAATCGCAAGCCATGCCCCGATCCCGCGCGGTCGGAGACCCTGTGCATGCCGGGAAGTCTTTCATACGGAAGCAGCGAGATCTCATCAGTGTCCAGTGCAAATGGACTGGACGGGACTGGGAAGGTCGCTGACCACAAGCCAGTCATCGACGCTGATGAGAAGTCGGATACACCCATAGTACCGCAGAAGTTGCCGAACAAGGGAGATGATCCTGCGGAGGCGATGGAGGGAAGGGGTGTAATCGGAGGGAACGTCTTCGAAACTCCAGCGTGCCGGACGCAGAGCCGGATCAAACACGCTTCGATGGGTATCGAGGGCGTACGGGAAGCCGCCAAACGGGACCCGAAGTTGCGTTTCACGACGCTGATGCACCACATTACCCCGACGCTATTGGTGGAGAGCTTCCATGCGCTTCGCAAGCAGGCGGCGAGCGGTGTGGACGGCGTGACGTGGTACGACTATGAGAAGATGCTCGACTGGCGTGTGCACGAATTACATCGGGAGATTCAATCCAGTGCATATCGTGCACAACCGTCCCGACGGGTCTACATTCCGAAGAATGACGGAAGACTCCGTCCCCTCGGCATTGCAGCGCTGGAAGAAAAAGTCGTGCAGATGGCCGTCACCACGGTTCTGAACGCGATCTATGAGCAAGACTTCCTCGGCTTCTCATATGGGTTCCGACAAGGAAGGGGACAGCATGACGCGCTGGACGCCTTGTGGGTTGGGATCGACAAACGGAAGATCAACTGGATACTGGACGCGGATATTCGCTCGTTTTACGATGAAATCGATCACGAGTGGATGGTTCGTTTCCTGTCGCATCGAGTTGGTGACCGCAAGCTGATTCGTCTGATCCACAAATGGTTGAAAGCGGGCACGATTGAGGATGGCCGCCGCGTGGCATCAACGCGAGGAACTCCTCAAGGCTCTGTAATTAGCCCCGTGCTATCGAACATCTACCTGCATTACGCATTGGATTTATGGGTCCAGCAATGGCGTACTCGAGATGCTAAAGGCGACGTGATCATTGTACGTTATGCCGACGACAGCGTGATTGGGTTCCAGTACGAAGGAGAGGCGCAGCGCTTCCTGCAAGCATTGCGGGAGCGTCTCGCTCAGTTCGGCTTGCAACTACACCCGGAAAAGACGCGGCTAATACGCTTTGGGCGGTATGCTGCGCGACAATGCCGGGAACGTGGTATCCGCAAGCCAACGACTTTCGACTTTCTGGGATTCACGCATTGCTGTGGCAGGCGGCGCAATGATGGGGGCTTCAAGATTGTCCGTCTGACGATCAAGAAGCGCATGCGCACGACGCTGGCGGCCATTCGGGAAACGCTAATGCGACGACGCCATGAACCGGTGGCAGTAGTAGGTCGGTGGCTACGGCAAGTGTTACAGGGGTATTTGAACTACCATGCGGTGCCAGACAATCTACGAAGATTGGGAGGGTTCCGCTGGGAAGTTGGTCGCGCTTGGCGACACGCTTTGATGCGTCGAAGCCAACGAAACCGGCTGTCTTGGGATCGTTTCCAAAGGCTGCTTCGCAAATACCTGCCACCATGTCGGCTGGTGCATCCGCATCCAGATGCTCGGTTCACCGTCACAACATCCGATAGGAGCCGTATGCGGTAGTGCCGCACGTACGGATCTGGCCGGGGGGCGATGGGCAACCATCGTCCCTACCGGGACCGGTCCAACTGCGCACGTAGCCGCCATCGATGCCGATCGTCACGGGCGGTCCGGGGATCGGCATCTTGTTCCATTCGGCCTGGCATCCGCTCGCGAAAGTCGCCTGCTCGGGGCCGAGTTCGGCTTCGAGACGCTCGGCGAGCCGCATCGCGTCGTTCCTGATCGTCGACGCGTTCACGGCCTTGTCGATCGGCAATACGTCGGCCAGAAAAGCGGCAGTAACACCGTAGGCCGCAAGCGAAGCCCAACGCGCCTCAAACGCAAGCAGATCGGGCGTAACACGTTCGGGCAAAGCGGCCACAGCAGGCGCGACAGTGCCGGGCACCGCTTGGCATTTACAGCATCTATATCGTGGGCTCGTCAGCGTGAGCTTGCCGAAGCACGTTGGTACGGTGATTGTGCGATTGTCCTTATCGCAACGAAGCAGCCGATCGATGTCGCCGAAGCGGAACCGATCGAGGAGCGCGTCATAGCCTCTCGGGCTTGAGCTCGGCCTCAACCCGGATTTCGTGTTCCCACAGATCGCCGAAATCATATTCATAGTGGATGCGCCGGCGCACGCGCAGTTGGAGATCCGCGAGCATCACCTCGCGCCCCGCCGCGTCACGGTGGCGCTCGCCTGTCCGCGTCGTGCCGTGAAAGCATGGAGATGGTAGTTCTCCCAGCCAAAAGCAATCTGGATTGTTCGGTGCAGCGCGTAGATTGTCATTTCCCCCGCGACGAGCGTAATTACTCACGCCCTTGTCAGGGGCAAGAATCCCTGAATCTATGGGGATATGGATCGCACTGATTTGCAGCGTCTGACGAAGGAAGAGTTGATCGATCTGGTGCTGCGGATACAGCGGCCAGAGAAGACATCACGCACGTCGTCCAAGCCACCTTCGAGCGATCGCAAGGCGCGTCGGGACAGGGCAAAGCCTGGCGGCGCCAAGGCGGGTCATGAAGGTCACAGCCGCGCCATGAGTGAGGATGCCGATCGCATCATCGATCATCATCCCGACCAATGCCTTTGCTGCCGCGCCAGCCTGTCGAGCGATCTTGCTGCCGAAACCGTCAGCGAGCACGACAAGATTGAGCTTCCCGCGATCAGGCCTTTGATTGAGCGCCATCGGCGCCTGGCAGTCCGTTGCCCGTCCTGCGGCACGCTGGTCGTCGCGGCTGTGCCAGATGCGGCGAAGGGGACGCCGTTCGGGCCACGCGTGCACGCCGTAGCGACCTATCTCAAGACTTTCCAGGCCCTGTCCTACGAGCGGCTGCAGGGCGCGTTCGCGAACCTTTTCGGTCTCAACATTAGCCAGGGCGGACTGATGAACATGTTGCGCCGTGCGCAGGGCGCGTTCGCGGCTGAGTGCGACAAGGCCGTCGCGGCGTTGCGCCGGGCCAAGGTCATCGCCTCCGATGAGACCGGCGTGCGGATCGAAGGAAGCAACGCCTACCACTGGGTGTTTCGCTGCGCCGAAGCGGTTGTTCATCAAGCGGCGCCAACGCGCGGCGCTGTCGTGGTCCGGACCCTGATGGACGGCCATCGGCCCGACGTCTGGTGTTCCGATCGCTATGCCGCACAACAAGGTCACGCAAATGCGCATCAGACCTGCCTGGCGCATCTCGCCCGCGACGTCGCCTATGCGGACGAGGCAAGTGAGGACATGCTGCCCTCACGGCTCAAACGTTGGCTGCAAAGGGCCTTCGCCCTAGCCGACGGTATGGAAACCTTCGCCGCCTCGACCATCGCCGGCAAGCGTCGCGCCCTGGAGCGAAGTCTGGACGATATCTTCGCCACCACAACGTCGTGCGATCTGGCCCGCGACATCCAAAACAAGTTCAGGCGAGCTCGTGATCAACTTTTGACCTTTGCCCAATGGCCAGGAATGGTCGACGCGACGAACAACGCCTGCGAACGGGCGCTGAGACCCGCCGTCGTTCAACGGAAGATCACCAACGGCTATCGCGCCATGTGGGCCGCCCAGGGCGAAGCCGACATTCGAACCGTCGTCGACACGGCTCGTCTCGCGCCAGGCACGAACTCCTTCAAAATCATCCTTCAAACCGTCAGCGCCTGAAATCTGCGATGACTGAGCCCGCGACCTTGATCTTCCGAGCCTCTCTTCGGGCACGGCTTTGTCGGGACATCGAGGTGTCGAGTTCGAGCACGCTGGCGGATCTGGCCGAAGCCATCGTAGCGGCATTTGGCTTCGACTTGGATCACGCCTACGGCTTCTATTCAAAGCTGACGGGAAAGCTGTTCGACTCGCCCCTGCGGTTCGAACTCTTCGCCGACATAGAGGGGAGCGGCTCTCGCAGCGTGAAGGGCACCCGCGTCAGCACAGCCTTCCAGAAGGTGGGCTCGGCAATGACCTTCTTGTACGACTACGGCGACGAGTGGCGCTTCCGCGTTGAACTTATTGGAACAGGGCAGGCGCAGCCCGATGCCAATTACCCGAGGATCGTCAGCAAGATCGGCAAGGCTCCCCCGCAGTACCCGGACATCGACGACGAGTGACGACGCACCGTGCCGCATCGAGGGGGCGAGGGGGTGGGTAATTACCGACGAGCAGCCGGCGCCAAATCATCGGCGTGATTCGTCGCAAGTAACGGACATGGCGGCGAAACTAAAGTAGAGCCGACGAGACCCCCAGCTTTTTCATGCTCCCTCAACGTACAGTTGACCTTTGACCACACCCATGGCTAGCAACAAAAGCTGCTGTCCTCTGAACGCGTAAAGCAGCTCCGGATGCTGGTGGAGATCTCGTCGCCATCCAACGATATCCGGATGCAGATCAGCAACGCGATTGACAATGGGCATGTGACACCGCTCATGACGTACGGCCTTTAAGGTGGCCTACCCAACCAACCCAGAAGGGCCTACATCTATCCCGCTATTCCTGCGCAAATGAATAAATGCCACGTGTAGATGGGCGCGATCTAGAATTGCGTCGCCGCCGCGCACTCGTCACCTCCGAATCCCTTCGGAAGAATCACCGCTTTGGTCAGGTGGCGAGTGTCTTTTTCAAGAGCCCCCTAAAGCCGCCCCGCCTCGATGATTTGTTTCAGGAATTGGCGCGTGCGGGGTTCGGTCGGGTTGCCGAAGATCTGCTCCGGCGGACCTTTTTCCAGCAGGGTGCCTTGCTCCAGAAACACCACCATGTCAGAGACTTCACGCGCGAATTGCATTTCGTGCGTGGCGAGAATCATCGTCATGCCTTCGCCCGCCAAATCGCGGACGATGTTCAGCACCTCAGCCACCAGTTCGGGGTCAAGGGCCGATGTAATCTCGTCCAAGAGCAGCGCCTCGGGGCGCATGGCGATAGCGCGAACGATGGCGACGCGCTGTTGCTGGCCGCCTGATAGTTGGTCGGGATAATAGCCGGCTCGGTGGCTGAGCTGTACGCGGCCCAGCAACGCGCGGGCCTGGTCGCGCGCTTCCACGCGGCTTTCACCCAGCAGGCGCATAGGGCCAGCCATGATGTTTTCTTCCACCGACAGATGCGGGAAGAGGTTGAAGGATTGAAACACCATGCCAACTTTGCGGCGCAGCCGATTTTCATCCACTCCCGGCCCCGACACCACATCGCCGTCGATGGCAATTTGCCCGGCGTTGATGGTTTCCAGCGTGTTAATGCAGCGCAATAGGGTGGATTTGCCCGACCCTGACGCCCCGATCAGGCTGACGACCTGATGACGGTCCACCTCCAGATCAATGCCTTTCAGCACCTCGTGGCTCCCGTAGATCTTTTTCAGGTTGGAAATCTCGATAAAGGCCATGGCCTACCCCCGCTTCCGTTTTTCCAGGCCGCGTTCTAGCATCCAATCCACAAAGCGGGTCTGGGGGATGGTGACGACGACAAACAGGATCGCCACGACAAGCACAGATGACAGGTTGAAGTTGGCGCTGGCGTAAAATTTCGCCTGGTTGAATGCGTCCATCGTGCCAATCACGTTAACCAACGAGGTATCTTTTTGCAGCGCGATGAAGGCCCCCAGCAGCGGCGGGATCACGATACGGATGGCCTGCGGCAGGATGAACCAGCGCACCGTTTGGGCGAAGGAAAAGCCAAGCGAGCGGCTGGCCGACCATTGCGAGGGGTGGATGGAATCGATGCCCGAGCGGTAGATTTCGGCCACATAGGCCGAATACGTCAGTGTTAGCGCGATGATGGCGAACCATTGTGATGAGACTTTCGAGATCAGCGGTAATCCGGTCAGGGGCAGGCCAAAACCGATCAGGTAAAGCACGATTATCGCGGGCAAGGCGCGGAAGAGGTCGATATAGGCGATGGCCAGCATCCGCACGGGCGCACCGGCCTTGCCGGGGGTCAACCGAGCGACGGCAAGGAGCAGCCCGGCGATCATCACCAGAACCTGCGCGATAAGGGCCAGCTTGATATTCACAAGGAAGGCCTTGGCCACATCGGCGGCTGAGGCTGTCATCAAATCCCAGCGCAGGAAGGTTTTCTGAATCTTGCCATCATTGAACAAGATCATCTGTACCAGAAAAAAGCCGATCATCAGAGCCAACGTCAGGCCAAAGACGATCAGCCCACTGCTGCGCGCACCCGCCGCGCTGGCGCGAGCGGCAAGAACGTCAGAGCGGCTCGTTTCGGTACGTGACTGGAGCGCCATAGCCAGCGCCCGTGCAGCGAGCCACAGCGTCACAGCGGCCGCCGCGATTGCTGTGTAAAGCGTGACTGTTGCCAAGCCATGCAGGCCGGGGTCACTGACCCCGGCGCGCACTGCGCTGCCGATGATGCCAATCCCAAACAACCCGGCCGCAGCCGTGGTCAGGGCCGCAACCGCCAAGCCAAAGCTAGGCGGCGCGGGGCTCAATTTTTGCAAATCCGGACCTGACATAGTTCTTGATCAGTTCAACGGCCAGATGGCGACAGCATTCGGGTCTTTGCCGAACGCCGAGGTCAGGTAGGTGGCCGAGAGCGTTTTCAGCGTGCCGTCCGCCGCCATTGCGCCTACGACCTTGTCTACGGCAGGCGTATTAGCCGAACCTTTCGGCGTGATGACATTGACACCCCATTTGGTTTCAAACTGGCCCACCACATCCAGCGCGCCCTTGGTGCCCGCCGTGGCAGTCAACAGAATCGCGGTGTCATTCATGATCGCATCGACCTGATCAGCCATAAGAGCGGCCACCATCTCGGGCACACCATGATACTGGCTGGCTGCAACATTAGGCTTCAGCGTGTTGATTACCCAATCGGCGCCAAGGCTGCCTAGCATCACGCCAATGCGCTTGTCTTTCAGGTTGGCCGCCGTGACATCGGCCCCGGTCTTCACCGCAACGCCCAGATTGGCCGCAAAGTAGTTCTGCGAGAAGTCGAATACTTCGCGGCGCTTGTCGGTGGCGCTGGCCGAGGCCATGGCGATGTCATAACCGGTCGCCGCGCCGCTGATGAACTGGTCCCAGGCAAGGTTCATCAGCTTCATGTGCTTCAGACCCGCGCGGTGGGCGATTTCAGCGGCAAGGCAATATTCGAAACCGTCCTTGGTTTCCTCGGGCGAGGTGCCGTTCCACCAGCCTGGGTTCGGCAGTACGGTAGCCACGATCAGCGTATCGGCCTCGACCGTGGCCAGCGAGATGCTGCCCACTTCGCCGGTGGGTGCACAGTTGCCAAAGTTCGGCGCGTCGCCATCGGCAAGGGCTAAGCCCGGCAGGGTAAAGGCGGCAAGAAAGGCGGCGGCGAAGGTGCGTTTGGAAATCATGTCAGGTCCTCCTAATCGGGGTTGGTGTTTGGGTCTGTTCGCCTGCTTTTGATGGGACGTAAGGTTCCATCAGAAGCAACATATGTTATTGATAATTGCGCATGTCGGCGGGAAATGTCTTGCCTTTGAATGTGCTCAAGCGCTGTGGCGATCGTCTGGTGTGCGCCGCTCCCGCCGCCGCCTCTCCATCAGGCTCGGGATGTGGGTTAGGTTCTTCAGCCATTCAAAAAGCTCCCGATTACAGCGCCCGCGTTGAGGTGGAGATCAGGGGGATCGTCACGCCTCCCCGTGGCGATCTGCTGGATGCCGAGCGCAATTGCCCTGAGGCCGGAGCCGCAAACCTAGTTGAGGCCCCAGGCGGTGGTCTCCTTGGGCAGGCCGGCACTGATAGAGGCCTGGCGGGCCGGGTTCTGGCCCTGGGGCGGCGGTCAGCACCTGGCCGAGGATGACTTCGTCAACTTCCGCGGGATCGACGTTGGCCCGCGCGAGCAATTCCTTGATGACCACGGCGCCGAGCTCGTGCGCCGGGGTGGCGGCGAAACTGCCGTTGAAGGAACCGACCGCCATGCGGGCGGCGCTGGCGACGACTATGGACCGGGTGCTCATGATAGGTCCCTTCGCTGGTTCAAAGTGCAGAGGATGGGCATGCCCGCGGGAGTGCCCTGATCAGTTGACGATCGCTGCCTCGGTGGCGTTGCGGAACTCGGCATCGGTGACGCCATCAGCGAGCTCCACCAGGTTCAATCCGCCTTCGACGACGTCGAGCACGCCAAGATTGGTGATGATGCGATCCACGACCCCCTGCCCGGTGAGCGGCAGCGTGCAAGCCTTCAAGACCTTGGATTCGCCAGCCTTGTTGGTGTGGTCCATGACGACTACGACGCGCTTCACACCCGCTACGAGATCCATCGCGCCGCCCATGCCCTTGACCAGCTTGCCAGGGATCATCCAGTTGGCGAGGTCGCCGTTCTCGGCCACCTCCATGGCGCCGAGGATCGCCATGGCGATCTTGCCGCCGCGGATCATGGCGAAGCTTTGTGCCGAGTCGAAGAAGGCCGAGTGCGGTAGCGCCGTCACCGTCTGCTTGCCGGCATTGATCAGGTCGGCGTCGATCTGGTCCTCGGTCGGAAATGGGCCGATGCCGAGCAGGCCATTCTCCGACTGCAGCGTCACATGCACGCCCTCAGGAATGTGGTTGGCGACCAGGGTCGGGATGCCGATGCCGAGATTGACATAAGTGCCGTCCTCCAGCTCGCGCGCGGCGCGCGCCGCCATCTGATTCCTGTCCCAGGCCATAGATCTCTCCTCTCCGCCTCAAGCCGCCGCGCGCGCCGTGCGCTGTTCAATGCGCTTCTCATGCTCGCCCTGAATCAGGCGGTGCACGTATATCCCCGGCAGGTGGACCTGATCGGGATCGAGGGTGCCGACGGGCACGATTTCCTCGACTTCCGCAACGCAGATCCTGCCGCAGGTGGCGGCGGGCGGGTTGAAGTTGCGCGCCGTCTTTCGAAAGACGAGATTGCCCGATGTGTCTGCCTTCCAGGCCTTGACGATCGACAGGTCCGCGACGATGCAGGTCTCGAGCACATAGCTCTCGCCGTTGAAACTCTTCACCTCCTTGCTCTCGGCAACCACGGTGCCGACGCCTGTTTTGGTGTAGAAGCCAGCGATACCCGCGCCGCCGGCGCGCATACGCTCGGCCAGCGTCCCTTGCGGATTGAACTCGAGTTCCAGCTCGCCGCTCAGGTACTGCCGCATGAATTCGGCATTCTCGCCGACATAGGACGACATCATCTTCTTGATCTGCTTCGTCTTCAGCAGCACGCCCAGCCCGAAGTCATCGACGCCGCAATTGTTCGAGGCGACCGTCAGGTCTTTGATGCCGGCTTCTCGAATGGCGTCGATCAGAAGCTCCGGTATGCCGCAGAGGCCAAATCCCCCGGCAGCGATCATCATTCCATCAAACAATAGACCTTCCAGCGCAGAGCCAGCATCGCTATGGACTTTGTTCATGAAGCTCCCAAATAACCTTATCGCTTGCTGTTTTCGCGGTAACCGCGACGGATGCGGTAGCTGCACAGTCATTGCTTGCAGCTCCGACCGAAATCCCGTCTCACTTCCGCCTTCGCCAACGAAGAATCTAGACCGGATCAACCTCAGCGAGAAAATAGCACGGGGCATCTTCCGATTTGTGTTGCGTTTCGTTGAGCATCATTTGCGAGAATGCCTTGGTCAAATACTGATTGTGTATCCTCGTCATCTGGAAGTGAGATGGGCGCAAACGCCTGCCGAGCAGATGTTTTAATACATCCGCTGCCTACTCAGAGTGGAAAAGATCACAGCGTCGACGATGTTGATTTGATTTGGCGGCGCCGCCGCCCTACTGAATCGGCAACGCAGGATGACCAGCTGATCGATGGCAGACGCAACACAGCTGATGTCCGGCCCAATTCGATTAATAACCCGCGACCGCGCAGTAGTTCACAATTCGGCGGGAGTGATCCGGTCGATCAAGCCCCGTCGGCCGCGCTCCGCACGATTATAGCCCAGGGACGCAAGCGCATCGGCTTGCTCGTTGTCGCAGGCGCTTTGGCCGGGATGGCCAAAGCGGACCGGGGCGACGTGTGGCATCTGGACGAGGGTGTGCCGCGAGGCGCCCGCAGTAATGTGGGAGCCGAGCTGCACGGAAGATGAGGGTAAGGCCCCTCGAAGCCGACCGTCAGGGGTAGGCTTCAAACCACTGCAAGCTGCGACGGTAAAGAGCCGTGGTGGTGAGCGTTGCAGAAAAGGCGGGCTTTAGTCCGTCAGGTGAGGTTTAGAGAGACGAGCGCAAGCGAACCGCTGATGACGTGTCGAAAAGTGCAAGATGATGTCGAAACCGGGAGGAATTCGTTAGCCCGGGACGAGTCTGGGGGGCGACCTGATTTCTGCCCAGGCGACATCCGGCATGAAGGCGGCGTGACTCTTAACCAGGCTTTCGTGTGGAACGCGGGAACCTGTCGCCCCGATGTCAAGGGAGAAACCCAAGCAGGCGGCCCCTGCGAGGGTGAGATTACCGAAGCGGGGCACAGGGGCGGAGCAGCCCGTAGTAGTGCTGAAGGTCCTGTAATGGGGCTGGAGCGAAGGGGATGCGTTGTTCAGCTCTGGAGCGAGGACAACCGGCGACGGGAGGATCCTCGTGGATAGAGCAAAGTCGTATACGATCCCGAAAAGAGAGGTGTGGGAAGCATATAAGAGGGTTAGAGCCAACCAAGGAGCGGCTGGTATTGACGGCCAGACGATTGCGGACTTTGAGGCTGATCTTACGAACAACCTGTACAAGCTCTGGAATCGGCTGGCGTCGGGCAGCTACTTTCCGCCGCCGGTGCGGCGGGTCGACATACCCAAGAGCGATGGGAAGACGCGTCCGCTGGGCATACCCACGGTCGCCGATCGCATTGCGCAGATGGTGGTCAAACGCCGTCTGGAACCAACGGTGGAGCCTAAATTCCATCCGGATTCCTATGGATATCGGCCCGGCAAATCGGCGCTCGATGCGATCGGCGTGGCGCGACGGCGATGCTGGCGTTACGACTGGGTTCTTGATCTTGATATCAAGACCTTCTTCGATAGCATCGAACCGGACCTGCTGATGCGGGCTGTGCGCAAGCACACCGATTGCCCGTGGGCGCTTCTCTACATCGAGCGATGGCTGGAAGCGCCAGTGCAGATGCCGGACGGAAGTCTCGTCGCCAGAGAACGAGGAACGCCACAGGGCGGGGTGATCAGCCCCCTCTTGGCAAACCTCTTTCTTCACTACGCGTTTGACATGTGGATGTGTCGGAATTTCCCGGACATTCCGTTTGAACGCTATGCTGACGACGCGATCTGTCATTGCCGGACCGAGGACCAGGCGATGGCGCTTCGGCGAGCCTTGGACGCGCGTCTTACTGACTGCGGGCTGACGCTTCATCCTGACAAGACTAAAATTGTCTACTGCAGGGATGAAAGTCGGCGAGGTACTCACACGGTCCACAAGTTCGACTTTCTCGGCTACACGTTCAGGCCGAGACTGGTGAGCAAGAGGGCCGGGGGCATGGGTGTTTCATTCGGTCCTGCGGCCAGTCCGACGGCGCTCAAAGCGATCCGGGGCACTATTCGTAGTTGGTCCCTGCATCTGCGCAGTGACAAGGCTCTTGATGATCTGGCGCGGATGTTCAACTCGTACATTCGCGGCTGGATCAACTATTATGGACGGTTCTGTCCTTCGGCTCTCCAACCCACCCTTTGGAACATCGAACGATACTTGGCTCGATGGGCTTCGGGAAAGTACAAGTCCTTGCGGGGGCACAAGCGGAGATCCCGACATTGGCTTCTGCGCATCGCGCAACGCCAACCTCGGCTGTTCGCCCATTGGCCTCTGCTGCATGGATACGGCCGGACAATGGGAGCCGGATGATGCGAGAGTATCACGTCCGGTTCTGAGAGAGCGCGGGGGTGCAACTCCCCCGCGCCACTCGCCTGGCCGTCACCATCGCGGGCAAGAAACACTGGTTGTGGCGAGCCCTCGATCAAGACGGCTATGTGCTCGACGAGATCGTCCAGAGCCGGCGCAACACCAAGGCGGCCAAGCGATTGCTTACCAGGCTGCTGACCAAGCAGGGCGTCGTACCAAAACGGATGATCACCGACGTTACGTTCCTACGGGGCCGCTCAGCGGCATGTATGGACGGCCTCCGCGTGGCAAGGGGAATCTGCGGCGTTTCTGACGAGTTGGTCGGGTGCAGGCATGTATACGGCCTTTGATTGCGGCGCGTTCATGCCGCAGGCCCTGATGAAGTCCGCTGATCGGATCCCAGACAGGTCAACGCGCTTCTAAGCGGCACCCACTGAGCGGGTTTGTCCGATCCCGGCTCGACCGTCCGTCATCACACCATCAGCACCTCACCAATCCCTGCATCCTCCGCGACCGCCTCATGCGGCGGCGGAAGCCTCAAAGCGTCGGCCGGTCGTCATTAGCGCCCAAACGATCCTCGCCATTTTATTCGCCAGGGCAACGGCGACGACGTTGTATGGCTTCTTCGCCAGAAGCTCAGCTGCCCAGCGGGTAGACGCCGGTTTGCCCTTTCGGCTGAAGCGGAGCACGGCATGGGCACCGACCACGAGAAGGCGGCGCAGGTAAGGATCGCCCTGCTTGCTGATCCTGCCGAGGCGATCCTTGCCGCCGGATGAGTTCTGCCGCGGCACCAGGCCTATCCACGCCGCCAATTGTCGGCCGGATTTGAAGAGCGACGCGTCTGTCACCGTAGCGGCGATTGCGCTGGCAGTGATCGGGCCAATTCCAGGGATCGTCTCGAGGCGGCGGCTCAACTCGTTCGAGCGATGCCAAGCATGAATCTGGCGATCCATCTCGCTGACCTTCCCGTGCACCTCTCGCAACTGCCCGATCAGCGGAAGAAGCGCGGACCGCGCAAGCGGTGGGATGAGATCGTGATCATCGTCCTCGACCAACGCGATCAGCATACCGACGCCGGCAATGCCCTGTCGCGTCACGATGCCGAACTCCGCCAAGTGGCCGCGCAAGGCGTTCACCAGCATTGTCCGCTGCCGGATCAAAAGCTCGCGGACCCGATGCAGCATCAGCACACTCTGTTGCTCCTGGCTCTTCACCGGAACGAAGCGCATCGTGGGTCGCGCCACCGCCTCGCAAATCGCCTCGGCATCCGTCGCATCATTCTTCTGCCGCTTCACTAATCACGAGATCCCCGTAATGCGGAGGAGCGCGGCCTGATTGGCGGATTTTCGCCGGTTTTGTCCATGTTCCTCCGCATTATTTCAGAGCGTATCCAGCCAGGCGAGCACGCTTGCATCGCGCTTCCAAGATGGCTGGCCGCCGGGTGTGGTTGGAACGGCGACCTTTTCCAGGGCTTTCCGCTTCGTTTCCAGATTGGCCCTGGCATAGTGGTTGGTTGTGTCGAGGCTCACATGGCCGAGCCAGCTGCGGATGACCGTAACGTCGACGCCCGCCGAGATGAGGTGCACGGCGGTGGCGTGCCGGAAGGCGTGTGGCGTTACATGCTTGGCGCGCAGCGTCGGCATGGTTTCGGCCGCCGCCTTCACGTAGGCGGCGAGCTTGAACCGGACCCCCGAGGCGCTTAGGGGCTCACCATAGCGGTTGACGAACAGCCGCTGGTCGGGCGCCCGTGGTTGCCGCTCAAGCAGTTTCTTCAGCAACATCACGGTTTCCGGCCAGAGCGGGCAGATACGTTCCTTCCGGCCCTTGCCGATCAGACGCACGCAGTTCGGGCTTTCGAACCGGATTGCTTCGGGGCACAGGTCGAGCGCTTCCTGTATTCGTGCGCCGCTGTTGTAGAGGAACGAGAGCAGCGCATGATCTCGCATGCCCTCAACGGTCGAACGGTCTGGCTGACCGAGGATCGCCGTTACTTCCTCCGGATCCAAATAGCTCGGTTCCGACACCGGAGCGCGCTTGATCGGTATGTTGAGGATTTCCACGCATTGCGCGATCGATGCAGGATCCTTGGTGGCCACGAAGTGGAAGAAGCTGCGGATCGCGGCAAGCCGGCAATTGCGCGTGCCGATCGTACCGCCGCGTTCATGTTCGGCGTGACTGAGGAACGCGGCGACCTCGCGGGCGGCCAGATCGGTCAACATGATCATAGCCACTTTCTTCCCAGTGCGCTGGGCGACGAATCGGAGCAACAACCGCCAGGTATCGCGGTATGATCGAACCGTATGGATGGACGCGTTGCGCTGTTCGACCAGCCATTCGTAGAAGAACGCGCGCATCAGGTCTGGGAACCGATCAGCCCTGCTCATGACCGCACCTCCTGCCCCAGGTTGAGGCATGATGCGCCAACCGCCCGGAACCGCTCATTTGCGTAATGCAGCAGGTCTTGCGTCACGGTGATGTAGACCAGGGTGGAGTTGATATCCCGATGGCCGAGGTAGGTCGCGAGGAACGGCAGGCGGTCCTGTGGATTGATGCCCGTCCGGTACCATTCGAGGATCCTGTTCACGACCATCGAGTGGCGCAGGTCATGAACGCGAGGCCCCGTTTTTCCTCGCAATGGCTTCAACCCAGCGCGGCGTATGACGTCAGCAAGCAGCCAGGTGATCATTTCCGGCGTGTAATGGCCATCGCCTCGCTCGTGCCAGAACAGGCCGGAGCGCGCGTCCTGTGATCCACGGGCACGCCGTCGCGCATCGATGTAGGCCCGGAGCTCGGCTATAACGCTGTCGGGTAGCGGCAGGATCCGGGTCTTGAAGAACTTGGTCTGCCGGATGGTTATCGTACCGCCCTGCAGGTCAACGTCACCAAGATCGAGCCGGGCAAGCTCGCCGCGCCGTAAGCCTGCGCAATAAGCCAGCAGCAGCATCGTGTACATGCTCAGCGGCCGAAGCGGCACCCGTGGCGACGGATAGGTACGTGCGACGTCGAGCATCCGTCGCACGTCGGCAGGCGAGTAGATATGGGGCTTTCGCCATTGCTTGGCGGCCTCCTTCCTCGGTCTCGGATCCGGTCGCCGCACAGGCATCGACGGGTCGCGGTGACGAAGGATTTTCGCAAAGACGCGATTGAGCCTTTCGCATTCCTCCGCGTGGTCACGCGTGACATGCGTTGCCGCCCATCGATCTATCATGGCGCTCAGCGGTTCGGTTTCCGGTCCCGGATGCAACTGCAGGAACCGGTCGAACCGCAAGAGCAACAGGGGTTGCGAAGTGTATTTGTATCCTCTGCGCCGCATCATCGCGACATGCTCGGCCATCATTTCGCCCAGCACGCTGCAGAACGGCCTGGGCTGGCGCAGTTCGGCAACAGCCTGCTTCGGATCCCGCGACGCCAGTGCCCGCCAGATCGGCATGCACTGCTTGATATTGCACTCATCGCGCAGAGCGACGACGGGATTGCGTTCGATAGCACCGATTTCCACCAGGCGTTCGAGGAACCGGTCAATGATGCGGGTGCGGTGCAAGAGCGTGGATGTCGCCCGGCGAATGGCTGATTCTCGTAGCCAGGCCAGCAGCACCTCCTGATTGAGTGCCTCGTAACGTTCGGCGACATCCTGGAAGCCATGCAAGACCTGCCGATAACAGGTTCGGCTTTTCATGCTGCGCAGACCAAGGCTCGCGACATATCGGTCAATGGTCGCGCGGTCGGGATCGGGCCAGCGGGCGGTCATGCCGCCACCTCCATTCCCGGCACATCAAGCGCAATGGCCCTGAGGTCCTCGGTGGCGAGCTTGAGATAGGGAGCCGTCGATCCTGTCGAGCGGTGCCCCAGCACGTCGCCGATGATCTTTTGAGGCACCGCGACCCGCAGCATCTCAACCGCGCGCGCATGACGGAAGATGTGGGGTCCACACTTACCAGGCGGTTGGACGCCAGCGTCACGGAGCCGCCGGCGAACAACGCTGTAAAGCTTGTCGAGCTTGCGATAGGGCGCGCGCGTGCGGATGAAGATCTCTCTGGCGTCCGTCAGGGGCCGTCCGGAACGCAGATAGGAGAGCACCGCTTCGCCGACCGGCTCCATCAGGGGCAAGGATGTGCTGGCTCGCGTCTTGTGGTGACGAACATGGATGGCTTCCGTCCGCCAGTCGATGTCCTCGATCCGTAGATGGCGGATCTCTCCAGACCGTAGCCCATATGTTGCAAGGAGTTGCAAAATCGCATGGTCTCGCAACCCTGCCGATGTCTTGTCCTTCTTCGCGCTCTCCAGCACGGCCACGATCTGGCTGCGGTCCAGGACCGAAGGTACTCCTTCATATGCGTAAAGCATCGGCGCTATGATGTGCCCTGACAGGTCCGTCGTGACGCGACCTGTGGTGTGGAGATAACGCAGCAGCGAGCGAAGCCGCTCGGCTACAGCCTTCAGCGAGCAGCGCGTCAGTTTCGGCGCGCGCAAATCCATGTAACGGTCAACGTCACTGATGCTGAGGCCCGTCGATCCGTCGATGCCGTGATCGATCTGCCAGGCAAGGAAGTTCCGGGCTTCCCACATTAATGCTGCGACGCTGGAGCAAGCCAACCCGCGTTCCTCACGCAGCCAGAGTTCGTATTCGTCGCAGATTGAAAATCGGACCTCATCGGCCACACAGGTAGGCTTGATAGCTGGCGGCCATTGGCCGTGAACAAGCCGCAGCAGCGCGTGAATTCCGGAACGCGGGACCTCGTGCCAGCGCGCGCTGGGACGTCGACCACGCTGTTTTTCGAACAGTACGATCGCGTGCCGCAGGTATTGCTCCACCTGCACGTCGATCACGTCTGTGACCGAGATGCCCCGCTGTCCCAGATAATCGAGAAATCCAGATGCGTAGGTGCAGTAGTTCCTCGCCACGACTGGGCTGTATTGCTGACTGATAAGCGAGGAATTGAGAGCGGCGATTAGTTCGTGACGGCTATCCGACATTGGCGGGTCCTCTGTTGGTCGATTGACCCGCAGAGGTTCGGCACAGAATAATGCAAAGCAAGCCGATCCTAAATCAGCGAAAATCCGCCAATCAGGCCGCGCTCCTCCGCATTACGGGGATCTCGTGATTATGCAGAGCGTTTTTAGCTTGGCGTCGCGCAGAAAGGCGGCTGGCGAGAGCGCGCTGTGGTGGATCGCGACGGTGAGCTAAAAACGTGTTGGACTAAGCCGCGGGCACAGGTGGCCGCTATGGGCGTTCAATTGAGGCCGTGCCCATGAACCGGCATGGCGTGGGCGCGGATGCGGTCGTGGACGCGGCGATTGCAGGGGTCGGTGCGCCGAAAGCGGCACGGATATCGGTTGCGGCAAGGTGAGGACCGGCGCCGCGCCCTGCCGGGAGAGGCTGCCCGGGGGTGACGGCGCGCACCTTCGCGGGACCGGCTCGGTTTTGCGGCCGAACGGCCCGGGCGATACGGTGACGACGAAAGCTGAGCGCTTCTTTCATGATGTATCCCGGTATGGCGGGGGTCCGGTGACGCCGTCGAACGTTTCGATGACGATCATCCGCCCCTGATGACAGGCCGGGCATTGCCGGAGGGAATGCCCGGTAAGGTCCTCGTAGCGGTCGCGGTAGTCCTTCGCCGAGCAGCTGTTCGACGCCTCTGGAGCCGGCATGCCGAGCAGGTCGCGGCAGTGGGCGAGCTTTTGCGCGCGATGGCGATTGCCGAGGAAGCCGTAATAGCGGATGCGATGGAAGCCGTCGGGCAGGACATGCAGCAGGAAGCGGCGCATGAACTCGTCGGCCGAGACGGTCATGACCTTTTGCCGATTGCCGTGCCGATAGTCCTTCCAGCGGAAACGAACGGTGCCATCCTCGATGGCGACGAGGCGATTGTTGGAAATGGCGACGCGGTGCGTATAGCGGCCGACGTAGTCGAGGACCTGTTCGGGTCCGGCGAAGGGCGGCTTGGCGAAGATCACCCACTCGGCCTTTCGAAGGGGCGCCAGATAGCGCCGGAAGGCGTCGCGCTCGCTCAAGGCCTGCAAGCTAGAGAAGAACTTCAACTGGCCGGCCGCGAAGGCTTTCTCCAGGTGCTCCAGAAACAAGCGTCGGAACAGGCGTGAGAGCACCCGGACCGGCAGGAAGAAGCCGGGTTTGCAGGCAATCCATCGCGTGCCGTCGGCAGAAAGGCCACCGCCTGGGACGACGCAGTGCAGGTGGGGATGGTGCAGCAAGTTCTGGCCCCAGGTGTGCAGCACGGCGAAGAAGCCGATCTCGGCACCCAGGTGTTTGGGATCGGCGGCAATGGTGCGCAGTGTCTCGGCGGTGGCGCGGAAGAGCAGACCGTAGACGAGCGCCTTGTTCTGATAGGCGATGGCGGCAATGTCACCCGGCAGCGTGAAGACGACGTGGAAGTACTGTGTGTCGAGAAGCTCGGCGCGACGGTCCTCCAGCCATTGCGCGCGGGCCAGCGATTGGCAGCGGGGACAATGTCTGTCGCGGCAGCTGTTGAAGGCGATGCGCTGGTGGCCGCATTGATCGCACTGCTCGATATGCCCGCCGAGCGCGGCGGTGCGGCAGAGTTCGATCGCCGTCATGACGCGACGCTGCGCGGTGCTGAGCGACGCGTCATGCTGCACGCGATAGGCTTCGCCATAGCGGCGGAATATATCCGCCACCTCCGGCCCCGAGCGGGCCATCGGCTTGAGCTCAGAAGTACTGAGGCTTGGCCGGCGGCGGCGGGGTGGGGGCCGGACGCGGTAAGAGCTCGTACGGGCTCGACGTGGCGCAGACCTTGTTGGTGGCAATCCGCAGGTAATGGGCGGTGGTCGCGAGGCTGCGGTGACCGAGCAGCAGTTGAATGGTGCGCACGTCGGCGCCGGCCTCCAATAGATGGACGGCAAAGGCGTGCCGCAGGCTGTGCGGCGTGACCGGTTTGGGCAAGCGGGAGAGGTCGCGCGCTTTCGCGCAGGCTTGTCCCACCGCATCCCTGGTGATCGGCTGGCCGGCGCGATCGCCGGGGAAGAGCCTCGCCTCTGGCCGGCACACCTTCCAATAGCTGCGCAGGATCTCCAGCAGCTTGGGCGACAGCATCACGTAGCGGTCCTTCTGGCCTTTGCCCTGCTCGACGCGGATGACCATTCTCTGGCTGTCGATGTCCGTGGTCTTCAGCTGAACCGCCTCCGAGATGCGCAAGCCGGCGGCATAGCAGGTGGTCAGGATGGCGTGGTGTTTGACGTTGAGGACGCAGCCGAGGAATTGCTGAACTTCCTCGGGGCTGAGGATGATCGGCAGCTTCTGCGGCTTCTTGGGAAACGGGAGGACCTCTTCAGGCGCCCAGTCCCTTTCGAGCGTCACACTGTAGAGAAAGCGCAGCGCAGCGATGGCGGTGTGGATCGAACCGGACGCCAGCTTCTTCTCGTTGGTCAGATAGACCTGATAGGTCCGAATGTCCTCGCGCCCGAGCACGTCCGGCGACTTGCCGAAGTGGCGGGCGAACAGCGACACCTGTTGCAGATAGGAGAGCTGGGTGTTGAGCGCGAAGTTGCGCACCTGCATGTCCTCGCTCATGCGTTGCCGAAGTTGGGTCATGACAAGCTCCTTTGTCCGATGGAATGGGCTGCAAGCAGCCACCCCATGCTCGCGCAGTTGGAGCTCCTATTGAACGCCTGACCGGCACGACAGAGGACGCCATCAAGACCGCGCCGTCGGCGTACACCCCCCTTGCCGCTCCGCCGTGGCGGAGCGGGTTAGTCCAAGTAAAGTTATGGCGAGGTGAGCATAACTTCACGTATGGCTTGACGTAAGACGCCGGCATCAGCCGAACGTCGTGACCCAGCGCTATAAGAACCCGAGCCCAGTGGTGTCCCGTCGCGCAAGCCTCGATGCCGATCAGGCAAGGGGGCAATTCCTTGAAGAAACAAACGACATCATCGCGGCGCAGCTTGCGGCGGCTCACGATCGCGCCAGCACGATTGACCCCGTGAACCTGAAATACCTGCTTGGCGATATCCAGACCAATTGTGGTAATCTTCTCCATGGACGACTCTCCCTCATGTGACTTTCGACAGCCACACTATGGCACCTCGATGCCGGGAGCGGAGGCCGTCCACCACATCAGGTCATGCCGAATGTCGAACACCCTTCGCACAAGGGATTGAATAACCGGCCGGAGAATTCGCATGTGCCGCTGCGAAAACGGGAGCGGATGATGCAGGGGAGACCGGTAATTTTTCTGGGGTTGAGCACGGATTGTTAGGCCCGAGCAGTTCATCACCGTCGCTTTGTTCGGAGAAGCAACGATGGCGGTGGAGTGGACAATTACAATCGAGGGAAAGAGCGAGTTCGGCGACGTTTGTCGTCGGGAGGTCCAGGTCGACAAGAGCTGGGAGCGCCTGTTCGACGGCGAAATCGGCCTGTCGATCGAAGACGGCAAGAAGATCATGACGGCGCTGCAGAGCGCGGTCGTAAACCAGGAGGTGAATGCCTATGCTCTGTTTCGGCGGGCTTGCCCGGACTGCCACACGTTCCGGCCGGTCAAAGACTATACGGCGCGCCGGATCCGAACTGTGTTCGGCACGGTGGAGGTGCGCAATCCCCGCTGGATGCTGTGTGGGGATTGCCATCCAGGGATGGTCGTTGCTTTCGCGCCACTGAAGGAAATCTGCCCGGATCGGGCGACGCCAGAGCTGATGGAACTGACGGCGCGGCTGGGAAGCATGATGCCGTACCGGCAGGCCGCGAGAGTGCTCACCGAATTTCTGCCCCTTGAGCCTACCGAGACGCATGCGACCGTGCGCAAGCGCACCATCAGGATCGGTGAACGGCTGGACGAGCAGGTTGCAGAGGAAGAACGGCGCGCAAGGGCGCAAGCTGATGATCGACGCCAGCTTGAAATGGAGCTTCCCGGCGATCGGCGCAAAGAGTTTATCATCAGCATCGACACAGCGCATGTGCGCAGCGCCGATCCCAATGCAGCGCGAAACTTCGAACTCGTTGTGGCCAGATGCGGTCGCGGCGGTCGGGGCGAACCCGGTGGCCGCTATTTCGTGACCAGCAGCACCGACCAACCGCAATCCGAGATCGAGCGCTCCACGCGCTTCAGCAAGAAGGATATTGCGGCTTTGGCGACGTCACCGTGATCTCGGATGGCGCCGAAATCCTGAAGCGCCTGCCCCGCGCCATGCCTAGGCCGACCAGCCATATCATCGACTGGTTCCACATCGCCATGAAGCTCCAACCAATGCAGCAGATCGCCGACCACATGGTTCGATCTCGCGCGGACGGTGCCAGGCCCCTTCCAACCATCCACAGGGAGATCAGAGCCGTGAAGTGGCGCCTGTGGCATGGGCGCGTCGATCGCGCGATCCGCGACCTGGAGCAACTCTTGGAGAGAGTGAAGGATTCGCAAGGAGACAGCGAGTTCTCGATCGCACGGCTTCATAGCCTCGCCTCGCAGCTCCTGACCTATGTCAGATCGAACCGCGGCGCGATCGTCAACTATGGCAAGCGATACCGAGCTGGGCTTCGTGTCGCCACCAGCCTCGCCGAGGCAGCAGTGAATTCGCTTGTCGGCAAACGCATGGTCAAGAAGCAGCAGATGCGCTGGTCTCTCCACGGTGCGCACATGCTCATGCAGGTCAGGACGGCGGAGATCAATGGCGAACTTCGCAATCGGCTGCGGGCACCGTTCCGACAGCCAGAACCGAACGTGCCTCCATTATTCAAGCCCAAACCGCCCCTTCTGCGCGCCGCCTAACCCCAGAGAAGTTACCGGTCTCGTCGGCGCAATCTCACATTTAACTGCAGTACGACAGCCAGACCAATCGCGTATCGCGATGGGACGCATGTTGAGTCAATATTTCCAGCCCTCCAATGAGCAGTGCTACAGGGTAGCACTCAATGGCGAACGAGTTCACGTTATGAACGAGGAGGTACGGTATGACTGGAGACCCACAACAGCGGCCTGCGAACGAAACAGTGGGCGAGTGGGAGGCCGTTCCGTTTCCGAAGCCCCGATTCGACGTCGACCTTGAGGAGGACGTCCGCACCCCGATGCGGGACGGAGTCGGCCTCTACGCCGATATCTATCGCCCATTTGGGGCGGGGGACCGCCTACCAACGATCCTGATCCGGACACAGTATGATAAAGCGCCCTATCGCGAGCGCGATTTGAAGACGCGCAAAGGGGTGGCCTACCAATTCGCGAGCCAAGGGTTCACGGTCGTGGTTCAGGACATTCGGGGGCGCTTCCGTTCGGAAGGCGCATTCCACCCTGCCGCCAGCGACGCGGATGACGGCTACGACACTGTGGCGTGGGTCGCCGCGCAGCCTTGGTCGAACGGAAAGGTCGGCGGCTACGGCTGCTCAGCGCTCGGTATCAATCAGGTGATGATGGCGCCTCAGCGGCCGCCTGCGCTGGCGGCCGTCCTGCCACAGGCCTCCGGCGGTGCGATGCGCAACCGGCCTTTTGGCACTATAACCTCCGGCGTGCCGGAGTTCGGCTGGTCCTTCAAATGGTTCCGCGAGAAAGGCAATCAGCGCTCCCAGATTCCCCCGGCAATCGAATATCACGACTTCTTGAAAACCCTCCCACTTGCGGACATGAACGAACGGTCCGGCGGCTTTCCCAACGACTGGCGGGCCTGGATCACCCATGAGCTTGGCGATCCCTGGTGGCGCCAATTTGCCTTCTTCGACGAAAATTCGCGCCCCGACGTGCCAGGGCTATTCATCGAATCCTGGTATGACAACACGGTCAACGGCGGCATAGAATTATTCAATGCGTTCAAGAACCAGTCGATGACGGAGCGATCCCGGCGCAACCAGTATTTGATCATCTCTCCCACCCAGCATTGCGAGAGCGAATGCGCCCAGACGCCTTATCTAGCGGGCGAGCGCGACGTCGGAGACGTCTGTCAGGATTATTGGTCGATCTACTTACGCTGGTTCGATCACTGGCTGCGCCGCGATGGCCAAGGCGAACTCAACATGCCGCACGTCCAATACTACCTGATGGGCGCGAACCGCTGGAAGTCCGCCGACAGTTGGCCGCTGCCGGGGACCAGCTTCACCCCCTACTACCTCAGCAGCGCTGGGCATGCGAACACCAGCAATGGCGACGGCAAGCTGTCCACGGAGATGGCATCAGGACCGGCCGACCACTATCGATATGATCCTGCCGATCCCACGCCCAGCCCTGAGGCTGTCCGTACTAGGAGCGACGGCAGCGCCGCTGACCAGCGGGAGGTCGATCTGCGGCCCGATCGCTTGGTCTACACAACGGAGCCGCTTCGTTCAGGCGTCGAGGTAACAGGTCCATTGCGCGCGGTGCTCTATGTATCGTCCTCGGCATTGGACACAGACTTCGTCGTAACACTGAGCGATGTCTATCCCGATGGCCGGGTTTATAACCTGCAAAAAGGCGTCGCGCGGGCGCGCTATCGCGAAGCCTATACGGCGCAACCTCGCTATCGCGAGGATTATAGCCGCCCGAAACTACTGACTCCAGGGATAATCTATCGCATCGAGGTGAGCATGGAGGCGACGGGCAACCGGTTCGGTCCTGGCCACTGCATCCGCGTGCAGGTGGCAAGCAGCAGTTTCCCGCACTTCGCCCGCAACCTGAACACAGGCGGCAACAATGCCACGGAAACCGCAACCGTGGTCGCTCAGAACACCCTCTATCACGATCGCGACAATCCCTCGCACATCATTTTGCCGGTGGTGCCCTGAGCGCAGTCAGCCCGCTGCCATTGGGGCACACAATCTCTGGCTGCCCTTTTTCGGGGCGATGGCGATCTCGACTGACGTGCTTCCCTGAATTGCCCTCGCTTGGGGGTTAAAGTTCCTCAGATGAGGAGACAGGCAAAGGGGATCAGTGCCATGGGCCAAACCCTCCGACCATCGACCCTCGCGGCTTTGTGGTCGATGATGCACCGGCGGCGTGGACGTTAATCACCGTCCGTCCTTTAAGTATGGCGAGCGCCTGTCCGGGCTGTGGAACGAGATCGGTGCGGATCCACAGCCGGTATCCGGGCGCTTGGCGGATCTGCCCATGGCGGGCAAGCCTGTTCTGCTGGTCGTAATGGTACGCCGGTTCCACTCGGCTTGTCGATCGACGATGGAAAGAAAATCATGGCGGCCCTGCAGAGCGCGGTCGTCAGCCACGAGACGGAGACCTACTCTACTCGCTCTTTCGCCGCGCCTGCCCGGATTGCCACACGTTCCGGCCGGTCAAGGACTATACGACACGCCGAATCCGAACTGTCTTCGGCACAGTGGAGGTCCGCAATCCTTGTCAATCGGCCCGCAATTGGGACCCTGGATCGGCTCGCAAAAGGGGCTCTGACTCAGTTTTGATGACATTGTGACGTCGGCTGGCACTGGTTTCACAAAAGGAATCAATGCCATGGGCCAGGCCCTCCGACCATCGACTCTCGTCCCTCGCGGCTTTGTTGTTGAAGATGCCGCCAGTGCGGTCGACGCGACGCTCATCACGATCCGACCTTTGAGCATGGCGAGTGCCTGTCCGGGCTGCGGAACGAGATCGGAGCGGATCCACAGCCGGTATCAGCGGCGCTTGGCGGATCTGCCGTTGGCTGGAAAGCCTGTTCGGCTGGTCGTCCTGGTGCGCCGGTTCCACTGCGACGCGGTTCTGTGCGGCCGGCGAATCTTCGCCGAGCGCTTTGACGAGGGCGTCCTGGCGCCATGGGCGCGGCGAACCGCTCGCCTCGACGATATCGTTCATCATCTTGGGCTTGTTCTGGGCGGGCGCCCGGCAGCGGGCTTCGCCCGGAGACTGATGCTGCCAGTGAGCAACGACACCCTGCTGCGCGTCGTGCGGCGGCGCGGCAGCCCGCGCTTCGTTCCGCCAGCCGTGATCGGGATCGACGACTGGGCGTGGCGACGCAACCAGCGCTATGGAACCCTCATCTGCGATCTGGAGCGGCGCAAGACCATCGCATTGCTGCCTGACCGGGAACCAGCGACGGCTCAGGCCTGGCTCTCTGACCAGCCTCAGATCGGCATCGTCGCCCGCGACCGTGGCGGTGGCTACGCAATGGCTGCAGCCAAGGCTCTGCCGAAGGCGATCCAGGTGGCCGACCGTTGGCACTTGATGGAGAACGCCAGCCGCGCCTTCCTCGACGCCGTGCGCAAATCCATGCGCCAGATTCGGTCCGCGATCGGCGCAGTCACGATCAATCCCGACCTGCTCACTGCCGCCGAGCGGATCCAATATGAGGGATATCTTCGCCGGGAAGACACCAACGCCGCCATTCTCGGCCTGGCCAAGACCGGGGTGACGATCAAGGAGATCGTTCGCCGGACCGGGTACAGCCGCGGCCTTGTCCGTCGCGTCATGCGCGGTCAACGCTCGGATATCTTCCGCGTCCGCGAGAACTCGCTCGAACTGCACCTGCCATGGCTCGACGCCCAGTGGTCGGCCGGACGGCGGAACGGCGCCGAGCTATGGCGACGGCTCAAAGGCCAAGGGTTCCGTGGTAGTCTTCGGGTTGTCACCGAGTGGGCTACGCGCCGTCGGAAGGCGGAAAAGGTCGATGGTGGCGCCTTGAGCCGGGCGCCCTCGGCGCGGACCATAGCGCGGCTGATGACCGTCGGTCGCGACAACCTCTCCAAGTCCGAAACCGTCCTTGTCGCCGCGATTGAGGGCGGTGTGCCCCAGCTGGTCGATGCCCGAGGAATCATCGCCGCCTTCCAGGCCATGATCCGCAAGAAGTCTCTCGTCGATCTTGAGCCATGGCTGGAGCAAGCTCGATCGGGCCTTGTTGCCCCCTTCGCCAACGGCATCGTCAAGGACCGAGCGGCTGTGAGCGCGGCGATCACATCTCCCTGGTCCAATGGCCAAACCGAGGGGCAGATCACCAAACTCAAGCTCGTGAAACGCCAAATGTACGGCCGAGGAAAACTCGACCTACTCCAGGCGCGCGTCATCGGCGCTGCGTAGGCTCCATCACCACCAAAAGTGCGTCAGAGCCCTTATTCCACGCCGAAACACAAGCGAATTTGGCGTCTGACCAAGCGCGAGACTAGAATCAGTGTAGGTGATGGCTGTTTCGCACCCATTGCGGCTATCGGCGGCGGCTCGCGTCGTCGCTAGAGAGCAATCACACGATTGAGCATCGAAGAGGCCAATTCACTTATAAACATGTTTCCCCCCTCGATTTTGCGCGGCGCCATATTTCACACTTGAGCACGGCATGTTCCTGCAATAAGGCAGGAACATATGAAGGTTCTAAGATTGAGCGGCACTGCCGATGACTGGAAATAAAGGTATAATTTAAGGCGATGGAAGCTGCTGAAAGTACGCCTTCCGCGGCAAAGCCGTTCAGGGTCCTATGTCTCGACGGCGGCGGCATGCGTGGCATCTACACCGCTGCGTTTCTCGACCGCTTGCTCGACCAGTATCGCAGAATACGCGGGGTGGAACATCTCGACCTAGGACGCGGCTTCGATCTGATCGCCGGAACAAGCACGGGGGCTATCATCGCCTGCGCTGCGGCCATCGGCCGCCCAATGAGCGACCTCGTTAAGCTCTACCGGGACTGGGGTGGTCGGATTTTCCCCGAGCGCATCACCGAGAGCAAAGGGAGGCTTCTTGCTCGTATCGCCCAGGGTGGCAATATAGTCAGAGCCGGCGATGCGGCGCTGCGAAAAGCCCTCAGTGTAGAGCTAGGAGACATCACTATGCTCGATGTCTACAGAAAGCGCGGAATTTCGCTCTCCATCCCCACAGTGGCCATGAGCACGCATAGGGCGTGGGTCTTCAAGAAGACGAAGACGAGCGGCGTCCGGGATGACAATTATAAGCTTGTTGATGTTTGCCTGGCGTCGAGCGCGGCCCCGATCTACCGGTCCTTGGCGGCAATAAAGAATCCCGACAGCAAGCACGAGCAGATCGAGGTCTTTGCCGACGGTGGACTGTGGGCGAACAACCCGGTCATGGTGGGTATGCTGGACGCGCTGATGAATGCGGAAAACGAGCAGCCCATCGAAATCTTCTCCTTGGGCACTTGCTCTCGGCCTGAAGGAGAGGAGATTTCGCAGAATAAGGTCCACAGGTCGATGCTTCAGTGGAAGCTCGGCGCCGATGTCGCGCCCCTCAGCATCACAGCCCAAGAGTTCGCCTTCGACAACATGGCCCGTATGTTCGCCAATGTGTTGAGCAAATGCGGCAGGGAAGTCCACCACGTCCGCTTCCCGCAGCAGAAAATCCCGGCCTCGAAACTAGAGTATCTCGGTCTCGACGATAGCAGGCCGGAGGCGATGAATGCCCTCATGAGCCAAGCGTCGACAGACGCAGACATGGTCAAAAGCGCCTGTGACGACATTCGGAACCCGCAGGGTCAATTGATCCACAATCTCATGATGTCTCTGCCCACGATGCCGGAAACGGGTGTACCCAAGGAGCATTTCGAATGAGAGACTGCCATCTCCAGGTAGCGAAGTACCAGCGTGAGGAAGTGCGACTTCCGAACGAGAGCCGTAAAGACATCTTTGCAAGGGCAAAGACGAACCGGAAACGACTGAAGGACGGTCTCGCCGCGAACGAAGATCCGACTCCCATCGGGCAGCGGACGCAGGGCTCCTACGCCATGCGCACAATGATCGTCGAGAATGACGAGGACTACGACATCGACGACGGCGTCTATTTCAAGAAGGAGGACCTCGTTGGGCCGAAAGGAGGCGACAAGACACCGCTCGCGGCACGCGAGATGGTCTGGGACGCGCTGCAGGACGATCGTTTCAACATCCCTCCGGAAGTCCTTAAGAACTGCGTGCGGGTCTACTACAACGAGGGCTACCACATCGACGTACCCGTCTACCGCCACGTCGTCGTGAAGGACGCCTGGACCGGAAAGGAGTCGGACCACTACGAGCTTGCCAGTTCCAACTGGAAGCGCTCGGATGCGCTCGCGGTGACGTCATGGTTCCAGGACTTCAACAAGGACAATTGCGACAACGCATCTAAGGACGGCGACAAGGGGCAGTTCGTCGAAGTCGTAAGGCTGCTCAAGGCCTTCGCGCGGAGCCGCTCGAGTTGGAAGGGCAAGATTTCGAACGGATTCGTCATCTCCAAGCTCGTGGCCGATCATTGGGCCGGAGCCGCCGACCGCGATGACAAGACGCTGCGCAATGTCGCCAAGGCGATCAGGGACAAGCTTTCCTGGAGTCAAGCAGTCAAGCACCCGGTTCTCGACGAGAACATCATCGAGGACGGGAATGCCAAGGCCAACTTCCTCCACGACAAACTCGATGAGAAGCTGAAGCATCTCGATGTTCTTGACGAGTGGGACTGCGACCACGAAAAGGCGATGAGTGCCTGGGACAAGTTCTTCAACTCGGACTGGTTCTCCCAGCAACCCGATCCGGACGGGGCGAAGTCGCTTACCCAGAAAGTTGGCCCAGCGGTCAAGCGGGGCGAGACCCGTTACGCCTGAGGGCGCAGCCATGCTGACGATCGCTCAGGCCATTGACGCCGTCTCCGCGCTTTTCGAGACTTATCGGCCGGAGTACAGAGGGTACCGGGCCTGCGAGGATGCCAAGGGGCGACCGACAGGCCGTCATCAGTGGCTGTTCGGGGTTTGGGGCCACGATCTGTCGATCGGGGCCGACACCGCGTTCCCGTATTCGCGGCCGAACGCCTATCTAGTCAACTATGATGCCGCTCGAAACCTGCCGCATGTCGAGCTCGATGGTCGCTTGTGTCTAACGAAGGTTGAGTTTTCGACCGATCCGGCGGACGCCGCCCGACAGGTGCTGGGGGAAGCCTTGGAACTCCTTGATGCGCATCAGACCGGGGCGGAAGACCACGACCTTCAGGAAGACTTCACCAACTACTGGAACCAGCGAGCCGACGTCGCCGCCCCGGCCCTCTCGTTGCTCTACCAGGAACGTGCATTAATAGGTTCATATGTCCTGGCTGGCGACGAGGTCTTTGCCTTTGCCAGCAAGGAGTTGATGCTTCGCTGGTGGGACAATCGGACCGGGACTGCACCTAGGCACACGAATGCCGCCTTCTTCGTCGAACTCAAGACGTTCCCTTTGCCTTCGGAGTTCCCCGCGGACCCTAGGAGCCTTCTCGAGCTCCTCCAGACGCACGCCGTCGACGATGGAAAAGCGATGTTGAAGGCTTTGAGCGCGGTGCCGAACGGGGTCGTCTTGGTGCTGGTCGGCATTGCGCCTTCCGGCCGCCACCAGTTTGCAGGCGTCCGGCTTCTGAAAACCCTGCCCTCGCAGAAGACAGGGTCGCGACGCAAACAAAGTCTCAAGCTTCGGCCCGGGGCCAAAATCGCAGTTGGCGACCTTCTCGACCACTACACCATTCAGCGCTTGTCGACGTCACTGCTTGACAGTTCGGCCTCCCGCAGCATCATCGCCTTGACCGACCTCTCCGACAAGAGGGTGGTTGTGGTGGGATGTGGCGCTGTCGGCGCGGGCGTGGCGAGCCTGCTCGCCAAAGCCGGCGTCGGACGCCTCGATCTGGTCGATCATGAGAACCTCGGCTGGGAGAACATTCGACGTCATGAACTCGGTGGCCGTAGCGTCCGGCATTCGAAGGCGCGGGCCCTGGCGTCGGACCTGCGGCAAGACCTGCCGGGAATGGTCGAGGCGAGGGCTTTCTCGAAAACTATCCAGGACCTCGTCCTGTCCGGGAACCACATCTTGAAAGGCGCGGACCTCATCGTGGCAACCACGGGGTCATTGCACGCCGACACCTACATCGCCGAGCTCGCGCGGCAGGAAGCTCCACCGATCGCTGTCGTGTTCGGCTGGATGGAGGCTTGGGGCGTAGCCGGGCATGCATTGCTGCTGTCTGGAGGTGGCGCTCAGTTCATGGACGGGTTTGAGGATGGTGTACCTCGGCGTCCCGCCTCGCGAAACGATCGCCAGCCGCCCAAGGAATGCGGAAACTCAACGACACCGTTCGGGGCGATCGAGGTTGTCGCGGTTCAGGCGATGGTCGCCGAACTGTGCCTCGATCGATTGCTGGAGCCAGGGTTAGCCGACACATGGCGGACATGGTGGACGTCGGGTCGCAATCTCGCACGCGCCGAAGGGCAATGGACGGAGGACTTCAAGGCGATGAAGCCCGTCGCGTCGGTTTCAGGAGTGATGGAGCAACAGTGGCCGTAGCCCTCGAAGATAGTACAGTCATCGCGCGGTTCCATTGCCTGACCGCCCAGTTCTCGCCAGACGTGCTCAGGGTCTTCGACGCCCACAGACAGACGGGTTGGTTCAGCAAGGAGGCTGGGGGACAGCTGTTTGCCGATATCAAGGCGGATCTTTGGCTTGTGCTAGCAGCGACCGGCCCAAGGTCGGCGGACCGCCGGGGCCGGTTCCACTTTTGGCCAGACCGCAAAGCCGAGCAGAGGGAGATCGACCGGCATTTCGCCGCTGGACTTCATTACGTTGGAGACTGGCATACGCATCCGCAGAACGTCCCTGCTCCGTCCCAAGGCGACATCGTCAGTATCGAGAACGTCGTCAGGGAATCGACCATCTATACTTCGGGGTTGCTACTTTGCATCGTAGGTCTCGCACCGTTTCCAGAAGGGTTACACGTATCTTTCCACGCCTGATCAGCATGACCAGGACGCTGCTGTCGGTTCCGCCGTGCCGCCGGTTGTGACCGACGATCATCATCGTGATGGAGAGGGTAGATGCGTGGCGTCGCTGCGGCTATTCATCTCCTCGGACCTCCCGGGAGACGGACCTCCGCCTTTAACACCAATCGCTTGCCATCACCCGGTAAGCATAAAACCTCAAAGCGCTGCCGCCTTCTTGCCTAGCCTTTAGGATTCGTGAATATGGCTGCTGGGGTTGTGTAGGGGATTACCATGCGTCGCGTGTGCAGTGTGGGCGTTGCTGCGTTGTTGGCGGCTCTTTCTTTGCCAGCTATGGGCTCGGCATCATCGCTTTCCGAGTTTATCCAGATAATCCAGAACGGGCAGCAAATGGCGCGGCCGATGGCCTTCCGGCCTCCGCAGTCGAACGCATTTTGGCTCGTTGTATCGAGCAGGCCGACCGAAGGAGAGGCCATCGCTCTTGCGCAATCCTATGCGCCGACACTGGGGCCGACACTTGTCGTTCACAGCCGGAACGGCGTGTTTGCTGTCGTCGCCGGGACGCTTTACCAGGACAAGGCGAAGGCGAACCTGACCTCGCTCAAGGAACTGCATATCATCCCTCAGGATTCGTTTCTCTCGCGCGGGGACGGTTTGGATGGGTTGGTCTGGATGTCATACCAGAGAGGAGCCTCTTTCGACTTCGCGACCCAGCCCAACTATCTGAGGGTCGTCCAAAGGCTCCAGGCGGCGATGTCCAAGCTTGGGTTGTATTCCGGCTCTGTGGATGGCCTGATCGGACCGACGACCGTTAAGGCCTTCAGGGCATACCTTGGGCGTTTCGACCTGCAGCCGGGGGAACTTCTCGCAGACTACAGCCTGGCCGAGATCGAACGTAACGCCGGCGATGGCTTCCACAGCGACCAGGAGCGAAACGCAGCCCGGGCTCTCGGCTATACGGACGCCCAGAGCTTCAACGATGCAAGGTCTGGCGGCTTCACCTCGGCTAGCGCATTCGCTCAGGCGAAGAGCATGGGTTTCATGACGCAGCACGATTACGATGTGGCGATCTCCGGCGACTTCCGCAGTAGCGATGAATACCAGCGGGCGCAGACAGGCGGATTCACGGCAGCCAACGAGTATCGTGCAGCCGCCCAGCTTGGCATTCAGACCAGGACAGAGTTGGTCGCTTATCGCGCATCGGGGTTTTCCGATCCCGCCGCGTTCCGCAATGCAAAGCAGAAGGGCTTTGCCGACAAGGCCTCCTACGACAAGGCGGAGGCCCGCAAGCTGAAGGCGGCGAGAGCCTCCGCGATGGCGCTGCTCTCTGATGCCGAGACATTCCTGAAGTTGAACCCTCAGACCTCGAACCTCGTCGAGATCGCCGGCCAGGCCGCCGCCCTGAACGCGCAGGTCCAGACAGATTCCACGGATGCGCTGAACAATTCGTCGCTCAAGCTGAGCGACCTGCTCACGGCCGTGCCCGGCTACTCCGAGTTTTCGGCATCAATGGACAAGGAGCGTGCCCAGGCGATCGAAAAGCAGAAGTCTGAGATCTTCGCCGAGCTGCAGGCCGACCGTCAGTCACTCAAGCATTGGATGAGCAGCCATCTGACATCGGCCAAGCTTCCCGAGGTCGTCCAGGAGGTCAAATCGCTCGATGACGTTTCCGACACGAACGACCTCGACTCTCTGACCGAGGCCAGAGAAGGCGTTCGAGCGCTGATCGCTCGGCAGGCGCTGGCGGAGGAACTGGATACAAGGAAGGCCGCTGCCAGCCAGTCAGGAAGCGGAGCCAGCCAGGAAAGCGACAGCGCGACTTATGCGGTCACGGACTTGAATAAGGCCCTCCTCCGCGGCCCGCTGGAGGACGTAGTCGTTCTCTACAACGCTGGCCCGAAGGCGCCTTCGCTCCTGCGCACGATATCGGGCCAATTCTCCCTGACGAAGAACCAAGCCTGGATCTGCCTACTCGGTCCTCAAAGAACGCCTGCCTTGGACAAGGCGCTGCTCGAGGCGATCGACCCGATGGGAGGCAAGGCAATAAACGTCAGCTCGGACTGCGGGGCGGGCGGCCTTGAAAGCGCCGACCTCTTCCTCGTCCAGCGCAAGACTTTCCTGGAGGCCCCGGCAACGCTTCAGGCGGCCTACCTCGAAGCGATGCAAGCCAAGACGATCCGGGTGTTCGATCCTATCCGCTTCGAGGATATTAAGGCCCGCATGGATTCAGACCAGACGCTGGCCTTGAAGATCGCTCAGGAAGTCTCGTCAGGAATGCGCGAGGGATATGGTGGCATCCTGCTGACGAGCTCGTCCGACCGGATCTGCAGCGTCGTCGACGGCAAAGCTGCGGTGCACGAGGCGACCATTGGCAAGATAGCTGCTTTCACAGGCATGTCAGGAAGCACCGTCTCGTATCCGTCGATCGATAAGGCCTACGAGGACGTAAGGCACGAACAATGCCGGGTGCTCTACGCGTCGGCCGCCGACCTGAAGGCCACGTCGGAAGCGCTCGTTCGCGATGGCGTTCAGTTTGCCTTCGCCCCGGTGTGGCTAGACAAAAGCGATGCCGCCAGCACTGCTGCCAAACTGGATGCAGCCAAACAGGAGGCAATTAAAGCCGCGGAGGCCAAACGCGTGGCCGCCGACGAGGAGAAGAAGATCGCTGCCCGGCGCGAGACGGACGAGAAGAACTCCAAGTCGCTCCGTCAGGCGGATTTGCGCCAGAAAAACGGACCAGCCGCGACCGCACTGCTGAACCTGTTCTCGGACGGCCTGAAGAGGACCGTCCTGGGCGCCACGGACAAGACCAACGTGTCTTCCGGCATCAATGTGGAGACGCTGTTCCCTGACTTCGTCAAGTGGAATGCTGGCCTCTCACAAGACAACTGGAAGCCCACTGACGTGACCTCCGAAGTTCAGGACTACGGCACCGTCAACTGGAAGGGTCGCAACTTGGACGGCATCGTCGTCAAAGCGACGGTGAAGATGGCGAGCGCGGAGCGTGGTCAGTACAAGGACGAGTGCTTTCTGTTCGGCGCAGTGGTCGACAACGAGTTCCAGATGGTTCGCGACCCGTATGAGTCCAAATGCAATGATACCCAGACTTCTGCCCAGTGGACTGTCGGTCACGAACTCAAGAGCCTTTGGGTTGCCAATTGACTGACGGCGACGAGGCAACAAAGCGAGTTCGGAATCCTGCAAATCTCACTCCAGCCGTCGAGGATTGGCTCCTCGAAAGCGCGCTGCAATAGCTCCCGAGGCCAAACACTTCAAGAAGGTCCTCACCGCCCTTCTTGCCTAACCCGATCCTCATCCCGATCGGAAAAGTCGGGCATGATGTCGCCGGCTAGCAGCTTCTCCTTCGACAGCAGCCCTGCGTCCTCGAGCGCCTCGAAATCCGGCAGCTGGCGCAGCGTGTCGAGCCCGAACTGGGACAGAAAAGTCTTCGTCGTCACATAGGTGTAGGGCGCCCCCGGCTGCGGGCTGCGCGGCCCGGAGGCGATCAGCTCCTGTCCCCGTAGCACGCCGATCAGATCGCGCGACACCTCCTTGCCGAAAAAGCTCGACAGTTCCGCGCGGGTGATCGGCTGGAAATAAGCAATGCACATCAAGACGAGCGCCTCTGCCTGCGACAGCTCTTTTTCGCCCTGGCCGCCTTGCTGGCCGAAGGCGGCGTGGATGGCGTCGCCAAAAACCTTTTTCGTCCGGTGCTGCCAGCCGCCGGCGACCGCGACCAGCTCATAGGGGCGGCCGGCCAGCTCGGCGCGGATGTCGTCGATAATCAGCTCGATATTGCAGTTTTTTCCCACCACTCGCGCGAGGACACTACGTGTCACCGGTTCGCTGGCAGCAAAGATCACCGCTTCGACGCGACCCATCCACTCGCGCCAGCGTAGTTCCGGCGGCAGGTGCTCCAACTCGGTGTCGACCAGCATTCGCTGGACATTTTTTTTCGCCCTTTCGTCGCTCGCTGTCTCGGCCATCGCTAAAGTCCAAAAAGCCGGAAAGAGGAACGGCCAGACAGCTCGCGCACGGCGTCGAGCTGTTGCAGCCGCTCGAACAGACGTCGCGCGGCAAAGCGCGACAGGTTTTTGGTGGTCAGAGTGCCAGGAACAGCGTCTTCACTGAGCAGCAAAAAAATCACGTCGCCGGCGCCCTTGGCACGCAGTTTTGGCGCCACCGTAAGCAGCTTTTCCGCGCGGCGCGACAGCTCGGCGGCCAGCCGGCAGGCATCGGCCGCCGCTTGAGCCAGCGCCACGCAGACCGCCCGCTCAAAGCCTTTTTCGCCGGGCCGGATACGCTTGCCGCTGCCGGCGTCTGCGCGGAAGGCCGGGCCAAAAACCTGCGCCATTAATAGCGGGAGCGGCCGCGGCCAGCCCAGGCCTTGTGCCAGCACCAGGTCGGCGAGCCACCAGGCAAACAGCTCGGCATCGGGGCGCATGGCGACCGTGTGAGCCGCGATCGCCGCGGCGGCGAACGGCGCCGGCTGCGACGACCGCGCCAGTTTTTCGATTTGCGCGCAAAGCGCGGCCAGTGCCGTGGCATCCCAGTGGAGGCCAAGTTGGTAGGCGATCTTTTCGAGCCGGTCGGGGGTTCCGCCGGGCGGCTGCGCGGAAAACAGCCGCCAGGCGCCAAGGATGGCGCCGGCGGGACCGGGATCGGCGCCTGGCGGGCGCAGATACCAGGCATCGCGCAGGGCGGCTTCGTCCTCGGCGCGCCCGGCGAGCCGCATGCTGGCGGCGGCGCAGTTCAGCGCCAGCCGTTGGCGCCAGGCGCCAGCCCAGGCAGGCTGCGCCCGGGCAAGCGTGTCGAGCGAAGCCAAGGCAGCGCCGGCCCGGTAGGCGGCGTCGGCGTCACTCGGCGCGCCGGCGTCTGTGAGCGCCCATGCTGGAACGGTCGGCGGCGCGGCGGGGCTGGCGGGCAAGGAACTGGTGTTGTGGGGATCGAGGCGAATCATGATTTGGAGCGTAGAGTGGCCGTGCGCTTTGCGCCATGATTTTCGCATCAAAACGCACAGCCTGTCGTGCCACAATAATGAATGATAATGTTGCATTATCGTTCGTTTAAAAAAATCCCTAAGCCGGCTTAGGGACGCGCTTTTCGACCGGAAATGCTGAGAATTTCGTCTGGGAGCCAAGCCGCCGACAATCGCCAAGCTTCGGCAGGTCGTCGGGCCTTTTCAGGCCGGCGGCTCCCAGCTGCCGGCCCAAGCCGATGGCAACGACCACGGGTCATTGCATCGCAGGCCAACTCTAGCGCTTTTTTGCCCTTTCCGCAAGGTCGCTTCACTCGCTGTCCGCTGCCCGCAATTGCTGGGAGGCTCATCAAACCCGGCTCGATCGCATGGCTAGCGCTTTGAAACCACGAGGAAGTTTTCCCGCGTGTGGCCGAATTCGCCTGACGATCGGGCCCGCGCCCAGCCTCCGGACAGGTCGAGCAGGACGCCGAAATTCACGCCTCCGGGCGACATCGCGCGCATGCTTGTGCGGCCAGATGATTCGGGATTTTTGGGCCTGTTTCAGCGGGCAGGAACCCCGTGCGCGACCTACCGCCATTTTTGATTTTTGAATCGGTTTTCGTGAGACTGCGTGCATGCCGTCCACGCCTGTGTCCCCCAAACCATTGATTTGCAGGCACTTGCTTCGCCGAAGGCCTGCACGCCGGTTGTCACGCAGTCTCACGAAAACTGAATCAAAACGCGCTGCCAGACCCTTTTTCTGTCACGTAGTCTCACGATTTCCGATTCACTCCCGGATCCGAGGGTCGACACAGGCGCTGGCACCCGCGGGGTGGAGGGATCCGCAAGACATCCGCGCGCAACAACCGGACCACGTCTGAAGCTGGCGCGAGCGATCTGAAAAGCTCTAGCACCGGTAGAAGATCACCCGCACCGATGGCACAAGCTGGTTGAGGTAATCGAAATCCCGGATATTGCCAGTCAGGACCGTCGCCCCGAGCAAAGCGGCCTGGTGGAAGATCAGCGCATCGTTGAGAAAGCGGCGTTCGTGCCCCTGCCCCGTCGGCAGCCGGGTCAGCCGGAACAACAGCCCGGCAAGCATGCCGGCGCGTCCCCACGCGATGGCGTCAGGAGCATGAAGCCGATGCGCCGGAATGTCCTCGATCGTGTCCTCAACCACCTTCAGGACCGCCTTCGTCGTGGCGTGGGCCGGGTCGAGTCGACCAAAGACATGGGTGAGTTCGGCAAGGCAAACCGCCGAGTGGTGACAGAGCCGATAGCTGAGAAGCTCATCGACCGCTTCGGGCGAGCGTCCCTGCAGGACGTCCAGATAGACACTCGTGTCAAGCAGAAGGACGCCGCCAACAGGCGGCTCGTCCCCTGCCCAGGACAGCGCGGAATCCGCTCGCCGTTCGAGCCCGGCGGTTCGCGCTTGGGGCTTGAGGGAACGCAGCGCGTTCCGCAGATCAAACGCCAAGATCGATGTCCGCGGGGATGCTGCCTTTGCGACCCACAAGGCGGGGGCCGAAGTCATCCTCAAGGGCCAGCCGCGACAAGGCAAGCTCGAGGAGTTCGGTGTCGGAGCTGACATGAGCGCGCTTCTTTGCTGCCTCGATCAGTTCCGACGACACCCTGCCTGAGAGGCGCGTGTTCTTGGCCGCGCCGAGAAGGCCAACCGCCCTCGCCTGTTCGAGTGTCAGGCGATTGCGGGTGCGAGCGGCCCGTTCGTCGTTTTCGGCGGCGGCGCGTGTGGCCATGATCGTTCTCCGGACGTTGAACGAAATATAAAGACTGTTGAACGCGTATGCAAGCCGGGTCGCCTGTTGGCAGCGTGGCCGCGACCTCACACTTGTGCCGCAGCCCGCGACGGACCGGACGGAGCTTGCGCGGGCAATGGCCCGTGCGACGAGCAACAAAGTGCTGCGCGTTTTGCATGTGATCGTTGGTGGACAAATCGGCTCGCAGATCGCACCTTGGGTCGCACAGAATCGTACGCCATGACATTCCCGGTAACGAGATTGATGGGCAATCCCCGCCATTTTATGAAACACACCGATCCGGCCGATACCGATGATTTGCCGGACATTGTCGATCTCGTGATGGAGATGGGCCATCCGACGCCGCATGAACCGCGCGGTGGCGAAGAGGCAGCCCCCTCCCCTCCCCTGCCGGTTCGAGCAAAGGAACAAGACCGGTTGCCTGGGCATCTCGAGCGCCTGGCGGAGCGCGCCCGCGATTATGTCGAAGCGGCGAGCTCAGCCAACACACGTCGCGCCTATGCCTCGGACTGGAAGCATTTTTGCGCCTGGTGCCGTCGCCAGTCTTTTGAGCCGCTGCCTCCGGACCCGCAGATCGTTGGGCTCTACATCACGGCGCAGGCCTCGGCGCCAGGAGCAGGCAAAAAGTCGGTGTCGACGATCGAGCGCCGCCTGTCCTCCTTGACCTGGAACTATACGCAACGCGGCCAACCGCTCGATCGCAAGGATCGCCATATCGCCACCGTGCTGGCCGGGATCCGCAACAAACACGCCTCCCCTCCCCGGCAGAAGGAAGCCGTGCTGCGCGACGATCTGATCGCCATGCTGGAGACCCTTGACCGCGGCACGCTGCGGGGCTTGCGCGACCGCGCCATGCTGCTCCTGGGCTTCGCGGGCGGCCTGCGGCGCTCCGAAATCGTCGGCCTCGATGTCGGCCGCGACCAGACCGAGGATTCTTCGGGCTGGATCGAGATCCTGGAAAAGGGCGTTTTGGTCACCTTGCGCGGTAAAACCGGCTGGCGCGAGGTCGAGATCGGCCGTGGTTCCGCCGACGCCACCTGTCCGGTTGTCGCGCTGCAGACCTGGCTGAAGCTGGCGCGCATCGCCCACGGACCGCTGTTTCGACGGGTGACAGGGCAAGGCAAAGCTGTCGGCGCCGAGCGGTTGAACAGTCAGGAGGTGGCGCGACTGGTCAAGCGCTCAGCATTGACCGCCGGCGTGCGTGGCGATTTGTCGGAGGGCGAGCGCGGTCAGAAGTTCTCGGGGCACTCATTGCGTGCAGGGCTGGCATCCTCGGCCGAGGTCGACGAGCGCTATGTGCAAAAACAACTCGGCCATGCCTCGGCTGAAATGACTCGCCGCTATCAGCGCCGGCGCGATCGTTTCCGTGTCAATCTCACCAAGGCCAGTGGACTGTAGGATGCAAGCGCCCTCCCCTGCCCTTCGGATGCCGAGAATGCGTTATCGCCAGGATAGTTGGTCCTTCGGTAACCGCCCACTCGGGTCGAATACGGTTACCTTGTACGGCAGATCCGGACCCCAGTCCCAAAGGACCAGGTTGCGATCCTCCATCTCGGCGCTCGGCGCGAAACTTGGGACCACAATGCCGGCAATATTTCGAGACCGCAGCCGGTCGTAGATGGACCAGGACGCCGGGCGCTCTCCGTCGCTGAGAGCAGTCGCCCAGGCACAGGCCATCTCTTCGAGCGTCACAGAAAACTCTCCCCTCCCCTCTTGCGTTGTCAGATCCGCGATGTCGTCACAATCAATCTCATAGGAGCAAAGCACGCACGGATCGATCCGCTGTGCGAAGCCCTGGTTGGCTTCCTTGATCGCAGTCATGATGGTCAGTGCCAGATAGAGTGCCGGCACGCCTTTGGGATTGAATCGGGCGCCTCGGATCGCCGCTCCTTCGCCGGAAGTCGGCTTGAATGCCCAACGTGGATCGTGTGCGCGGTAGCAGGTTCTGACGACCCTCACGCAAACCCGCCAACGGCCATGTGATCGAGATAATCACGGACCGCTGCGGCCTTGCCGTCCTTCACCAGCGCCTCAGCGGTGCGTCCGCCAAATGCTGGAAGCGGCTGAGCCCGATACCAAGCCATCGCCTGCTCCTTGCCACCCGCCCAATCCGTCACGCGGCTGATGATCTCGAGCATTTCCCGCAGACGCCCCTGGGTCTTTACCGTGGTGCTACGCTCTGACCGGTAAAGGGTCTCGCGCGCAAGACCGGCAGTCTGGGCTAACTGGCCTTTGGACATGCCAAAACCGTCCGCGACCTGCTCGATCGCAATCTTCCCATTCCGGTCCATGTAGGACAAGATGAGAGGTCCGTTCTGCTCTGGGATCTTGAGTGCATGGGCCACGGTATTCACCATACCATATCGAGAGTCATATTTCTTGTGCAAAAGATATGGCACTTGTCGGCAGCTTTCAAGCCTAGGACCGAACCAATTTAAGCTGCTGCCACCGCCCTAGCACGCACACGGATTGAGCCGACCGCGCGCGATTGTGTCGAGGCAGAGCGTTCGGCAAACACCCGTCGCGCCTATGGCGCCGACTGGAAGCATTTTTGCGCCTGTTGCCTGCGGCAGTCGTTTGATCCGCTGCTGCCGGATCCGCAAGTTGTCGGCATCTACATCATGGCCCTGGCCTCGGGGTCGCACAGGGACAACAAGTCGGTGTCGACCATCGAGCGCCGCCTGCGTCGCTGACCTGGAACTATTCACAACGCGGTCAACCGCTCGACCGGAAGGACCGGCATATCGCCACCAGTGCTCGCCGGCATCTGCAACAAACACGCCTCCCGCCCCGTCAAAGGATCCTGCGCGAGGATCTTCGCCGTCCTGGGAACGCTCGACCGCGGCACACTGCGTGGTCTGCGCGACCGCGCCATGCTGCTTTTGGGCTTCGCCGGCGCCTTGCGCCGCTCCGAAATCGTCGACCTTGATGTTGCGGGCGATCAAACCGAGGACGGCCGCGCTCGATTGAATTCTTTCCAGACATGGGCGTGCTGGTTACGTTGCGGGCAAGACCGGCTGGCGCGAGGTCGAAATTGGTCGCGGCTCGTCCGACGCCGCCTGCCCGGTCGTCGCCTTGTAGGCTTGGCTGAAGCTGGCCCGTATTGCGCATGGCCCCTCCCGCCGCGTCACCGGTCAGGGCAAAGTGTTGGGAGCCGATCGGCTGAACGGTCAGCAGGTGGCGCGGCTGGTCAAACGCGCGGCCTTGCCGCCGGTGTGCGCGAGATCTTTCCGAGCGCGGCCAAAGGTCTTCTAGCCATCCGCTGCGCGCAGGCCTCGCGTCCTCCGCCGAGTTGATGAACACTATGTGAGGAAGCAGCTTGGCCACGCCTCGACGGTGATGACACGCAAGTACCAGCGCCGGCGCGATCGGTTCCGGGTGAATCTGACCAAGGCGAGCGGACTGTAGGGCGAAAGCCCCTCCCTGCCTGACCCGATGGGTCGCTCAGCTGTTCGGCGTGATCAGTTTCAATGATGGAAAATAGGTGCGGTAGCGGCCGACGTCGCGGGTCAGCAGCGGCAGACTGCTAACGGCAGCATGGGCGCCAATGACGAAGTCGGGTAGCACGCCGGTGCGCGACCCGCCGGACTTGCGATACTGCGTAAATACCTTTCCAGCGAGAAACAGGGCGGCGCGCGGCATCGGAGCGATTTCGAGACCCGCCTCATCGACAAACGCGTCGAGGTCTTCGATGCGGTCATATCGAACGGCAAGCTCGGCAAAGACAGCATCGTTGATCAATAAAGGTCCATTGAGGCCTGCTGCCTCAAGCTGCGCGACCGACCAATCCGCCCACTTGGGATCATCTGTGACCAAGTCGAGCAGAACGTTGGTGTCGACGAGCGTCACGCTTCGCCACGCGTCAGCGCCATGATCGCGTCGGTATCGAGCCCCTTGCCGGCATGGCCACGCAATTTGGCGAAGCGGCTCGCCGGCTGCTTCTTGTCGGCGCGTGCAAGCACCACGCTACCGTCGGCGGCGCGGACGAAATCGACCTTGCTGCCTGGAACGATACCGAGAAGGTCGCGGACCGGCTTCGGGATGGTCACCTGTCCCTTGGCTGTAACTGTAGTGGTCATGTTCACACCAATTGTAATGCGACAGGTTTTGAAGGTATTACCCTGGACGCCGTTTTTCAATCCCTGGCTGGCCGAGATCGCAGCTCGCACCCTAATGCGGAGGCGGTGCGGCTGTCTGCCTCTTGGGCCAAGAACTGGTCGACTGTGCGGGAAGGCTTGGCCTGGACCCGTAGCTAACACGACTGGCGTGATAGGAAACGTATGTGCGTTTTCCCTCGAGTGGGGGGAAGCGTCCGCAGTTTCATGACTTGGCGTCCGCCGCAAACTTGTGACGATTTATGACATCAGGGACGCGCTTTTCGACCGGCAATGCTTGTCAACTGACCGGAATTCGTCAGGCTTGATGCCCTTTTTGAGTCGGTTTTCGTGAGACCACATGCATGGCGCCGATCCGGGCTCTCCTTAAGTTGCTGATTTTCCAGATCTGTTGATGCGGATCTCCGGCCGTCTGGCTTTGTCACGCAGTCTCACCATTTCCGATTCACGTGCCGATGCAGGCCGCCGGAGAGTGCGCCCCAACCAGCCTCGAAGCCCCGGAAAACCTCCCTGCAGGGCGAGGCCAGTCCGAAACTGGCCCACTTTGTGCGCTTTCGGCCATGGATGGGCATAGGACGCGATCTGGTGCTCTTTCGCGGCCTTTGGGCGTTCGCACCCCAGAAAGCCGCTCCACGGCCATCCATGAGGCTCGATAAAACACGCCTGCAACTGCTCGGTTGATCGCAGCCGTCGATATTGTACAAACGGCAGTGCGTTCAAAGATGACCCGCGGCCCGTAAATCCGCCGCGAACGTCGACAGATGAATCACCAACCGCAAAGGCTGGCCTTGGGGCTGGCCCTGCAGGCGCTCGGCCCCGAAGGAGGCGTACCAATCGGCGGCGCGCTCGTTCTTGGCGTCGATGATCAGAAGGATGCCGCCGCCCTCCGTCACCAGCCGCAAGCAACGCCTGGCGGCGGCAGCCAACAGCTGACCACCCAACCCCTGCCCCGCGACCGACCTGTCTGTGGCGATACGCGCCAGGAGAAAGCCCGGGACGTCATGACGCGCCAATCCCCTGGTCATTCGCGCCGGCACGGCCGCATGGTCGACAGCCGAGGGCGCGATCGAGTAGAAGCCAAGGATGCGCCCGGGCCGCGCCGTTTCGATCGCGCAATAGGTCTTGGCGGCGTTCTGTTCGTGGCTCTGGCGTGCGTACCGGGCCAAAAACGTATTCATGTCCGCCTCGCCGCAATCGAAGCCAGTCCGATCATGTTCTTTCGAGATCGGCTCCTCATGCCATGCCGGAAGGCTCATCGGTCACGCGGCAACGCGGCGATCGCAGCGCGCAGTTTTTCGTTCGGCGCAGGCGGGTTGTCCATGAGCTCCAGGATGCGCAGGAAATCCCGCTCAGAGACCTCAATTTTTTCGGCGCCCTCGATCACCGCTTCGGCCTCGCGCAGGGCCGCGCGGGTGACGAATTCCGTCAAATCCGTATGCGCAAGCGCTGCCGCCCGCATCAGTGTCGCCTTTTGCCGCGCCGCTACCCGCAGGTTCATCCGTTCATTCGCTTCAACCGCAGCCCGGGGCATAACAATCTCCTTCACTCCTGCTATTGCCAATGTAGCTAAACGGAGTCATGAATGTCAATATATGTGTATTGAAGGCGTACAAAGCAGCTCCCAGATACTCCAACCAGTAGCCAGATGACCAGCCGCGCGAACCGGCCGTTGCCGCTCGCTTTTGACGGCCAAATCACGCTAGAATCCCCATCCTGACCAACGCAGACAACCCAGCCCAGGATGATCTTCCGGACATCATCGATGTGGTGATGGAGATGGGACGGCACGTAGAGAAGGCCGAAATGCCCCCTGCCCTATTTTCGTCCGCAGCAGGAAAATGGGCGTCCGAGGGTCCTTGCAAAATGAAAGTGAAGTTTGTAATTTGCAAGGATGATTTCTCGCAGGGTCCTACCGTTGGTCAGGCAAGCGCTCGGACGACAGGCGGCTGTCGCTTTGATCGGCCCGAGACAGGTCGGCAAGACTACCCTCGCATTGGAAGTCGGCGGGGAGACCGGTGCGCTTTACCTCGATTTGGAGTCGCGCGAGGATCGAAACAAGCTCTCGGACCCCGTCCTCTTTCTCAAGGCCTACGAAGATCGTCTGGTCATTCTCGACGAGATCCACCGTGTGCCGGACTTGTTCCAGGAACTGCGCGGCTTGATCGATCAGGGCCGCCGCCGGGGACGCCGCAGCGGCAGGTTCCTGCTGCTGGGCTCCGCATCGATGGACCTGCTCCGCCAATCCGGCGAAAGCCTTGCCGGCCGTATCGAATATGTCGAGATGACGCCGCTCGATGTCCTGGAAGTTGGAGCAACGGACACCGAGCGCCTATGGCTGCGCGGCGGATTTCCGGACAGCTTTTTGGCAGCCTCCGATGCCGACAGCCTGGCGTTCCGGCGCAGCTTCATTCGAACCTACCTCGAACGCGATGTCCCGCAATTCGGACCACGTATTCCCGCACAGACGCTGGAGCGGCTCTGGACCATGCTCGCCCACAATCAGGCTGGTCTCTTGAACGCTTCGCGGCTGGCGTCCGGCCTGGCCGTCAGCGCACCGACCGTGACATCCTACGTCGATCTTCTCGTCGATCTTCTCCTGGTGCGAAGGCTTCCTCCATATCACGCCAATACCGGCAAGAGACTTGTAAAGTCGCCAAAAGTCTATGTGCGCGACAGCGGCGTCGTGCACGCGCTGTTGGGCATCGAAGATCTCAATGGCCTTTCCGGGCACCCCGTTGTCGGGGCCAGCTGGGAGAGCTACGTCATCGAAAATCTTCTCTCCTTAGCGCCTGCGCGTACAGTGGCCAGTTTCTATCGGACCGCCGCCGGCGCCGAAATCGACCTGCTTCTGGCTGCGCCCGGCAAACGTCCCTGGGCGATCGAGATCAAGCGCAGTCTGGCGCCGAAGGTTGAAAAGGGCTTTCACCTGGCTTGCGAGGACGTCAATCCGGCGCGTCGCCTCGTCGTCTATCCCGGTGCCGAAAGCTTCCCTCTCAAGGATGGCGTGGAGGTGAAGAGCCTAGGCGCTCTCGCAAAGGCTGTGGTGGATCTTGCCTGACGGAGGCGGTGAATTCTTCGCTTTCCTCCCCACGAAACTACTACCGCCTCAACCGGATGCGCACGTCTAACCCCCATCCTGGCGCCCGTTCGTTAAGCAATGCTGCCATCGATATCGGTCACCGAAAATGCACTTGTCCTCGCCTCAACCACCTTCCAGGACTGGGCTGAGTCGAGCCGAACAAAGACATGGGTGAGTTCGGTATCCCGATCCTACCGGCCATCCTGCGGTGGACAAATCAGTCCGTTGGTCTCAGGCTAGGATGCAGAGAATCGCGCCGCCATGACATTACCACAGACGAGATTTTGATGGGCAATGCCCGCCATTTGATGAAGCACACCGATCCGGCCGATGCGGGCGACTTGCCGGACATTGTCGATCTCGTGATGGAGATGGGCCATCCGACGCCGCATGAACCGCGCGGTGGCGAAGAGGCAGCCCCCTCCCCTCCCCTGCCGGTTCGAGCAAAGGAACAAGACCGGTTGCCTGGGCATCTCGAGCGCCTGGCGGAGCGCGCCCGCGATTATGTCGAAGCGGCGAGCTCAGCCAACACACGTCGCGCCTATGCCTCGGACTGGAAGCATTTTTGCGCCTGGTGCCGTCGCCAGTCTTTTGAGCCGCTGCCTCCGGACCCGCAGATCGTTGGGCTCTACATCACGGCGCAGGCCTCGGCGCCAGGAGCAGGCAAAAAGTCGGTGTCGACGATCGAGCGCCGCCTGTCCTCCTTGACCTGGAACTATACGCAACGCGGCCAACCGCTCGATCGCAAGGATCGCCATATCGCCACCGTGCTGGCCGGGATCCGCAACAAACACGCCTCCCCTCCCCGGCAGAAGGAAGCCGTGCTGCGCGACGATCTGATCGCCATGCTGGAGACGCTCGACCGCGGCACGCTGCGGGGCTTGCGCGACCGCGCCATGCTGCTCCTGGGCTTCGCGGGCGGCCTGCGGCGCTCCGAAATCGTCGGCCTCGATGTCGGCCGCGACCATTGCGAAGCTTTGCCGGATGTCAGCCTAGGAAGTGCTCAATCGTGTGGGCCAGACGGCTTTGGCCGCCGGCGTGCATGGCAATCTATCGGGGGATTTCCCTGCGCGCCGGCCTTGCGTCCGTGGCCGAGGTCGATGGTGCATGTGCAGAAGCAGCCCGGCCACGCATCCGTAGAGATGACGCGCAAATACCGACGCCGGCGCGATCGGCTCCGTGTCAATCTCACTAAGTCGAGCCAGACTGTAACGCTGCAGAAGCGCCCTGTCCTGCCCTGTTGCTCTAGCGCATGGCGCGGACTATATAGTCATGATAGTCATCGTGGTTATAGAGGGCAACGTGCTATCTGCACCCCAAGAGGATCCCAGCTGGACCGTTGCTCGGGCTAAGGCTCGACTGTCGGAGGTGATTGAGCGCGCGCAGTCGTCGCCACAAACGATCACGCGCAACGGAAAACCAAGCGTCGTTGTCGTTTCAGCTGAGGAATGGCAGCGCAAGACCGCACGCAAGGGCACGCTTGCGGAGTTCCTGCTGGATTCGCCCTTGCGCGGCGCCGATCTGGACCTCGAACGGCTACGCGACGAATCGCGTGACCTGCCGTTGTGAGGCTCCTGCTCGACACCAACGTGCTATCTGAGGTGACAAGGCCGTCTCCTTCTGCGCGCGTTTTGGAGTGGCTGGATAGGCTCGATGAGGATCGCTCGTTCATCAGTGTCGTGTCGATCGCCGAGATTCGGCGTGGCGTAGTTCTCATGGACGAGGGATGGAAACGAGAAGCCCTCGCCGACTGGCTGGCTCGGGACTTGCCGATGCGCTTCGAGCAGAGGCTTTTCTCCGTAGACGAACCCGTTGCCCTGGCCTGGGGCGACCTGATGGGGCTGGCGAAGCGCCGCGGTCGTGGGCTCTCGTCGATGGACGGCCTGATCGCCGCGACGGCGGTTGCGAAGAACCTCCTTACTTCTGGCGACGCGCAACACCAAGGATTTCGAGGGTTTTGGTATCGATCTCTTTGATCCGTGGATTTCGTGAATCGCCCTGAACCATAGATCGTTCGCGGGCTGACTCGCAAAGGGGAGGGTGGTTTGCTTTCGTATCGCCTGCTGCAAAATCACGCCGGCCTCTTGCTGATCTCAGACTATACTATCCCTCTCTGCGCTGGCTGCATGAGGTTGTGCATGACGTCAAGAACGCGGCCCGTTCGTGACAAGGAGGGAATGTTTCTCGGCTTGGCGTATGATGTACGCAAAGCTTATGAGCGTCAGCGTGAAATCATTCAGCCTCCTCCGCATTATGAAGAAAATCAGGGTCCGCTATGAGGTAAAATCCTATGGCCGGTTCTGCTGCTTCAACGAAGAATTCTGCGGCCTTCACTCGCCTATCTTGACCATTCTGCCAAGACACGGGGCCATCGCCTAGCGGAAGTGAATGACCAAGTGGTTTTCGCGAAAACAAAACTTCCCAATATCCCCGCAGATCGGCAAGACCGATCATGAACGCAGCGGTCGTGGAGAGTGCAGCATGTTGGAAGGTCGATTTCTCAAGCGCCTGAAAAAGAAAGCTCGGAAGGGACACCGGGGATGGCCAATTGCGACCATCGCCTTCTATGGTCCGAACCTGCGCCAAGCGACAAAGGTCGCAGTTGGCATCGTGCCATCCGCGAATGAAGAGGTCGAAGAGTTGCACGACTGGAAAGTAGATCATGGCGACGTCCGCGCCGACCCCGGCATTGCCCGCGAGATACTTGAATTTATCGAGAAGCATCAGGTGCGGTCAGTCACGATGACCGAGGGCATTATTGGGTGCCCTCACGAGGAAGGAATCGATTACGAAGGCGAATGGTGTCCAGTTTGCGAGTTTTGGCACGGACGAGATCGCTTTACGGGGCAGAGGATCCATTAAAGTGGGCATGAGGGGTGCTTGCCAAGCGAGAAGCCGAGCTACGCCATTCTCGCAATTAACTGCCCAACATGACGGAAACAACCGCATTCTTGCAATTAAGATGCAATGCGACAAAAGTCCCCTGCCCCGCTCAGTGCGTAGCGGCAGACGTCTGCTTGTTGTCGGAAACCTCGTCCTTGGACGACAAGGCGCGCAGCACGGCCTCGGGCTCCTTGTCCATGACGCGAAGCAAGGTGCGTGCAGCCCCGCTCGGCTGCCTCTTCCCCTGCTCCCACTTCTTGTAGCCGGAAGGGCTGGTTCCGAGCACGGTTGCCATCTCGTCTTGGGTAAGGTCGAGCTTCTTGCGAATGGCCTTTGGGTCGACTGCCCCGACATCTACGCTGTGTACCTCGATGCCAGGAACATCCTTGCCTTGCGCGTGCGCTAAAGCTTCCGACATGGCCTGGATCAGGTCGGCGCCGAATTTCGTCATCTCGCTCATGTCCTGCTCCTGTTCGCTGCTTTGATCGCTTTGGCGAATGCAGCAACCGCCTTGGCTTCATCGGGCTTCAGATCAACCTTTTCGTTCTTGCCGTACGCCAAGAGTGCATAGATCGGCGCGTCAGCACTGTACCAGTAGTAGATGACCCGTGCGCCGCCACGCTTGCCCTTGCCTTTGGCGGCGAAACGCATCTTTCGTACGCCGCCAGTGCCAGGGATCTCGTCACCGACCTGCGGATTGGCGGCCAAAAAGTCGATCAGCTCCTTTCGTTCATCCTCGCTGAATAACTCAGCCGCGTGCTTGATGAACAATGAGGTCTCGGCGACAGTCTGCATACCATTCCTATAGCCCAACGGGCTATATCTGGGGGACTACTCATCGGAAGTCAATGGTGGACCGCCCCAACACTGGGCTCTCTTCCGATCATGAACGGACACCGCGTGGCGGGACGAAACGAGCTCCTCTTCCGTCAAGAACCTCCGCGACCGTGCGAAGCGGAACGGCTTGATCTGTGAGGCGTGAGACGCGAGGATTGAACGATGAAGTGGCGCGAACGCAGTACCTATCGCGCACCCTGACATAGCCGGAATCGGCCAAAGAAATCGTAAACGCCGGAGCGCGCGTTCATGGATACCAGGATCATCGACAGCCGGGACGATTTTGCACAATGGGCGATCGAGCGGGCCTTGCGGTCCTGACCGATCTGGGTTCTGACCTGGCCACCGCCCCCCGCCCCGGAAACGAAGCCCCCAAATTGGTAGACTGCAAAGGCGCTGGGCCAGGCGATCGTCGATGCACTGCTCGACGCCTTCGACGGTCTCGCAGGCGACGAATGAGCGACCGGCTCGGGCCGCGCGGATCGCCCCAGCGACACCGGTGGCCGGTGCGCGGGCGCGTAGCCGTAACCTCTTCCTCCCCCAATATCCGAAAGAGGTTGGATGATATCCTGAACCCAACTCTCGGGTACGAGCTGCCTCAATCCGCTATGTCGACGCCGACTACCTGCTCGCGGTCACGGGCCACCAACCGACGCTGCGCGCCGAGATTGAGCGCTACTTCGACGATGCTCCCGCCGCCTGCCTCGACAGTGCCGTCGACTTCGACAAAGCCCATGGCCGTATCGAGGAGCGCGCCGTTACCGTCTCCCGCGAGACCGGCTGGCTTTCCGGCGTGAGGCGCTTTCCCGGCGAACTGCGCCTGCCCAACACTAAGACCATCATCCGCGTCCGAGCCCGCACCGAACTCAAGGATCGCTGCCGACACGACACCAGATGCTTCATCTCTTCAGCCCATCTCATCGCCGAGCGAGCCGCTCAAGCCGTGCGCGGCCGCTGGCTGGTCGAGAACGCCCTGCACTGGACGTTCGACGTCGCCTTTAACGACGATCAATCCCGCCTCAGAAAAGGCCATGGCGTGCACAAACATCGCCATCGTCCGCCACTTTGCCATCAACCTCCGTCTGAGCCTTGCCCGACAAGCACTCCCTTAAGCGCAGGCGAAAAGTGGCTGGCTGGAACCTCGACTATCTCGCATCAATCCTGGGAGAACTTATTCGTTAACCTGGATTCGGAGCCCCTGCCAGATCGAGGCTGGCGTCGATGTGGTGCAGTTTTTCGATTCCCGGTCCGGTGTGCTCGCCGAGGCGTCTTTCGGCATGGAAGGTTATATATGCTTAGTCGGCCGACTATTGTCGAATTTCCACAATAGGTTCAATGGGAAAGGAGAAAATCCGATGGGCGGAGGGAGCGACGGTAGCAAGGATATTCCGGGATTCGCCGAAGGGCGGCCATCTGAGAGTCTTGGGCGCCGAATTCGCACGAGGCGATACTGGATCAAACAGCTCCCGGTTAACTTTTCGTTAACCTAAAACTTCTTGCCGGAACGAACGAATCGGACATAATGACGGCAATTCGGCAAAACGAAGTCAATTGCCGTTATTTGAGGTTGAGACGGATGAACATATCCCCACCCCACGCTAAGGCACTGTTCGATGATGCGATATTGGCGCAGGGACGGGAGATTTCTAGGAAGTTGAACCAGCTTCGTCTGGAAACCTTCCCACCGAATGCGACCAAGACTCTCCGCCAGTTCTCCCTTGCGGAGGCAGCTTACTTCCTTGGAGTTTCAACCAGCAACCTGAAAAAGCTCCATCTCGAAGGCAAGGCGGTTGAGCCGACTATTCACTCTGGCGGCCGCCGCACGTATTCCGCTGAACAGATTGTGGAGTTGCGCCGTTGGCTCGACCGTAATGGCCGGGCTGACGTGAAGAAATATGTTCCTCACCGTCGGGGAGATGAGAAGCTACAGGTTATCGCTGTCGTCAACTTCAAGGGAGGCAGTGGTAAAACGACAACAGCGGCACATTTGGCGCAGCACTTGGCACTTACAGGGCACCGCGTCCTCGCGATCGACCTGGACCCGCAGGCATCACTTTCCGCATTGTACGGTCATCAACCCGAACTCGACAAAGAGCCGTCGATTTACGAGTCGATACGGTACGACGATGGAAGAAAGCCGATCACGGATGTGATCATGCCGACAAACTTCCCCGACCTTCATATCATTCCAGCGTCGCTTGAACTCCAAGAATACGAGTATGACACGCCACTGGCGATGCAGGATAAGAATTCAATCGCTGGAAAAACCTTCTGGAATCGCATCGAGACGGCGCTCAAGGAAGTTGATGAAAAGTACGATGTAGTCGTGATCGATTGTCCACCGCAACTCGGCTACCTGACGCTGACGGCGTTGTCCGCTGCGACCTCAGTGCTCATCACCGTGCATCCACAGATGCTCGACCTCATGTCGATGTCCCAGTTCCTTTTGATGCTTGGCGATATCCTCAAGACGATTCGGCACGCGGGTGGGGAGGTCGATCTCGACTGGTTTAGATATCTAGTTACTCGGTACGAGCCGACGGACATCCCGCAGGCCCAGATGGTCGGTTTCATGCAATCGATGCTCGCAAAGCAGATGTTGAAAAATGAAATGCTCAAATCAACGGCAATTTCGGACGCTGGGCTGACGAAGCAGACACTCTATGAAGTCGAGAAGTCGGGAATGACGCGGACTACATACGAACGCGCGATGGAATCCCTCGAAGCTGTCAATACGGAAATCAGGGATCTGATCCACGAAGCATGGGGACGCACAAAGTAGACGGCCGTCTAAAGAGGGCATTGTTGGCGTAATATCAGACGATTATCTCAATTCTGGAATGTGGAAATGGCAAGGAAGAATATCTTCGATAACCTAATGCGGACGGACGCAGCCGTCGAGATCGAAGGCGATGAGCCGACCTCGGGATTGCGCAAATTCGGAGCCGCCAAGTCCATTTCTTCATCGATCGACGAGTTGGCCAGGCAAGCGTCTAAGCTCGTCGAGGGCGAAACAGTCGTTGAAATCGATCCCGATCTGATCGAGGGTTCGTTTGTATCCGATCGTATGAGCTCCGACGATGAGAGTTATCAGGAGCTTTTGTTCGCGATCAAGGAAAGGGGCCAAGACACTCCGGTTCTCGTCCGACCTCATCCGGACGCGGGTGGCCGGTACCAGATCGTTTTTGGGCATCGCCGCGTCAAGGTTGCCAAGGAGTTGGGAAGGCCCGTACGTGCGGTCGTGAAGGCGCTCGCCGACATCGATCACATCATCGCCCAGGGGCAGGAAAATTCCGCACGAGCCAACCTGACCTTTATCGAGCGCGTGCTGTTTGCTCAGCGTCTATCGGATCTGGGCTATCCTCGAGACATCATCCAATCGGCCCTGTCCATAGACTATCAGACGCTTTCGAAGATGCTGACGATTCCGAAAGCAATTCCGGAAGCCGTCATCGATGCAGTCGGACCAGCCAAAGGCATTGGCCGTGACCGCTGGCTTGAGCTACGCAAGCTGATAGAGAATCCAAAAAACACTGCGGTCGTGAACGGCTTTGTCTTCAGCGAAGATTTTGCAGCGGCAGAATCCGATGACCGCTTCCACCTTCTCTTTAAGTTTCTTAATGGCGCGAGGCCGAAAAGGTCGGTGAAGAAAGCTATTGAGCCAAAGAATGGACGAACGTGGGCGCCGGAGGACAAATCTGTTACCGCGACCATCAAGAGTACCGGAAACGCGTTCAATCTTGCGCTTAAATCAAAGGACGCTCGTCGTTTCGGAGAATTTATTTCGGAAAACCTGGAAAGCCTGTACCGCGCTTTCAGGGAGTCCGAGAGCGTCAAAACAGGAGACTGAACCGCAAAAGAAAAAGGCCCCCGAACGTCACCGTCGCGGAAGCCCTTCTCGTATTCTGTAGCAAGGTCGAGAATCGCATTTTCGCGAATCACTGTCAAGAGTCTTAGGCGTCGATTCGGCGAGCAGGTTTCTTTTGCCTGATTGAAAGGCGAAGGAAAAAATGGAGACGGATATTGCAACGACGCCCTTTGGGCGGCGGCCGATGTCGCTTGCCATGTTGGCAGCACAGAATGGCTCGAAGGAAATCCCCAACGGCAAGGCCGTCGAGAAATGGCATGTCTACCGCAACCTTTGCGAGGGCAGGAGCATTGTTGGCGTCGGCGATCGCGCTCTGGCCGTTCTGAACGCATTGCTGTCGTTTTATCCGGACAGCGAGTTGAGCGAGGAGAACGGCCTGATCGTGTTCCCCTCCAATGCACAGCTGTCGCTGCGAGCCCATGGGATGCCTGATGCTACGCTCAGGCGGCACCTGGCAGCCCTTGTGAGCTGCGGCCTGGTCATCCGACGCGACAGTCCGAACGGCAAGCGCTATGCGCGCAAGGGGAGGGGAGGGGACATTGAGGAGGCCTTCGGCTTCTCTCTCGCCCCGCTACTGGCCCGTGCTGATGAGTTCGAGGCGGCTGCCGAGCGCGTCCGCGCCGACAACAAGGCCCTGAGGCTAATGCGCGAACGGATTACGCTGCACCGCAGGGATGTTCAAAAGCTGATCGAGGCAGCCGTGGACGAAGAAATGCCAGGCGATTGGGGCTGCCTGTGGCGGCGTTTCCGCGCTGTTGTGGAGGCGATTCCGCGTCGGGCATCCCTAGGTGAGATGGAGATGATCGTGGGCGGTCTGGCCGCGTTGCACGAGGAAGTGGACATCCTGCTGGAAAGCTTCATGAATTCCACGAATCCGAGCGGCAATGAGTCTCAAAACGAGCGGCAGCAATCATATTCAAATACCGACTCTATCTTTGAATTTGAACCTGCTTTGGAGAAAAGCACGGCGCGGGCAGAGCCAAATCCCGACGGGAAGCCGAAAGGCTATCCGCTTGGCCTTGTGCTGAAAGCGTGCCCCGACATTGTCGACTATGCCGTGGAGGGAATTGGCAGCTGGCGCGATTTCATGATCACCGCGGCCCAGGTCCGCGGATACCTGGGGGTCTCGCCGTCGGCTTACGAGGATGCTTGCCACACAATGGGCCAGGAGACGGCTGCCGTGGTGATCGCCTGCATCCTGCAACGTTCCCAGCACATCAACTCGGCCGGCGGATATCTGCGCGTGCTGACCGAAAAGGCGAGGGCAGGGGAGTTTTCGGTGGGACCGATGTTGATGGCGGCGTTGCGAACGAACGGGGTGACGGCAAAGATGACGGGTTGATCCGAGCGCGAAATTTTTGACGTTGCCGATGGTCGCTACACGATCAGCCGCGCCGAGTGCCCCAATTGCTGCTCGGCGTCGTTGTAATCGTGCGAGGACTGTTGCACGGCGCGGTGCTGGGGCTGTTGCATTGCCTCAGCCAGCGGGATCCCACGTCTGGCGGTTCCGTGAGAAAGCCAGAGCTCAGGCCATGGGGCACTGAACAGTTTGTGTCGGTTTTGCTTCCGGATTTCAATTGAAACGCTAGGCTGAAATTCCGCACGTCACGACTGCGCCAATTCGGCCTTGGGCGGGAGAGAGGCGTTTAGAGCCGCGACGCCTTGGTGAGGTTGGCCCGGAACCGATCGCACCGCCGAGCGGCAGTCTGCAAACCGCGCTATTTCTTGGTGGCCAGCGATTGCTTGAGGAGGACGATCTCCTTCAGGGAGATGGTGTGCAGTTGCTCAATCCGCTTTAGCTCGCCTTCCAAATAGGCATTTCGCCTGTCGAGCCGGGCGCGGTCTTCATCAAGAAGCTCAATTTTGAGTAACGCGTTACGTAAAGTATGCCGCTGCTCCTCGAAGAAGGCGCGTTCGACGATAAGCTGTGTCTCTGAATCGAACGCATCTTCGATGACACGCTGCACACGAACTGCCCTGCCGGCAGCAGCCAATCGCGCACGATAGGCGCGCTGTCGTTCCGCCGGCGTTAGCGCATCTGGTTGACGGGGGCGGCCACGCGGGTGTTTCGGTGTATCCATGCTTCTAGTTTAGCATAACGCGTTACGAAAACAAAGCCACCCCCTTGCTTCGCAACGTCACGGCTTTTGGTGAGAGGAAAGGAAGGTGATGTCAGAGCCCGACGCCTTTAGCGAGATTGGGCGCGCCGCCGCTGATATTTGCGCGTCATCTCGGCTGAGGCGTGGCCACGTTGTTTCTGGACGTAACGCTCCTCGATGTCAGCCGAAGGAGGCCAGGTCGGCGCGCAGCGAGTGTCCGGAGAAGAGCAGCCCACGTTCCTTTTCCGGGAGATCGGAGCGGACGCCAGCTGCGAGTGCGGTTTGCTCGAGATGCTTGCGGAGAGCGGCTCGACGTCGACGGTCTTGTTGTCCTTGAAGATTTGCCGGAAGAGGGGGGCCCTCTCCTGATGCGGCCGAAGCCGTTCGAGGGTGGCTGCAAGACAGGTCTGGTCAGCAACCATCCCGATCCAGGCTGCGACGAGAACGGCGCAGGCCGCCCGCAAAGCCCCAAGAGCAGGATTGCCCGATCGCGCAAGTCCCTCAGATCATGGCCGAGCATGTTGACCGTCGTCTTGATGCTGTCGCCGAGCGCGGCCTCGTTCTGCCGTGGCGGCTTTGCATGCTTTCCTGCGGATGCCGGGGAGCGCTGTCCATGGGCTGGCCGCGCCTGGGTAAAGTTCCAGGCAACCGGAGAGCCGCCGTTCGCGTCGCGACCGAGCGCGCAGTGGCGCCGTGTTTATCGGTCATAAAAGCCTGTCGACGAGCGCGGCGGTTTTGGTTCAAATTATTGTCAAAAGCGCCGCCGTGGTTCATCCTGTCGATAATGATTCTACGCCCGAAACCGTCCCGACCGCACGTTGTCGAACCTGCCCATGCCGAGCCGCTCGCACTCGCGACGCCGACGCCGGTGCCGTCCTGGCTGCGCCGGGCCGCACGGCAGCCGCAGACGCTGGAGGATGCCGCGATTATGGCCGGCGCCGCTATCGGCGCGCTCGATGCAGTCGTGCGCCGGCAAGAACGATGGGCTGGCGCCTGGCGGCAGCGGCTAGCGCTTGCGGCCGGCGCGGTGACGGCAAGACAAGCGGGCCGCGTCGAGGATGAAGTACCATTGCGCGATGCTGTGCTCCTGACCCGCCCCGGCGATGACGTCGGCCCCGCCGGCCGGATGTTTTTGGCCTGGCGTCGGTTGGCCACGCGGCCTACGGAGGAACTGCTGAGCGAGCCGGGCATCGCCGAGGTTCTGGACGATCTGGGTCTCGCACGCGACGATGGGACGGTATCCGATCTTTTGGATGACCTTCGGCAACTCGCCGGCGCCGAAGGGGTGGTCGCAATCCTGGGTGGGGCGCTCGCCAGCGCGGAACGGCATGGTGTTGGGCGCGCGGGAGCATGGTTCGCGGATGCGCTGCTGGCGCAACGGCTTGGCTGGGGCCATGCGGTGCCGTTGTTGGGCACGGAGGCCGAGCCGGGGGCGAAGCTCGCGCGCGCACGACGCCCGGGAACAAGTTTGGCGACTGGCGTGGAGCGCCAACCCGACCAGACCAAAGGACTGCTTTTCGCGCACGCGCGCGCCGCGCTGCGCGCCATCGATCTTTCCGCCGAGCTCGGACGCCGCGCGGATCGGCTGCTCGCGGTGGCGCCGAAGTTGCGCGCCCGGGCGTCGGATCGCGTCGTCGAAAAACTGCTGTCCGGCGACGCAATTGTCGCCTCGGAGAAGATCGCCGGCATGAGCGATCGCGGCCTGCGCCGCCTTTTCGACCGTCTCGTCGATCTTGGCGCGGTGCGCGAGCTGTCCGGCCGCACCACGTTCCGCATTTACGGGCTGTAGCGGATGGTGGAGGGCTCTCGTACAAGACGAGGCAAAGGCCGGTCAGATGATCATCTGTTGGACCGCGAGCTCGATCACCTGCCGCCGGAGGTGCGCTGGCGGGAATGGATGAACCGCGTCGAAGCAACCATCTTCGCGGCGAGTGAGCCGGTCACACGTAGTGTGCTCGCGCGAGTGGTTGGCGCCAGTTGCAACCTCGACCTCCTCATCGACGACATCCGCGAGGAGCTGCGCGGCCGCCCCTATGACCTGGTCGCGGTCGCCGGCGGCTGGAAACACCTGACACGGCCAGCCTATGCCGACGCCATCCGCGCCGCCGTCGGTGTCAGCGGGCGCGCGACCGACCTCACGCAGTCCGAGGTGTTGGTGCTGATGTGTGTGGCATATTTCCAACCGATCACGCGCTCCGAGCTGTCGTCGTTCTTCGGCCGGGAGATCAGCCGCGACCTGATCGGCAATCTGCGCGAGGCTGGTCTGATCGCGTCCGGTCCGCGCAGCCCGACACTTGGCGCGCCCTACACCTATGTCACCACGAAAGCGTTCCTGCTGCATTTCGGGTTTGACACGCTTCGCGATCTTCCCGACACCGAGGCTCTCGAGGATGCCGGGCTGCTCAACAAGGAAAAGCTGCTGGCGGGCCTGTCCGGCGCGACAGGGCTGTTCGGCGAGATCGATGCAGAGGAGCAAGACCAGCCATGAAGGATCCCGCCTTTGGTAAAGACGCCGTGCGCGCTCTGGCGACCGCCGATTCCTTTGCTCGCGGCCGGGACTATGTGCGCAGCGGGGCCGTTTCCCGGCTGGTGCGACGCGGCGACCGGCTGACCGCTCACGTCGAAGGCAGCGACTTCGCGCCCTACGAGGTGACGGTCGATCTGCACCAGGGTGGAGTCGCGGCGACGCGCTGCTCCTGCCCCTACGACTGGGGCGGCGCCTGCAAGCACGTCGTGGCCGTGCTCCTCAAATATCTCGACACGCCAGACTCGGTGGTGGAGCGACCACCCCTTGACGGGGTTCTCCGGAACCTCGATCGGGAGGCGCTGTCGGCGCTGCTCACCAGACGGGCCGAGGAGGATCCGGCATTCGCGCTGTGGATCGAGGCCGAGCTTGCCGCCGGTGCGCCGGACCCGCTTTCGGCCAGCCCCCGGCGAACCGCCGTCGACCCGGAGCCGATCAAACGGCAGGCCGAGGCGCTGCTGTCGGGACGCACTTCGCGCCGAGATCGCTGGAGCGACAATGGTGCCGCCGTCGACGAGGACGCTTTCGCGGCACTGATCGACAAGGCAAAGCCGTTTCTCGAAGCCGGGGACGGACGCAATGCGTTGAGGATTCTCGAGCCGGTGACGGAGGCGCTCGTGCCGGCATGGCTCGAACAGGCCGACTGGGACGAGACCCTGCACGAGTTCTTTCCCGTGCTCGGCCAGATGATCGCGGAAGCGGTGCTGTTGGGCGGCCTTCTCCCGGAGGAACGGGACGACCTGATGGTCCGGCTCGACGTCTGGCAGGGCATGCTCGATGAATACGGCCTCGACGACCATCTACAGGTCGCGATCGACGCGCTCGAACAAGGCTGGGACGAGATCGGCCTCGACGATATTCTTGCGGGAAAGGGTCGCTCCTGGCCGCTTTCGGGCCACGGCGACTGGACCACGGCGCGGCTGACGCAAGCGCGGCTTCGAGTTCTCGAGATCGGCGGGCGGACGGACGAATTCCTCAACCTCGCCAGGGCCGCGGGATGCCATGGCGACCACGCCGCCATGCTGGTCCGGCGCGGGTGCAGCACAGATGCGATTGCCTATGCGCGCAAAAGGTTCCGCTCCGCCGAAGAGGCCCTCCAGCTTTCGCGCCTCCTGAAAGAGACGGGGCAGGTCGATGCGGCGCTGGAACTTGCGGGGTGGGGACTGAGCCTGAAACCGGAAGGCGATCGTCTATTCGGAGTGGTCGGCCTCGCCCGCTGGCTGCGCGACAGCGCCGCTGCGCTGGGCCGGGACACAGTTGCAGTCACGGCGGCGGGCAGCGCCTTCGAACACAGCCTGTCGCTCGAAGATTTTCGAGCGACCGAGATGCTTGCGGGACCAGGATGGGCCGAACTGCGGCCCCACCTCCTGGCTTGCCTGGCGGCGCCGACGTACGCCCACGACCGGACCGAGATTTTCCTCGGCGAAGGCATGATCGATGAGGCGGTGCGATCCGTCGACGTCGAGAACACCCTGCGCAATCCAGCGAACGACGTGCTGCTGCGGCTCGTCGAAGCGGCGCACGCCAGCCATCCCGACTGGGTCATCGATGTCGCCGAGCGCATCGCCGCCAACGTGATGGACGCCGGGCAGTCAGGCTTTTATGAACTGGCGGCGCAATGGCTGGAGAAGGCGGCGCTCGCCCATGACGCCGCCGGCCGGTTCGAGGACTGGATCACAAGGATCGATGCGCTGATCGAAAAGCATCGCCGCAAGCACAAGCTGCGGCCCTTGCTCGAGGCGCTGCGGCCGCGCGCATAGGCGCTTCGATGCAGCTGCGTTGTTCGCGACGAGGGACCAGATCGCGATCGCTTCGGGATCGACCGGTCGCAACCGCCCCCATCCCTATTCCAGACGGTATCCAAGCGCCCGGTATCCCGCCCGCCGCTTCGCGGCCATGCGCGCGAGCACCGGCACCGTTGCGTCGACATAGTCGTAAACAAGAATTTCGGACTTGTCCCGGTGTTCGCGATGGAGCCGTCCGACATACGGGGCGAGCGTCCCCTTCCACGCGATCGGCATGGTCAGGAACAACGTGTCGAGGCGCCGGTCGTCGAACCCTTCGCCGAGATAGCGCCCCGTCGCCAGAATAAGGCGTTCCTCATCGTCCGGCGCCCGAAGGGCGATCTCGGCCGCCTTGCGTTCGGCCGCCGACATGCCGCCGCGCAGCACGGCGAGGTTCTTCGTGAATTTGGCAAATCTGGTCTGAAGCAGTTCGAGATGATCCCGGCGTTCGGTCAATACGACCGGTGACCGCTTCGCCTCGAGCGCTCCGAGAACGTCGTCGAAGATCAGGTCGTTGCGACCATCGTCCGCAGCGAGCGCGGCGTAGATCGCTGGCATCGAGGGGCGTTCAGCGCCCGCGAGCGATGGAGGAAGCTGGAATCGGGTCGGCCTTTCCAGGACGCGATGGCTCAACCCGCTTGCGATCGTCTGATCGCGTGCGCTCGCCCGATACCGGACGGCCCCGCATTGCATGAAGATGATGGGATGGTGTCCGTCCTTGCGGGCGACTGTCGCCGACAGGCCGAGGACGTATTTCGCCTTGGCGCGCCGCGCCACCAGTTCGAAGCTGGTTGCGGAGAGATGATGACACTCGTCGACGACGAGATGGCCGTAGTCGGCGACCAGGTCTGAAACCTCGCCGCGCCGCACCAGGCTCTGGATAAGCGCGACGTCGATCATGCCGGTTGGCTTGCGGCGCCCACCGCCGACAATGCCGATTTGCCGAGGGTCGATTGCGAGGAAGGTTTTGAGACGCTCGACCCACTGAGTGAGCAGTTCGCGACGGTGCACCAGCACCAGCGTGTTGCGGGCACGCTCGGCAATCAGTGCTGCGGCGACGACCGTTTTGCCGAACGCGGTGGCGGCCGCCAGCACGCCGAAGTCGTGCGCCGCCAGCGCCTCCCTGGCTTCGATCTGCCTGCCGCGCAACGCGCCTAGGAACCGCGTGCCTTCGGAAAGCGCAGATCCCGCTTCCCGGCGGTCCACAACCTCGACATCACCACGATGATCCCGGATCAGCCTGGTCACGTCGTCGAGACAGCCACGCGGCAGGCCGACATGATTGGGATGGAGCTCGGCGCAGGAGATGATCCGGGGCTTATTGAAGGTCGGCAGGCGCATCGCCTGGGCACGGTAGAACTCCGGATTCTGGAATGCGGCCAGCCGAATGATCAGGGCCACCATGGTGGAAGGTAATCCGGCACGCTCCACATAGATCTGATCAGCGAGCACGATCTTGATCTGGCCCGGCAACGGTTCATCGATCCTGACTGGAACTCGCCGGGAAGGCGTCACGCGCCAGGGCTCGTCCGCCGATTCATCCTCGACCGACATGCGCACGCCAAGCACGCGCCCCACCGTCTCTGCCTCGTCCACCAAGCGGCTCACCGCATCGGCGGACAGACGCGGCAATACCGACAGAAAGGCCCACTGGTCGTCGTAAGGTCGCAAATCCCGGTCGACGAAGACGCTGTTGCCGCGTTCCCGCGCACGCCGCTGCAACGGTAGGGCGATGAGGTTTCCGAATCCGCCAATCGGCATTGTGTCCTGGCTGGGAAAGAAGCGGTCGTAGGAGGCAAAGCCGATCTCCGGGCGGCGCTCCATGGTTTCGGTCACGAGCAGGGAACCGAGCTGGCGCGCGGCGCGCACCGGGATGGGCTCCGAGAAGAAGAGCCAAAGATGTCCGCCGTCGCCGGAGCGCGACCGCTCGAAGGCAGCGGAAATGCCCCTGGCTTCGCACGTCTCCATCAGAGCGGTCGCATCCACCGACCAGCTTTCCCCATCGAAATCGGCCGCCAGGAACCAGCAGGTTTCGTCGGGCAGCATCGGGTAGACGCCGGCGACGAAGTCTTCGGCGCTGGGTCGTGACGCGGTGCCGCCGCGCAGATGGCGCTCGATCATTTCGTCGGAAACCGGAATGAAGGCCTGGTGGGGACAGACGCCACATTTAACCTTCGGCTTGCCGCAGATACCCTTCACCCATTCATTGGCGCAAGCGGGCGCGTAGCCCGATCGCCCTGCTTTCCTGTTTTCCCAGCGAACGGGATATACATCCGCTCTGCCGGCGAACAGGCGCCGGAACAGACCAATTTTCTCCGCCGCCGCCGACGCATTGGTCACCGGTGCGGTCTTGGCGACAGATGCGGCCTCACCATGCGAGAGTGGCGGCGTACTCAGTTGCTCAAGTTCGACGAGTCTCGCCTCAAGGGATCGCTGCTCCGCGGCCATCGACTTCAGGCGGGCGCGGATCCGCTCAATCTCGGCGTCTCGTTCAAGATCCCAATCCGACAAGCCTGGACAATCCCCATCATTCCGAGGTCAGAATCGCCGTGGGCGAGGCGCGTTGATAGCGGCACACTCCGATCAGACGGTCGCGGGAAGGCGCGGCTGGGGAGGTTGCCGCCCCCAAATTGCCCCGATCTCCTGTTTCCGCCATCAGAACCTGACGCCTACGATCTTTACGCCGATACGATCGGCGAGTTCGAGCAATGCGGAATAGACGTCAGAGTTCCCGGTCAAATCGAGCGACGCGCCGGAATGCACCAACATGTTTGCCGGAATTCGATCGCCAAACAGCATCACGGCCAGAGCCCGATCGTCCTGCCGAGAAACCCAGTAAAGTCCCTGGATATCTGGGCATTGTGTGTGAATGGCTTCAGCCCAGGGGCGTGTTGCTGAATAGCCGTCCTTCTCGGTGTCGATGATCTGGCTGCGCTTGATACCGAGTTTCCTTAGCGCAGTGACGCTCAGGTCAGCCAGGACGAAATCGCCCTGAGGCGTCACCTTCGAATAGACTTGATCGGCCAGTTTCACCTTGTCGTAGGTCTTCAGGCCAGGCGCGAATGGCACATCGTGGAAAACCGTTTCCATCGCCGCGCAGTCAAAGGTCGTTCCGCCGTACAGAGTCGGGATACTGGCCCCATTTGCGTTTTTGATCGGGCTGAACCGGGCATTGCCTTTCAGGCCTGGATTGAATTCCGCGCCGGCATAGAGGTTCAGATGAATACGATGGATAACTTGACCCACCGGCCATATCGTTCGGGTGACGATATCCTGCAAATTGTTCGATGGAACGGGAACTGGACTTGTCCGGGATCCCCGTCCAATCTTTGGTTTAGCCATGGAGTGCGCCTACCAACTCGTCCTCGGCGGCGGCAAGAACGCGCTCGGGTTGCGCTATGAGCATATCTTGCGGACGCTTACCCCCAAGGGAGCTGTTGACCGATGCAAACCAATAGGCGAGCCCCCAATCATCCTTTTTCCCGGAAAATACGCTCAGAACCTTGGCGAGCGCCTTGATGGGCCGATATCCGGCGGAATCCAGAGCATAGCCGGGGAAATAGTCTACACCCCGATGCCGAACCGCAAAGATCTGGCCTTCTTTCTTCCACTTGTTTGGCTGCGCACTTGGATTGCTGGTGCTGAACCCAGCCATATTGGCGATCTGGGAAGCCGTCAGCCAATCACCGCTTTCCAGCACTGCCCTTCTCGCCTCGGCCGTCATCCGCGCCTCCACAAGCATATGCTGCGGGGGCGGTACCTGAGGAACCAGAGCCTCGATTATTGAACCAATGGCTTCGCGTTGGCGCCTCATCAGGATGGTACGAACGAGAGGCGCGATGCTGACGACCGTGTCCGCGAGCGCGCGGATGGCAGGTTCACTCCCGTGCTCGAACGTTAGCGCTATGACCTGCTCCGCAGTCAGCCGATCAAGTTGGTCGCCAACCTGCTTCGGTGTTCCGGTGAGCGCGCCAAATCCCGAAAGTTCCAGGGTGTCATTGGTACGTGCCATGATATCCCGCTCCGTCTGTGTGGTGAGGATGGTTACATATATAGCATGATAACCAATCTCATCAAGTGGTGCTTGAAACTTTTTAGCCGCAGGCGACCGTCGATTAGGTCGCCAGCCATCAATTGTACGCTCCGGCAGCTTTCGCCTTGCCCCCGTTCGCACGGCGCCCCGTGCCCAGTAACGTCGCCTAAAGAAGCAAGATATGCGCCCACATGTCCATTTGACACAAACGCATCGTACGATGGAGATTACTCTGACGGGAGCGCAGCTCTCCATGCCAGTCGAGACGATGATGAGCAAATATAAAGATTACCGCCAGCCACGGCGTCGCTATGACGATGACCCGGTTTCCTTTTCGGAGCGGACTTCCGAGCCCAGCTACTTTCAGCACTCGCCAGCCGTAACTCCAGGCGCTGTCGACGCCGAGGTGATCTGGTTCAACGCCAGCAAGGGTTTTGGCTTCGTCAAGCTGTCCACCGGCACCGAGGCGTATCTGCACATCCGGGTGTTGGAAGCTGCCGGCAGCCGCGATGTTTCCGAGGGGACGCATCTCAAGGTCACAGCGCAAGAAGGTCCACGAGGTCGCCAGATCGTCAAAGTCCTCGATATCGGCGAGCAGATTCCGAAAACTCCGGCAGATGAGCGCTTGGCGGGCGAGTCCATTGCCGCGAGCAGTGCGCAGCTGGAGAGCGGAGGCACGGTCAAGTGGTTTAATCCCGAAAAGGGCTTCGGCTTCATTGCTCCCGAGAACGGTGAAAAGGACGTCTTCGTTCACGCTACCGCACTGACCCGCTCAGGGCTCAGCGTGCTGATGGAAGGGCAGAAAGTGTCTTTCCAATACGGGCAGGGCAAGAAGGGCCTGGAGGTTCGGAGCATTCGCCTCCTCTAGGCGCCGATAGATCGGCCATGGCCGAAACTACCTTCATACAAAAGAAAAGCCCGCTGCCGGGAGGAGGTGGCAGCGGGCTCTATTTTCGAATACGGCGCGGGAGGAGGTGCACCGCATTCAGTATCGGCATCCATCTGGGAGGAGGAGATGGCCGACAGCAAGATGATACCGACTGGCCGCCGATATTGCAATGCACAATTTCGTATCGCAAATGCGAAGGTGACGACAAGCCTGCCTGGCAACAAGCCCGATGGTTCCATCTGCCCCCAGGGCACTAGGCCCTTCACAAGGCCAATCTGGCGTGCGGCCTCGCCGCGGTCGCCGCCGCATGAAGCGGGTTCCTTGCCAACCGATTCCGAAAACCCGCGTAAGCTCTAAATCTATAGACCGATTCGGCCGACCCGAACCGCCCCAAACCGTTCGCCTGCATCGCGAAATACTATTTCTCGAAGCGGCTGGTTTTCGGATCGGGTTGGCTTCCCAATTCAACGGTATGGCGCAATGCCGATCGTCGCGCCGATACAGGCGATGATGCGCTCGCGCAGCGTCGCGCCGGCAAGGATGGGGACAAAAAGGCGATTCGAGCACTGTCCAGGGCTCTCTTTCATCTATCTCTACGACTTCTGCGATCACTGGGAGCATCTAGTCACCATCAAGAAATTCCTCACCCTCGATGCGATTCCGAAGACAGCGGCCTGCATCGACGGCGCCCGCGCCAGACCACCCGAAGATGTCGGCGGCATCAGCGGTTTTGAGAATTTCCTGGCCATCATGGCTGACCGGGACGATCCCGAGTATCGAGACGTCAGGCGCTGGTGCGGCGGTCATTTCGATCCTGAATGGTTCGATCTGACGGTCGTCGACAAGGACGTCAGGAGCGCACTCAAGCCGAACGTCCGGCGACGTCTTCACCAGCCAAAACCCAAACGCGGGGCCGGCGCGCGCGGTAAGCTGAGAAGCACGACCGAAGGTTCGCAGTTGGGTTTTGGGCGAGGCCGAAGCTACACAGATCTTTCAGGATCGCGGCAGCCGATCCGCCATCAACAGCGGCGACGATACGGTCGAATTCTGGCTCGCGGAGCAGCGCGATTAATGGGGAGTGAAGCGCTTCTTCAGGGCGGCGCTGAAACCGCAATGGCCGGCCAGAATGCGTCATGGACGGCAGTCAGACCACCCCGGATCCGACCACTTCCTGCGACACCCTGTCAATCGGCCCGCGATTACGCGTCCTACCGGGCGACGAGATCGACGACGCCGAGGTCGCCATCATTTACGAATTCGACCCTCGCCTGTCGCTTGGCAGCAAATCGTGAGAAGGCGATCGTTTCGGTTAGGTTTGGCAGTTAATTGCGAGAATGTGGTAGCTCCGATTATCAATTTAACTGCAAATCGCATCCGCGTGAAGGTCACGAATCCATTGATTTTCACACCCCCGTCTTCGGCAAATTCGATGCCGCCAATGGCCGAACCCCACGCTAATCTTGATGCGCATCGGCGACTAAGGCGTCTGCAATGGGTCGATGTTGAACCCTGGAAGCGAGGCTCAGGCCGCCGGCTTCTCGAAGATCATGGACAAACCACGCGTCGAGGCCATTTCAACAATCAATTCTTCGATCGCCTGATCGGAAAGTCGCGTTTGTGTTGCGTCCCGGATATGTTTGACAAGACCGTGGATCGCTACAGCCGCGGTGTGCGCGGCGTCATCGAGAAGACGACTGATTTCAATCACAACGTCGGCATCTATGTCGCGTGGCAAATCTCGCATACATCCTCTCCCACCTACAGGAATATTGCCGCCTTCCCGTCCATTGTCGAGTCGAGCAGACGAAACGTCGGGCTGCTCGATGGGCTGGACTCCTCCCAAGCAGACGAGAAGCCGAACCTCATTTTCGTCAAAGGAACGGGATCCGCCTTCATATTCCATCTCACCAAGCTGTTCGAGATGCCAGATCCGGGGAACTATGACGCGGCGCCAAACCGCCGGTGCAATGCCGGCAAGCTTGATCCTGATTTGCCGCGAACTGCGTTCCTGGAAAAGCATGACGTTACTTGGAACTGTCGAACGCAGTGTCGAAGTGCGTCCGACCGGGGTGAACAGCAATTCGGCACGCAGCGGCAGATTGCGCATCTCCTCTGGTATCCAGCAAAAAGAGCACCGACGTCGCTAGATCGCGCCGCGACGCAAATCCCCCGGCGCCTTCATGCAGTCCGATCGACGGCGCGTTCACTCTTCAGGCGGACCATCACGATCTTGGGGTTGCCCCCGATGCGCTCGACCTCGACGATGCCGGAAGCTTCAACCAGATCGGAGAGGCGGGGAAAGCCGTAATTTCGGGCGTCAAAGTCGGATGACTGTTTCGCCAGGTGCGCACCAACGCGTGCAAGATTGGCACGGCCATCGTCATCGGCCGAGGCGGTGATGGCCTTGATGAGCATGTCGAGCGCGGTCTTGTCCAGTTTTCCGCCAGCGGCTCCAGAGGGCGTAGGCGAGGGCTTTTCCGCGTCGGCTTTTGCTGGGGCAGGAGCAACCGGCACGGATTGTTCCGCTGCGGCTTTGCGCGCGGGTTTGGCGCCCGGGACCAGCTCTTCGGGCGGTGCACCGAGAACGTCGAAATAGACGAACTTGTCGCAGGCCGTAATAAAGGGACGAGGGGTCTTTCGTTCGCCAAAGCCATAGACGGTGACACCCTGTTCGCGGATGCGTGCCGCCAATCTTGCAAAATCGCTGTCGCTTGAGACGATGCAGAAACCGGCGAAGCGGCTGGTGTAAAGCAGATCCATCGCGTCGATGATCATCGCGCCATCGGTGGCGTTCTTGCCAGAGGTGTAGGCAAACTGCTGGACGGGCTGGATCGAGTGTTCGAGCAGGCATTGCTTCCAGCCATTGAGGCTCGGTTTCGTCCAGTCGCCATAGATGCGCTTGACGCTTACTGTGCCGTAATTGGCGATCTCGGCCAGCAGGCCGGTGATGATCTTCGGGGAGGCGTTGTCGCCGTCGATAAGAAGGGCCAGGGTATCGGTGCTCATAGCAAGGACTCCCTAGTGCGAGGATAGGCTTTTGTCGATGGGATTGCTTGCCACCGCGTGGCTCCTTTCGTCTGGCCAAAAGTCTGAAACTCGTGGTGCCCGAGCCCGTGCGGTCGAGAAGAGCAAGAGATCAGACCGGAAACAAGATGAAAGCAGACGAAAAAGCCCCGCGCTATGAACCGTCCCACACTGCGATGGCTGCCCAAACTGGAAGCAGTGTTAGGGGTCTCGCCATGGAGTTTGGTCCCTATTGAAGTAAAGTCTGCTCTGGACAACAATCGGGCAATGCAAATCAAGGAAGTGCGGGAAGGTTTCCGTCATCGGCATGAATAGCATGGCCTTCGATCTGTCATCGCCACATGGTCGGATGCTGGCGACGTTCCTCGCCGACATTGCGGACTTCGAACGCGACCTGATTAGCGAACGGGTCAAATCCGGGGTAGCCGCAGCAAAAGAACGTGGGAGAAAGCTCGGTCGACCGACAGGTGAGCGCCGAAAATCAGATCGGCTGGCGACAAAAGTCATCAAGTTGTACGCCGAGGGCTGTAGCTGTAGCTGGATCGCTCGCGATCTCGGTTTGAGCAAGAACACCGTTGCTGACATCGTCAAGCGCAGCAGACTTTCCTTGGCTCCAAAGATGGAGATCACGCCATGACCATGCGATCAGGACGCCCCCCACCCGATCCATATCGCAAGGCCCGCTTCAGGGAAATTGCACGGGAGATCGTCGCGAAAGACCGTTACAACCGGAAATACGGGCTCTCGGTCGATACTGCGGGCACCATCGCCAATGCGCTTGAGAGAGCATACCGGGAGGGAACCCGTGATGGGGAGCGCGGACCCGCTCCCGTGGCCGAGCAACCTGACAGCGGACCAATAGAATGGGCGCTGATACCGCCACGACCAAGGGACGCTTTCTGGACCATCTGCCTGTTCACGCTGTCGCGTGGGGATAGGCCCGCCTCGAGCGGACGCCTTGTCCCCGCTATCACGGAGCGTGGAACGCCGGGTTGGATGCTCGACTTGCAGGAGCGGACCTATGAGCAACTGTTTGGTGACAGAACGATCGCACCACTCGTGCGCCTCGGCCTGATCGCGGAAGCTTCAGATGATCCTGCCCACCGGGTCGTCTCAAAACGGGGTGAGGAAACTTGGGGCCTGTTCGTCCAGCGGGGCGGTCAATACCCGGACGACCTGACCCATCTCTAGCCGCAAGCGAAAACCCTCGTTCAACGCAGACCGCGCGTGTCATTTCGCCCTCAGCCGGAACCGACCCCGACATCGCTGCTCCCGTCGTTGAAGTAAAGTTTTGCTCTCTTTTCCTGCCGGTAGAAAGTTCGGGCACGTCCCTGAACGTTGGCTTCCCAACGTGCCGCCGCGGCAAACGCCGAGCCATCGAAAACTATTTGCGCAAAGGCGCCAACAATGCCCTGATCCTGCCACTCTCCATAGGCAGGTGCGCCCAGAGGAAAATCTCCAGCACAATCGGACGGGGGGAGGCTCAGCCCAATGAGCAGGGTGGCGCGCGAGGAAGCCAATCCAGTTTCGTCGGCGACGTTTGCGCCGCTCGAGAGTCCGACTTTTCGTGCGATCTGTATCCCGCCCGCGCAGCTCTGGACTTATCGACGAGCGGTCTGACTCTGAACGCAGCCAACGCGCTGCGCGCCCCGCGAAATCGTGCCTGAAGCTGAGCGAGAGCTGGGCCAGCTTAGAGCTGCGCAGGCGCTGGCGCTTGAGTACTTCTGCGCCCCCTTGAATGGTCACGGGCCCGACAGCACATTGTGCGATGGTCGGCCCGTTTGCGGACTGCTCTACGCAGAGTGAGTGTTCAGCAAGTTGGGAGCAGCGAATGAACGCGGAGGATTTCAGCAGCCCCATCTTCGTGAGGCGCGCTACGTATATCGTACAAGAAATCGCCAGCCTTGCGGACGCTATCGATTTTCTCAATGACTGGCCCGAAGATCAAAGTGACCGGCTTCATCAGACTGCCCTTCGGGCATGCTATGATGCATGTGACGGGCAGAAACCCGTAAGCGCTGCACGCCATGCTTTTCTCGACTTCGCCAAGCGAGCCGCCATTTTGGAAGATCCAATATCTGCCATGCAGTGGATCGCCGCCTGCAAGATCGTGCGGGCTTAGGGTTCTCACACGCCTGTCTGCGGTACCGCGCGGTGAGGGCCATTCCACCGTGCGCTCGCAGGTCTTTCCTCGCAGCCGCGCTCGAAACATGTGCTTGGCGATTGAGGTCTGGCGGCGAAGATGCTGGTTGCCCGGCTGGTCGGGTACGAGCCGCGCGAACCGGTGTGGAAGCGGCGGGCCCGGGATCGCGAGCCGGATCTCGACGTGGCCGCTCGCTGGAGCGTCCGCCGCAAGCCGTAGCCGGGCTCGAGGACCTGGCGCTACCTGCGCGAGGAGCGCCATCTCCCCGAGTCTGTGATCGGCGCCGCCATGCGCCACGACCTGCTGCGGGAGGGCCCTCGTGGCAGCATGTGGGCCGCGCCGTGGCGGAGCGGGTTAGTCCAAGGCGGAATATGTTCTGCAGAACATATTCCGCCCTTCTCCGATCGCACCGTTCTTTCGGACCGGGCCTATGGCGCGCTGTCCTTGCGCCTGCACGATATTGCGCGCTCGATTAATCTTCTCAAACCCGGCGCCTTCGCGGCCTTTCGTCACCAGCGCCGGTACCATGGACAAGGCCGATGGCACTGCCCGCGAGCACATCGCCAAATCGGCCGACCTGATTGCGGCGATCCGCCTGCCGGAACGCAGTTTTCGCACTGAGGCCGGCACCAACGTGGTGGTCGACATCCTGTTCCTGCGCAAGCGCAAGGTCGGCGAGCCCGAGGGCGATCTATCCTGGCTCGACATCGAGGAGGTCCGGCCAGCCGCGAATGACGAGGGCACCGTTGGTTCGCCCGGCATCCGGATTTTGTGCTCGGCCGGCACGCGTTGATGTCCGGGCCCTTCGGCGAAACCTACACATGCTTGCCCCGCCAGGGTGCGGGCCTCGACGCCGCGCTGTCGGCCGACATCAATCTCCTTCCGAAAGCTCTCTATGACGGCGAGCCCACCGGGATGGACTTCGATATCGAAGATGCCGACGACCATGGCGTCATCGATTTGCCCGCCCTGCATGTGCGTGAAGGCGGCTTCTTCTTCGACAACTCCAGAGGCCCTCATGCAGGTAATCGACGGCGAGCCCGTCGTCGTGAAGATCCGCAAGGGGGCAGCGCCGACGGCGTGCCGGAGAAGCAATGCGGCTCTTCTGGCGGCGACGACAGGGTTGCGTTCCACCAACCGGAAAGACCTCCGCCACAAACTTGAGCTTGGCGGATGATCCAACGAATCAATCTTGCGCGACGACCGCAGCACTCGATACGCAGCTATGTATCGCGGCTACAAGAGTAAGCGTTCGTTCGTCTGCGTTACTGACTTTGCACCAGTTTGAAGTAATTGAGGCTATTATCCTCTTGGAACTCAATCACTGCGCAGAATTTTCGCTTCTAACGCCGCCACAACGAAAGCCCGTCTGGCAACCAGCGGGTGGGCTTCGCCACGCAGAACCTGAAGGCATGCATTCATAGCCAGTTTCCGCTTCTTCGTCTGATCCTGGAAGCTCCGGAGCAGAATCGTGGCCGCGTCGTTCACATCGAAAATGACGCGCTCACGGTCATGTCGGCCAACTTGCACCACCACGGGTCGGACGAACCTGCTCGACATCCAATTACACCCTCAATACCGAGCTTGGTGCGGTCTGCGCCTGCCATGACGTCGGCTCGTTTCATACATGCATTACCGAAGGCCGAATAGGGCCACCAGACCTTGCCGGCCTTCACCTTTCTGCGCCAGCCACCTGGCGCGAACTCTGCTGCAATGCCGGCGCTTCTGGCGGCGGGCGGGGATGCCGGCAGAGGTAGAGGGCGGGCGGGCCTGCGGCGGCGGGTGAAGGTCCGGGAGAGAGGCTCCCGGCGTCCGCCGCGGAGCAGCAACCATGACACAAATGGAAATTCACACGCCCGTCCGTAACGCGCGTGCCGGTTACAAGGTCGACGTCAGCCGCGGCCAGCGCATCGGTCGCGTATCGTCGGAGTGGTTCAATCGGCCGGCCGACGAGCGCTACCTTTCTCTCACCGATCTCCATAATTCGGTGAAATGGCGAACCGAACGCAGCAAGACCCGCCTCGTCGAAAGCGAACTGATCCGCGTCGACGCCGGCCGCGACGATTCGGAGCGCCTGAGGCTAATGCTGCCCGATGCGGAAGCCCCTGTTGCACCCACGCATTGGAGTTTTGGCCAACTCGCCAGCCTGGTCTGCGCGCCGGCCACCTATCTGCGCCAGCTTCCAGCGCCGCTCGCCGGCATCAATCTGCAGCACGGCCTGCTGTCCCATCGCGAGCTTGTGAAAACCTTCGAGGCAAAAGACGGGGGCATCGAGCTTCGCGCCGTCACCGGCCCGGATTATGGCATATGGGACCATGAGCTTGTCGCAGCGGTCATGAAGATCGCAGGCAACGGCACCGGCGACAACATGTGGAAGGTGCCTGGCTTAGGTCATTTTGCAACTGTATTCTTGAGCGCTGACACCTCCTGCGCAGGGAGGGCCTGATCATGGCGGTTCAGGATCGGGCAGACGTGTACACCCGCGTCACGGCGGAGATCATCGCCGCAATCGAGCAAGGTGCAGGCGAATGGCGCGCGCCTTGGTTCCACAACGGGACGAGCGCTACGCGCCCAACCAATATATCGTCTGGCAAAAGCTACCGCGGCATCAATACGGTAGCACTTTGGGTCGCAGCCATGGCCTCCGGTTACGGCGATGGTCTATGGGGCACCTACCGTCAATGGCAGGACGCTGGCGCGCAGGTACGCAAGGGTGAGCGTTCGACCACTGTCGTGCTGTGGAAGCAGATCGCGTTCTCCGAGCCGGCTGGGCACGATGGCGACGATGACGAAGGTGGCCACCGGCGAATGTTCGCCCGGGCATTTTCGGTGTTCAATGTCGCTCAGGTGAACGGATACGAGCGCCCGCCGACGGACACGCTGCCGGAGAACGAGCGTCTCGCGCACGCGGAGGCGTTTATCGCCAACCTCGGCATCAAGACCGTCTTCGGCGGATCGGAAGCTTACTATCTTCCGTCTTCGGACACGGTATTCATGCCGGACTTCGCTTCCTTCCGCGATGCTGCGTCGTTCTATGGCATCATGCTGCACGAATGCGGCCACGCCTCGGGTGCGAAGCACCGGCTAGACCGCGATCTTTCTGGCAGGTTCGGCTCGGCCGCCTATGCCGCGGAAGAATGCTGCGGAGATTCTCAGCGGACTTGTCCTTGCAGATCAAGGGATTGCCCATCATCCGCGCCCAGATCACGCTGCGTATCTTGCCTCGTGGCTGAAGAAATTGAATGGCGATCCCCGCGCCATCTTCACTGCCGCGAGCAAGGCGCAGCAGGCCGCCGACTGGATGCACGCGCAGCAGCCCGCACTCGCTGAAGCCTGTCAGACATAATCCGCGATCATCAATGAGACGGATGCGGGCCAGCCTGCTTCTCCTGTTGTCGCTGGCGCGTTATAACAGGGCGCGGACCTGAATATGCTGGGCGATCAGGTTCTCCCACTCCGCCGCTCCCGCTCCACGTCGATCTGCCGGAAGCGGGGCCTCTCAAGTCGGGACAGCTTTGCGGTTCGGCCACCTTCCACAACTGGGCGAGTACTCGCGCCGAGCCCGCCCTGATCCAGCGTCTGGCCCAGGGAGCCGACCCGCGCAGTAACATGGCAAATCCGACTATTCTGCAGCCATTGCCGGCGGCACCCGCGACCGTGGGCGGCCATCTCACGATAGGCCGCGGCGGCTTCACCTTGCACTATCGAGCCGGAGCAAAACTCTCCGGTTATGGCCGCGAGCATATCAAGGCCCAGTGCATCGCGGCGGGCCTTCCAGTCCTCGACAGCCGCCATGTCGATTTCGATGCCGTACTCAAGTTGACCCTTCGCGGCCCAATGGTCGCCGTCGGGCGCGAGCCCGAACCCGTGTCCTGGCACGGCCTCTCCTATGCGCCGCTGCATGCCGTCGCAACTGCCTGGGCGGCGGCCGGCGCCGAGGTCTGGAACATAGCCGGCTTCGACACCGTGCCGGTCGACGAGGGAAGGGGCAGGACATGAGCGGCCGGCCTCAGCTCTACACCACCATGGCTGAATTCGAGGATCTGTCCGGCACGAGCGAACGCGCAGCACGAGCAAGACCGTCACCGTCGACTGGCAGGCGGTGATATCCTTATGGACCATGCCAACATGCTGCAGGCTCTCAGCCAGCTCGGTCGTGTCGGGATCTGCGAGCCGGATTCATAGTGTCGTCAGCCCGGAAGGGAGAAGCGTTCCACCCGGACGATACGATCTGCGTCCACTGTAATCTCCAGCACCTCATTCCAAGCTTCCTCGCCGCTGAGCTCGGAAAGAGTAAGCAGGAAGAGCCGTGTCTGCAGGTTGAGGCTCATCAGACCGAGAGCCGTGTTGAAGGCCACCAGCCCGACATGCATTTCCTCGCGGCCGTAGAGGCCGCGAAAGTCCGTCGTATTGTGCGTGACCAGGATGTACCCGTCGTCGACGGCGCGGCGCGTCACCACATGATCCTTCGCGCCGGCCAGGCCCAGCCAGCGAACGTGGTTCGACTCGGTAAATCCTCGTTCCCGCGCGAGTTTTGCCAGCTCGGGGCTCAGGCATTCGTCGATCAGGAACTTCACGAAGCAGCCGGCAGATCGTCGAGACCGATCGTGCGTGACGACTTCGCCGGAACGGCACGCCAGGCCGGCTTTGCGGGCGGACGACCGCGGCGGGGATAGGCGAGCGCGTAGTCGGCCGCGAGCCATATCCGGTCGAGGGTCAGCTGCGGATAGGCGGCATGGATCGCCTCGGCCGCGTCGCCGTTGGCGAGCATCTCGGCGACATCATGGACGAGGATGCGCGTTCCCGCAAAGACCGGCTGGCCGCCGAGGACATTTGGATCTCGCACCACCATCGCCTTCGCCTTCCTCAACCGCCCGAGGCCGCTCTTCACCTCGGCGGTAATAGGCTTCAGGTCGACCCTGAGCGGATCGTCCGCGACCATGGTCACAGCCTCGGCCGCGATCGCATTCTTCACGATCCGCCGCCGCGCCGCCGGCGTCAGCGTCTGAGACGTCAGCCAGGCGAGTCGAAGCCCGACAAGACCCGATCCGACGATGACGCGACTGCCGCGCCGCGTCTCGACGCGACCGCGCAGCAATCCGGCATCGATGATGCGGTGCACCTGCTTGAGCGGCACACGCGTCACCGACGCCGCTTCATTGGCAGTGAGCACCTCGCGGCTGAATCCCGACATGACACGATAATCCTTCCACATCCATGGAAGATATATAGCGCCTTTGCCACCCGCAGTCCAGCACACTGCGGCGACAGGCGTTCGGCGCTGGCGCGAGGCCATAAAAGGCAGAGGGGGGAGGGGAGGTTTCGTGACGGGCTTGGAGGTTCGGGGAGTGGCCCCGGGCCGTCCGTCATGGAGACCCTGACCATGGCAAAGGCCATTCAGAAGATCGCAATGAACGCCGCCGAGAACATCCCCTACGACAGACTGATGTTGTCGCAGAAGAATGTCCGACGCATCAAGGACGGCGTCACCATCGAACAACTCGCCGAGGACATCGGCCGGCGCAAGCTCCTGCAGAGCCTGAACGTCCGTCCCGTGCTTGACGGCGATGGCGAGGAGACCGGCACGTTCGAGGTGCCCGCCGGCGGCCGGCGTTATCTCGCGCTCGGCATCCTCATCAAGCAGAAGCGCCTGGCGAAGAACGAGCCGATCCCCTGCATCGTCAACCGCAGGCAAGAGACCTCGGCCGAAGAGGATTCGATTGCCGAAAACCTGCGGCGCGCCGACCTTTTAGGTTCTGTGTCGCAACTGTCCTGTTTGGTTCGCATGGCCGTCATGGTTCCGGGCGATACTGGCGGGGCATATCGAGGAAGGCACGTAGACGTCCGGGTCAAGCGTTCCCGCAGCGTAGCGAGGACAACGCTTGATGCGGCGGCGACACCACAAGCTATTTGATGGGGTGTAGACGAAATCCGGCTCGAGCAGGTCATGGCGTTCTCGATCTCGGACGACCACGCGCGCCAGGAGCAGATCTGGGAGCGGATATCCAACTCGCACACGCAGGAACCCTACTACATCAGGCGCCTGCTGACCGAGACGACGGTACGCGCAGACGATCGCCGGGCCGTCTATGTCGGCGCGGAAGCCTATGAGGCTATGAGGCGGCCGGCGGCGTTGTCCTGCGCGACCTGTTCGAGCAGGATTCCGGCGGCTGGTTCCAGGATGCAGCACTGCTCGAGCAGCTGGTCTTCGACAAGCTAAAGGTGGATGCCGAGGCGATCCGTGCGGAAGGCTGGAAATGGGTCGAGGCGGCGATCAGCTTTCCCTATGGCCACACCTCCGGCATGCGGCGCATCTACGCCGAGGCCCAGGAGCTCAGCGCCGAGGAGATCAAACGCTACGACGCGCTGAAGGCCGAACACGACAAGCTCGATGCGGACTATGCCGCGGCCGAGGATGCCGACGAGGCAATCGAGGCGAAGCTCGACCAGCTGGGCGCCGAGCTCGATGCGATCGATGACCGTCCTCAAAGCTACGACCCCGCCCAGAAGGGCATTGCCGGGGTGTTCGTGACGCTTGCCGCGCACGGCAAGCTCCAGGTCGAGGCCGGTTTCGTGCGCGCCGAGGACGAGCCCCGGCCCGAGACCGGCGGTGGCGATGAGCGCGAGGAAGGGGACGCCGAGGGCGAAGCCCGGTCTAGCGGCGACGACGATGGCGATGGCGTTGTCGTCAACGGCAAGCCGGTGGATGACAGCTCTGGCGACGACGGCGAGGACGACGGCATCAAGCCGCTGCCCGATCGGCTCGTCTTCGACCTGACCGCGCAGCGGACGCTGGCGCTGCGCAATGCGCTCGCCGGCGACGTCGATATCGCCTTCGTCGCGGCACCCCATGCCTTCGTCCTGCAGGTCTTCTATCGCTTCGCGCCGGATAGCTGCCTTGAGATCAGCCTGAAGAGCGGCAGCTTCAGCCAGGTCGACGGGCTTGCCGAGACGTCCTGGGCGAAGGAAATCGACGAGCGGCACGAAGCCTGGGACCGTGAGCTGCCCGATGAGACGGACGGCTTGTGGGACTTCCTTCTCGGCCTCGACGAGGCAAGCCGCAAGGCGCTGTTCGCCCACTGCGTCTCGCTGACCCTCAATGCGGTGGTCGAACCGTGGAACAGGCGGCCGCGGGCGCTCGAGCATGCCGACGTGCTGGCCTACTCACTTCAGTTCGATATGGTCGACGCCGGCTGGACGCCCACGGTCGAGTTCCTCGGGCGTCTCACCAAGGCGCGGATTCTGCAGGCTGCCCGCGAAGCCCGTGGCGAAGACTCCGCGCAGCTGATCGACCACATGAAGAAGGAGATAATGGCCCGTGAGGCCGCCCGACTTCTCGAGGGATCGAACTGGCTGCCAGAGCCGTTGCGTCGTTCCGATTGCGGCGCCTCCGATCTCGTCGATCAGGTGACGGATAGCGAGGTGCTCGGCACCGAGGAACTCGATGAGGCGGCGGATGACCTGCCGGCGTTCCTCGAGGCCGACGCGGAATCCTCGACCGGCGATCCCGCTTCCGATGGCGGCGACGCGAGCGAACAGCTCGAGGCTGCTGAGTAGGCAGCGCCATTGATCCACATTTGGGCCCGGCAATGACGCCCGGGCCCCGTTCCTGTTTCAGCACGTTTATCAGCCTGGGATCGCGGCAGCGATGCCCGGGCACTTTCGCATCATGGAGATCGATATGTTCCAGTGGGACAAGAGCTGCTCCTACGACGAGCAGCAAAAGAGACGCTTTCATACTACGGTCCGTTCAAGGCTGAAGAAGCTCGCCGCCGAACTCGACCTGCCGTCCGGCAGCTACGACCTCCGGTCCAACAGGGCTGGGGTAGCTGTCTCTGGTGAAGTAACCTTGCATCACGCGTGCGCCTACATCCAGGTCGGCCAGTTCGGGCTTTCGTCCGGCCACGGCATTCTGATCCGGACTTGTAAGGGCCGCAAGGACTACAGCGGCGGCCCGAACCACTTCGTCGCGCTCGCCATGCTCGACGATATTCCCGCCCTTGCGGCCGCCGTCCGCGCCATCACCGGCGTAAGCCGTCGCGATTCGAACGCGTCCCAATTCCGCGCCGCCTGATCGGCCGCAGACCCTTTTGCGCCGACAACCCAGGGCACCGCCGACGCGAAATCCCTGACGGTGCTTTTCCCATGTCAGATCGAGGCAAAGAGCGATGACCCGTCTCGAAACCCGCAAGTTCGCCGTCATCTAAACGACGCCCTCCCGCCAATCGTCCCCCCGCTGCCGGCTCGGTTCGCCGACGTCCAGCCCCACTTCGACACTCCCTTCAAAACCGCCGATCTCCACTGCCCGCGACATGCCGCGCGAGCGGCTGGCGCGGCCATTCCGAAAGCAAAGCCATGTCACACCGTTCGGCTTTCCGCAAAGTCCACAACGGGATCGCCAGCCGCGAGCAGATGTTTCAGCTGTTCAACAGGCACCGTGGCACCCCCGGCATCGATCCTTCATCCGGCACCCCCTACGAGGGTGAGTGGTTTGAGGTGGAAGCGTCAGCATACCATTTCATGCTCGGCCTCCTGCCGCCGCTGTTTCGGCGGACGGGCATGTTCGGCATGTCCGAATACAAGGCCGGCTACGTCACCAGCGTCTTCTTCGCGATCAGGATCCGCGGCCGCGAACGCTGGTTCCACGGTTTCTGTAACCTTTCCGACAAGCACAGCCCGGACGCCATGCGGGCAGCCATCATCGCCCGCGAGACGGGCGCGACCGACAGCATGACCCGAGAGGAAAAGCTCGAGGCGATCTGGAACACGACCCATCCCGACTTCAAGGGAATTGCCGGCGAAATCAATCCCGACGCCTGGCCCGTCGAGCACCACGGCAAGCGTGCAGTGCTGGTCGATGGCGGCCGCGACGGCACAATCCTGAAACGGCTCGAGGACCTGTCAGACGATGAGATCGACAGCCGCATGTCGGCGATACGCGCACACGCCAAGAGGAGAAGGGGCAACGATGCGGACCCCTCCTAAGCAGCCGCCACTGGCGAACGAGCGCATCTATGAAGCGCATTCGACCTCGGCCACGCCGGACCTGCGCCGTCGACAATTGCTTGGCGAGGTCCGCCCCCGCCTCGCGGCCAATCTCCAGCGCTACCTCAGCTTTCCATCGAAGCCGCGGCCGAATGGCCTGCCGATGTTCCCGCGCGCAAGCTGGCCGGTGCCGCTCGGCAAAGTCGCGCCCGCGGGAAGGCCGGGTTCGATGCATCGTTCAACCAGCCGCACGAGACAGAAGCCATTGCCAAACGAGACGCCAGCGTGCCATCCTCACGAGTATTAATCGGTTGAAAACGACACTTGCCCTCCCGCGGGCTCTTTCGATAAAAGCTCTGCCCGAGAGACAGCGATCTATCGGCAAATCGTTTCTCACCAGGAAAGGCATATGAAGCGGCAGACCCGACCATTCATCGTAGAGGTTAAACAGAAGCGCGGCGTTCAAAAAGCGGGTCGTTCCATTTGGGGCGATGTTGACCTGTCCGCTGTGGCGGCAAAGGTGGCCAGGGATGCAGAGGTAGTAGTTCTGCCAAATCCTCGGCCTGTTGACACTGTGGCCGGCTCTATTGATGCAGAAGATGAATGCAATCAGCAAGTGGAGCAATACATGACCGATCCTCAGGAAGCCGAATCACCACAAAGTATGGCGGAAGCATCTGCCACGCTGATCCCGCTCGAGACGAAAAAGAAAACCTCACGGCCGAGAAAGACAAAGGCCGCGCCCAATAAGCCTGCGCGAACGAATGGCGCCAAGCCCGCTTTGAAGGCAGCCGAGGTCCCAGCTATAGCAGTTCGGACCGGACGAAAGGTCCACACCCAAATGGAACGCTCGCAGAAGCTTACGCAAATCGAGAAGTCGGTCGCCGGCGGCGCCACCATGAGAAGTGCCGTCGGTCAGGCTGGTATATCCGAACAGACCTATTATCTCTGGAAGAAGGCCGCAGCGCCTGCCCAGGATAGGGGCGATCTCAAGGATCTGCTCGCGCTCGAGGAAGAGAACGAGCGACTGAAAGGCATGCTTGCCGAACATCTGCGCAAGGAGAATGCCGAGCTGAAGAAGAGATTAGGCCTCGTCTAAGATCATCTGAAACCTCCAACAACGGGTCGGCGCAACGGTCGAAGTGGCAGTGACGGCATATCGGCATCGCCGACCCACCAGGTCCACGCGCCATCCTCCGGCCGGTTCACGATCATATCCCTGCGGCGTATCCTCGAACACTTCGTCCGCTCCAGCCCGGGGGGACAAGGAGATCGATCGGCTGGCCGGGTTGCAGGTCGTAGCGCAATCCCTTCACGCTGTTGTCGCGAAGCCGGCCGAGCGCACCGACGAACCCTTTTCAGGGCCGTCTCGGAAGGAATCCAGTTCTCGGACACGACCATCAACGTGATCTCTCCGACAATTTGCGAGCCGGCCGGATTCGGATCTGCTCTCCACAGCAACAACAATTCTCTCTGGAAGCCTGCGGCTCTCGGCACAGGCATAGTGGACGCTGCCTGCGGGCATAGGCGTTCGCCAGTGCAGACTGCAGGTCAGGCGCTCCCTCTTCAAAGACCTCCCTTCCAATCCTGAACCGTCGCATCACCTGCGCGGCTTCGCCGCCATCTCCCTGTCTGCGCATTGACCCATGGCCTTGCGCGCTGCGCAAGCCGTTTGGTGATCGCGCCAGAGGCAGACCGGGGCCGGGGGAAGATCGGCCCGGCCGGTGCGGAGAGCGTGCCGGCGCGGTGGCCACTCCCTCTCGCCAAGGACATCTCCATGAACATCGTCACAACCACATCGGCTGTCGCCCGGACGGCCGCTCCCCTCGGTACGCCGGCACCCGTCGCCTTCGGCAACGGCCAGGCGATCTATCAGGCGGCGACGCAGATTTTACCTTTTCTGAGCAGGGCAAGCCTGTCACCACCGCTTTCCTGCGTACCGCCATGACCGAAGGTTTCGGCGGCACCGATGCAGCGGCTTGAGGGGCCGCGATCATGACCGGCTCGGCTTCCGATCTGGCATACCGCCTTGGCGATCATGCCGAGGCGGTGTGCCGCGAATATCTTTCCAACGGTCATCGCTCGGGCAATCACTGGATCGTCGGCGATGTCCGCAACACGCGCGGCCGCTCCATGCACGTCCGCCTGAAAGCCAATGCGAAAGGACCAGCAGGCAAATGGGTCGATGAGCAAAGCGGCGAACATGGCGACCTGCTCGACGTGATCGAGGCGAGCTGCAACCTTACGGACTTCCGCGAGGTCGCGGACGAGGCGCGTCGCTTCCTCGCCATGCCGCGGTCCCCACTGCAGTCTCAGACCCTTCGAGCGCAGCGCCAACCTGCCGCGGCACGCGGTTCGCCCGACGCCGCGCGTCGCCTGTTCGCCATGTCGCAGCCGATCGCCGGCACCCTCGCCGAGCGTTACATTGCCGGCCGCGGCATTCTGCTTTCCACGCGCGAGCGCGCCCTGCGCTTCCATCCCGCCTGCTATTACCGGGATCTCGTGACGGGCGAGATGCAGACGCTTCCCGCGCTGATCGCGGCCGTCAGCGGCCTCGATGGTGGCATCACCGGCCTGCAACGTACCTGGCTTGATCCTGCAGGCAACGGCAAGGCGCATCTCGTCGATCCCCGTCGCTCGCTGGGCCACCTTCTGGGCAACGGCATCTGGCTTGGCTTCCAGCCCGGTACGCCTATCCCGGTCATGGCTGCCGGCGAGGGCTTCGAGACGATGGCCTCGCTCCGGACGGTGATGCCGGCGCTGCCGGTGGCAGCCGCCACCTCGGCCAACCACCTCGCCGGCCTGATCTTCCCGCCCGGCTGTACCCGCCTCTACATCGCGGCCGATGCGGACGCCGCCGGCCGGCAGGGCATCGAGCGTCTCAGCCAGCGAGCAGGCGAGGCCGGGATCCTCGCCCTGGTGCTGCGGCCGCGGCTCGGCGATTTCAACGACGATCTCCGGCAGCTCGGCCCGGCCCGCCTCGTGGCTTGGCTGCGGGGCCAGCTGACCCCCGATGATGCCCGTCTCTTTCTGCCGTCCGGATGAGCGGCCCAAGCCGGAAAGTTGTCCGGCAGGCGGGCAGGGGCGGCGTCAACGGAAGGTTGCAGGCATGGGGCGGCGGTCCGCCGGAGGGGCCGCGCCCGCGGCCTGCCTGAGAGGCGACCCCTGCCACCCCCCGGTCACGGCCGCAACGGCTGCGCCGTCCTCCGCTTGCGCTTCGGCCTTCGGTGCGGCCGCGCCCGGGGCGCGGCGGGGATGCGCTGTCAGGCCGCGATCGGCGCGGCCACGACCGACGGAGACACGCCATGACCTACGAGCTTCCTTTCGACGACGCCTACGAGCCCTATCACGCCTCCTCACCGACTGACCGCGTCATCCTCGAACTCCAGATGTACGGCCATCGTCCGCATCAGGACGAGCCGGACCCGCGCCCGCTGCCCGACGACGAGGTGATCCGGGCCGGCCTCGCCGGGATCGTCGAGACCTTCGCCGGGCATGCTCGGCGACACCAGGCTCGAACCCGATCTCGACGACCTGCTCTGGTCTTTTACCAACGTCTTCCATCGCGCCGCCGAACGCGTCGCCCGCAGCCTCGACCGCAACGAGGATGCGCAGCGTTCGAGCCAGAGCGAACAGGACGGTTGCCGTCGCGAGCCCGCGGCTGGGATTTTAATGAGGCTCGATACGCGTCGCCTTGATCTAGATCAAGGCTCACCGACCCCATAGGGAATATGATCGCTTGGACCGGTTCTAGGATCCAACGGTGCCACATGAGCCGCGGAGGGCGCTCGGCTACCCCCGAGTGCAAGATTCGTGACGATGGTGACCGCCATATCATAGTTGAGCCTGCTTGGAACCGGGCTGGTACCCGCCGGTGGGCGAAAGAGATGACACATATATCATTACTCTCGCCCAACCTACAGTATACAGCATACATGCCCAGTCGAGAGTCCAAATGCGTTATCCAAAGAGAAGGAACTGGAAATGAGTCATCCCATAAACGTGTCATTTGACAGCGCGTCGCAAGACACCACACAGGTGGATGACCACACTAACCTGCGATTTCGTGGGATCGACCACATCGCCTTGGCCGTTCATAGACTGGAAGACGCTATTCATTTGTTTCAAGGTGTCCTTGGTTTTAACCTCAGGCGCCGACTCCACATAAAGGGTAAAAAGACTGGTATGGTGTGCGCGGAGATGGTTCGCGACGGGATGTGCTTTGTACTTTGTCAAGGCACAGAACCAGAGTCGCAGGTGTCTCAACTTGTCGAGCATTTTGGGGTAGGTCTGGCCCATGTCGCGCTGGCTGTGGACGATGTGTCGGCGATGATCGAGGTCCTCAAGAAGCGAGGGCTGTCGTTTGACACAGCCGTAATAAGCGGACCGGGCCTAACACAGGCGTTCTCTTCGCGATGCCCTAACACCGGCTTGAGCATCGAACTTGTACATCGGAACGGCGAGGAAGGGTTTCTCGACAACAACGTCCAAGAACTTTTTGAGCAGTTGGAGCAGTCCGGGAAATACTGAGCGAACATGGACGGTCCCAGTCCCCCAATGTGTAGGCGGCCGTGGAATGCACGACTGTATTGCGGTCACGGTCGATCAGATTCAGTCATGAGTCCGACCTGCAATCCACAGCATCGATGCCACTAGTCATGCGAGGTCCGCTGATGGCGGGCCCGAAGTCCGCCGAAGGAGGCCGCAAGCGAAATGTGCATCGGGCTAGCGGCATGACGGCTGTGGCACCGATCACCAGCAACCGTCAGATGATGCGATCGCCCCTTTGCTGCCCGTGTGCGCAAAAATCTGGGCGGATGCCGAGGCCATGTGCGAAGCGCCGCCTGGCGGTTTATTCCGGTCGATAGCTCCAAGCATCAGACACCGCCATGGTGTTGAAGGTGCGTTACCTATTGATGACGGAAAGGCAGGAGACACTGTCGCTCAGTCACCGGCCGCGGAAGGAGTCCTGCAACCGCGAACTACGGAAGACGAGCAGGCGAGTCCAGTATACCGGGCCAAATTTGGATCGCCCGATGTTCGATGTCAGACACTCGTCATGGCAGTTTTATAGCGACCGTCTTGTTTAGACGCGTTTTTCTCGCTTGGCACGAAAAATGCAAAGCCCTCCACAATCGGAGTAAGAGCAATGTTCGACGATCACACTCGCCAATCAGACGGCTATTTCTGAAACCGGTCTAGCCCGTGCCGCTGGTTTCAACGGAATGCTGCTGTCGAACCCACACTGGTGTGATCCTCACCTTGCCGGTAGTTCTGCGTGGGGTCCACGATGGATAATATGCCGCCAACCTCAGTAATGAACTTCTTAAACGAGGTCTCGGGTTCGTTTCCGTCGGCGATTTCCCTGGCCTCGGGCAGACCAAGTGATCGGTTCTTCGATAGGCTTGACCCCCAGGCACTGTTGAATGCGCTAGTGGTTTATGAGCGGTATTCAGCCGGCGATCACGGAGGTGGGCAAGTACACTCTCAGTTGTTGCAGTATGGACGAACTGCCGGCCTCATCAGCGAGCTCGTTGCACAACAGGTTCGATCCGATGAGGGGGTTGCCGCGAGGACTGATCGCGTACTAATCACGTCAGGCTGCCAGGAGGCGCTTGCTGTCTGCCTGCCGGCGCTGTGTCCCGAACCTTCGGACGTGATCCTGGTCTGCAACCCCACCTACGTTGGCGCAACCGGTGCAGCTAAGGCCGGAAGGGTCGCCGTTGCAGCCTTACCCAACTCAGGGCCTTGCGTTGCAGAGGCAATCGAGCGCGCAGTCCTGCAATTGCGCCGAAATGGTCGGAGGGCTCGGGCGGTATATCTTATCCCCGATTTTGATAATCCGACCGGGCGCGTTCTCGATTCGGCCGCACGACGCGATGTACTTCAAGTGTGCGCCAGACATCGGGTCATCATTCTGGAGGATAACCCATATCGGCTATTTCGGTATGAAGGTGATGCGATCCCTCCGATGGCCGCTTTGGATGAGGTAGGAAGTGTCATCTACCTGTCTACATTCTCCAAGACGCTAACCCCATCTCTCCGCGTGGGAGCTGCGATACTGCCCGAGACGATATTTGGAGACGCGGGAGCTTGCCGAGTACTTTGGGAAGATCTGGTTCAGCGCAAGAGTTTCGTTACCCTCAATACGAGCCAAATTACACAAGCGATCGTGGCAGGGCTGTTGATCGAACAGGGGGTAAGCTTGCGTGGCTGGATACGGCCGGCGCTGGATTGGTATCGTGCCAATCGCGACCTTATGTTGAGTCAGCTGGATTGTGTGTTTTCGCCGTTCTCGGATCAGATTCGATGGAATCGCCCCTCCGGCGGCTTCTTCCTGACCCTCGATCTTCCTTTCAGATTTAGCGCGGAGAGCATGAACGAGTGTGCAAGAGATGACAATGTCATCGTTATGCCCATGAGCTTCTTCGCGTTGGATGACTCTCAAGACTACAGGATTCGATTAGCGTTCAGCGCGGTTACTCCCGAACAGATCCGAACCAGTGTGACCGGTTTGGGCCGCTACGTGGCGCGGCGGCTTGGGCGGGAATTGCCCAGCTTGGTGGGTGGACTGCGGGAGGGATAAAGATGGCATATCGGTCTTCTCGGGTGCGCGGAAGTGCCTTCCAACCAAGCCGTCGGGATAGGCAACTTGCACCGCGATCAATCTCCTCCGGCATCATTGTGGGCAGTGGTACGCTCGCAATCCGCTGCGCTCAGCTGGCAATGGCGACGGGCCATGTCATTGGTGCGGCCCTGTGTAGTGACGCCATATTCGCGGATTGGGCGGCTCACGCCAATATCCCGAGCATGGAAAGTCTTGAAGAGCTCTGCTCTTTTTTGAAGGCGGAGCCAGTGGATTGGATTTTCTCCGTTGCCAATCCGTTCATATTGCCACCGGACGTGTTTAGGCGAGCGCGTCGAGGTGCATTTAACTACCACGACGGTCCATTGCCACGATATGCGGGAACGCACGCAACGTCTTGGGCGCTGCTGGCGCAAGAGACCGAATATGCCATCACGTGGCATCGGATCGATGATGGTGTTAATACGGGTGACATTGTCGTTCAACGCCAAGTGTTGATTGCGCCCGGCGATACTGCACAGACCCTGAACCTCAAATGTTATGAAGCCGCGATCGAGGGTTTCCGCGAGCTCTTAACTGGCCTCGAGAGCGGGAAGCTTACGGCCCACCCGCAGGCGCTGGGGGACAGAAGCTATTTTCCGAAACGTCGACGCCCAGATGCGGCAGGCTGTCTGCGATGGGATCGATCCGCGCAAGATCTGTCAACGACGACGCGTGCCCTAGACTTTGGCCCGTATCATCCCAATCCATTGTGTCTGCCCAAGGCGCTCCTAGGTGATGAGGTTGTCGCAATCAGGCGCCTGGAGGTGCGGCCTCAACGCTCGGGCGTTCCGGCAGGTTGCCTGCTTGAAGTCCACTCCAGCCATTGGCGGGTGGCGACGGGTACAGAGGATGTCGATGTTGGATTTGGCGGCCCCGATGGGCAGGCGCTGGACGCGCGAGCCCTCGCCAGGCACTCCAATCTGGATAAAGGTGATCGCCTTCCGATCTTGAGCGAGGAACAGGCGCGGAGCATAACTGCCACCCATGAATTGCTGGCGCCTTCAGAGAATTTTTGGCGACAACGGCTAGAGCAGCTTAGAACATTGCAGCTTCCTTTCCCGTCTTCGCCCGTGGCTGAAGCGCCGCCCAGATGGCGGACTAGTACCTCTGCACAGAGGTTATGACTCTTTGGAAGTCGGCTTGGGATAGGCTTTGGCCATCTTAAGGCGTGCGTTTTCGGTAGAGAACATCCAGTTGATGCGAGCGCCACTGGTGTTTCGCAGGTGCTCCCAGGCAGCGGTCTCCGCGACGAGGCGATCATAGCTATTGATGCGACGATCGAGGCACTGGCCGCGCAGGACGCCGATTTCGATCTCGACCATGTTGAGCCAGCTGGCGTGTTTGGGCGTGTAGTGGAATTCCAGCCGTCGAAGGACGCGTCGCGCCTGTGAAGCAGGCAGAGCCTGGTAGAGCGCGGCGGCCGAGTGGGTTGACAGATTGTCGAGCACCACCCTGACGCGTTCGGCCTGCGGGTAATGGATATCGACGAGGTCGCGCATGCAATGGGCAAAGTCTTCCGCGGCGCGCCGCTCGGTGACCTTGACTTTGCGCCAGGAGCGGTGTGCGTCGAGGAAGACGAACAGGTTGGCGGTGCCGTTGCGCTTGTACTCGCAGTCATACCGCTCAAGCCGGCCCGGTTCGGCCGGGATCGGCTGTCGCACCTCGCCGATGAGTTGGGTCGGGCTTTCGTCGAAGCACACCACCGGTCGCTTCGGGTCCGGTGCCTCGGCATAGAGGTCGAGCACGTCCTCCATGCGCGCGACATACTCGGCGTCGACCTTGGGGATGCACCACATGTCCTTGCGCCAGGGCTTGAGATCGTTGTCTGCCAAGCGTCGGCGCACCGTCTCGCGCGACAGTTCCTGGTGATCGGTCAGCTTGACGAACTCACCGGCCAGCAGTTCCAGGGTCCAGCGGGCGCGGCCCGGCGGCGGACTGGAACAGGCGGTGGCCACCAGCAGGGCTTCTTCCTTGCCCGTCAGCTTGCGTTGCGCGCCTGCGCGTGGCTCTTCGCTGAGCGCCGCCTCCAGACCCATCTCCACGAAGCGGCGCTTGGTGCGATAGACAGTGGAGCCGCCGACCACCACCGTCGCGGCAATGGCCTCGTCACCCAAGCCCGCGTCGACGGCGAGCAGGATCTGCGCCCGCTTGAGCTTGCGAGCCGGCTGCTTGCCGCCTGCCAGCATCGCTGTGAGTTCATCGCGTTCGGGTTGGTCGAGATCGACACGATAGCGTAGATTCATCCAGAAAGCCTCCTCGGTTGCCAAGGGTTCCGGATGAATCGAAAATTGAATCAATTACTTGACGGGCAAACGCCTGCGGGTCCCAGCTTCACCGAAAAACAGGGCCAGTACCTCGCCTTCATCTGGGCTTATATGCAGATCAACCGCCAGCCGCCGGCCGAACGCGACATGCAACGCTATTTCGGCGTCACCCCGCCGTCCGTCCACCAGATGGTGCTAACCCTCGAACGCTCCGGCCTCATCCGCAGGCAACCAGGTGTCGCGCGCAGCATCCAACTGCTCGTCGACCACGACATCCTACCCAAACTTCAGCCGGTTCAACCCGTCATAACCTCTGTGCAGAGGTACTAGTTCGGCGTTCATTCCAAGTGCTTTGGCTGAGCTGTCCCCACTCGATCGCACGGAATACTTGGTAACCGCTTGGCTGGTCTATCTCGCCCGCATCACGGGAGAAACCGACCTTCAACTGGGATGGACGCCTGCTTCGGATGGACCGCAAGCTGGGTCTAAGGCGGTGAAGGTGTTGATCGCCCCTGTCGTGCCGATGGAAGTTACCATTGACCTTGCACATGATTTTGAAGAAATGCGCAAGACGGTGGCGGCCGAACTCGCTCAGCTGAAGGCGCACGCTGGCTTTGCCCGGGATCTTATCGCGCGCTGCCCGACATTGCGAGTTGCGGAGGCGCTACGGTTGCGTCGACCATGGCCGATTGGCATCACAGTCACGACAGAAAGCTGCTCCGTCGCTGATGATCTGATGACGAGCCGCAGAGCGGGCCGAGCCCTATGCGGCAATTTGCTGACCTTTGAGGTTTGCGCTCTGGATGGGAGCTTTCGCTGGCACTTCGATGCCAGTCGATTAGCGCCGGAGCAAATCGGCCGCATGACGCAGCATTTGCAAACTTTGTTGCATGGTGTGATGGCTGATGCAGGCCAGCCGGTCGGTCGCGTCGACATCCTCCCGGCCGCCGAACGTACATATCTGGTGGAGGAGTTGAACCGGACGGCGGCGCCTTATCCGTCGGAGCGGTGCATCCATGAGCTGTTCGAGGCGCAAGTGCGCAAGGCGCCGGAGGCGCCGGCGGTGGTCTATGAAAACGAGCGGGTGAGCTATGGCGAACTCAACGCCCGGGCCAACCGGCTGGCCCATCATCTGATCGCCCTCGGGGTGAGGCCGGACCAGCCGGTGGCGATCTGCCTGGAGCGCAGCCCGGCGATGGTGGTGGGGCTGCTGGCGATCCTCAAGGCCGGCGGTGCCTATCTGCCGCTGGACCCGGCCTATCCTTCTCAGCGGCTGCGGCAGGTGCTCGACGATGCCGCGCCGCGGCTGCTGCTTTGCGATGCCGCCGGCCGCGCCGCCCTCGGCGCCGAGGCGCTCGCCGATCTGAGCGTGGTCGATCTGGATATGGCCACCTCGGCCTGGGCCGAACTGCCCGCCTGCGACCCCGACCCGCGCGCCCTCGGCCTGACCTCCAGCCATCTCGCCTATGTCATCTACACCTCAGGCTCAACCGGAACCCCAAAGGGCGTCATGGTCGAGCACCGGAGCTTGATCAATCACACAACATGGCAGGCGGATCGATTCCAGTTTGCTGCCCATGACATTTTCTTGCAGCGAACATCCCCCTCCTTTGATGCCGCCGTTTGGGAGCTATGGACAGCCTTGTCGATTGGGGCCCATGTAGCTCTTCTTCCTCTCGAGCGGCAATTTGATACTCGAACGATTTTCGATCTAGTAAATAAGTATCAAGTGACGGTCCTGCAATTGGTTCCGTCGCTTCTTTCCGCATTGCTCATGGTCACTGACGTTGAGCAAAATGAAGTCGATAGTTTACGATACGTATTCTGTGGCGGAGAGCTCCTGAGGAATGAGCAAGCCGCTAAATGGCTGCAATTCGCACCGCGGGCACTTGTCAATGTCTATGGACCTACCGAGGCAACGATTGACGCAACAGCCTGGGTGTATACCGCTGGATTTAACACGCCGGTTGTCCCGATCGGGCGTCCGATCGCGAACACGCGGGTGTATCTGCTGGACGCTCATGGCCAGCCGGTTCCGTTCGGAGCGGTGGGTGAGCTCCATATCGGCGGGGCGGGGGTGGCGCGCGGCTACCTCAACCGTCCCGAGCTGACGGCGGAGCGGTTCCTGGCCGACCCGTTCGGCGGCGAGCCGGGCGCCCGCATGTACAAGACCGGCGATCTTGCCCGCTACCTGCCGGACGGCAATCTGGAGTTTTTGGGGCGCAACGACGAGCAGGTGAAGATCCGCGGCTTCCGCATCGAGCCGGGCGAGATCGCCGCGCGGCTTTGCGAGCACGCCTGGGTGCGCGAGGCGGTGGTGGTGGCGCACGAGGATCGCGCCGGCGACAAGCAGCTTGTGGCCTATGTGGTGTGTGCGCCCGAGGCCGGATCGGACGAGGCCGATGGCGCGCAGCTCGCTGCCTCCTTGCGCGCCCATCTGGTTAGCCTGCTGCCGGACTACATGGTGCCGGCGGCGTTCGTGCGGCTGGATAGCCTGCCGCTGACGCCGAACGGTAAGCTCGACCGCAAGGCGCTGCCTTCGCCGGCCGATGATGCCTATGCGCGGCGGGCCTACCAGGCGCCGCAGGGCGCGGTCGAGACGGCCCTGGCCGGGATCTGGCAAGAGCTGCTCGGGGTCGAGCGGGTCGGCCGCCACGACCACTTCTTCGAGCTCGGCGGCCACTCGCTCATGGCGGTGCAACTGATGGAGCGGCTGCGACGGCTGTCGCTCGGGGTGGAGGTGCGCACGCTGTTCGCCAGGCCGGTGCTTTGCGATCTGGCCGCAAGCCTTGGCAGCCATCACGAGGTGGCGGTGCCTGCCAACCTGATCGGCGAACAGACCGCGGCGATCACGCCGCAGATGCTGCCGCTGATCGATCTGACCCAACAGGAGATCGACCGGATCGTGTCGACGGTGCCGGGCGGGGTCGCCAACATCCAGGATATCTATGGCCTGTCGCCGCTGCAGGACGGCATTCTGTTCCATCATCTGCTGGCCAGCCAGGGCGATCCGTATCTGCTCGTCAGTGAGATGGCCTTTGCCGATCGCGGTGTGCTCGATCGCTACCTTGCTGCGGTCCAACAGGTGGTGGACCGGCACGACATTCTGCGCACGGCCTTTGTCTGGGAGGGGCTGTCGAGCCCGGCCCAGGTGGTGTGGCGCAAGGCGGTCCTGGAGGTGTGCGAGGTCGAGCTGGATGAGGATGGCGGTCCCGGTCATGAGCAGCTGAAGCGCCGGTTCGATCCGCGTCAGTATCGCATCGATCTTGGCCAGGCGCCGCTGTTGCGGTTCGTGATCGCGCGCGAGCCCGGCAGCACACGCTGGCTGCTGTTGGAGCTGCAGCATCATCTGATCGGCGATCACACGACGCTGGAAGTGATGCATGCCGAAGTGCGGACCGTGGTCGAGGGACGGCGTCATGAGCTGGCAGCTCCGCAGCCGTTCCGCAATCTGGTGGCGCAGGCCCGTCTCGGCGGTTCGTCCGAAGAGCATGAAGCGTTCTTCCGCTCGATGCTGGCCGACATCGACGAGCCGACGCTGCCGTTCGGGCTGATCGAGGTGCATGGCGACGGCAGCGGGGTTGGCGAGGCGCAACGGATGCTGCCGCAGGCGCTGAACGAGCGGCTGCGGGCCCAGGCGCGGCGGCTGGGGGTGAGCCTGGCGAGCCTCTGCCATCTGGCCTGGGGTCAGGTGGTGGCGCTGAGCAGCGGGCGCGAGCAGGTGGTGTTCGCCACGGTGCTGTTCGGTCGCATGCAGGCCGGCGCCGACCGCGCGATGGGCCTGTTCATGAACACCCTGCCTGTGCGGCTCGACCTCGACGGGACCGGGGTCGCGGCGAGCGTGCGCAGCACCCATGCGCGGCTTGCCGAGCTGCTCACACACGAGCATGCCTCGCTGGCCTTGGCGCAACGCTGCAGTGGCGTCGCAGCGCCGGCGCCGCTGTTCAGCGCGCTGTTGAACTACCGCCACAACACGCCGGCGGCCATGGCCGGCTCCGGGACGGAGGATGGTCTGTGTGGCATGGAATGGCTGGGCGGCGAGGAGCGCACCAACTATCCGCTGACCTTGTCGGTGGAGGATTTTGGCGAAGCGCTCGGCCTCACCGCACAGGTGGTGGAGCCAATCTCCGCGGACCGGGTCTGCGGCTACATGCAGCGGGCGCTCGAGCAACTGGCGGAGGCGCTGGAGCAGGCGCCCAGTAAGCCGGTGCGCGAGCTCGACATCCTGCCGGCCGAGGAGCGGACCTACCTTTTGGAGGAGCTGAACCGGACGGAAGCGGAGTATCCGTCGGATCTTTGCATCCACGAGCTGTTCGAGCAACAGGTGCGCCGGACGCCCGAGGCGGTGGCGGTGGTGCATGACGACGAGCGGGTGAGCTATGGCGAACTCAACGCCCGGGCCAACCGGCTGGCCCATCATCTGATCGCCCTCGGGGTGAGGCCGGACCAGCCGGTGGCGATCTGCCTGGAGCGCAGCCCGGCGATGGTGGTGGGGCTGCTGGCGATCCTCAAGGCCGGCGGTGCCTATCTGCCGCTGGACCCGGCCTATCCTTCTCAGCGGCTGCGGCAGGTGCTCGACGATGCCGCGCCGCGGCTGCTGCTTTGCGATGCCGCCGGCCGCGCCGCCCTCGGCGCCGAGGCGCTCGCCGATCTGAGCGTGGTCGATCTGGATATGGCCACCTCGGCCTGGGCCGAACTGCCCGCCTGCGACCCCGACCCGCGCGCCCTTGGCCTGACCTCCAGCCATCTCGCCTATGTCATCTACACCTCAGGCTCAACCGGAACCCCAAAGGGCGTCATGGTCGAGCATCAAAGCCTGGTCAATCTCACAGCATGGCATGTGCAAACATTTTGTCCGCAACCAGAAACCTGCTGCACACTCACGGCTGGAGTGGCATTCGATGCCAGCGCTTGGGAGTTATGGTCTGCATTATACAATCGTAGCACATTGCTGCTCCCGCCCAGAGCGTCAGCAGAGGATTCCCTTGGTCTGCTGCAATGGTGGCGTGATCAATCACTGGACGCGGCCTTTTTAGTCACGCCGCTGGCTGTAACCGCGTTAGAAGGCGAGCTGATAAATCCCACCTTGGAGTACTTGCTTATCGGTGGTGATCGTCTCCAGCGTGTGCCTTCCCTGGGACCGTCGCCAATCAACTTAATAAACAACTATGGCCCTACTGAAGCTACTGTCGTGGCAACCTCGGGACAGCTCTTCAGTGACGCTGTGCCACATATCGGCCGTCCGATCGCGAACACGCGGGTGTATCTTCTGGACGCTCATGGCCAGCCGGTTCCGTTCGGGGCGGTGGGTGAGCTCCATATCGGCGGGGCGGGGGTGGCGCGCGGCTACCTCAACCGTCCCGAGCTGACGGCGGAGCGGTTCCTGGCCGACCCGTTCGGCGGCGAGCCGGGCGCCCGCATGTACAAGACCGGCGATCTTGCCCGCTACCTGCCGGACGGCAATCTGGAGTTCCTGGGCCGCAACGACGAGCAGGTGAAGATCCGCGGCTTCCGCATCGAGCCGGGCGAGATCGCCGCGCGGCTTTGCGAGCACGCCTGGGTGCGCGAGGCGGTGGTGGTGGCGCACGAGGATCGCGCCGGCGACAAGCGGCTCGTCGCCTATGTGGTGGCGAAGCCGACGGAAGGACCGGACGAGGCCGATGGCGTGGAGCTTGCGGCCGCGTTGCGGGCCCATCTCAGTCGCCTGCTGCCGGACTACATGGTGCCATCGGCCTTCGTGCGGCTGGATGGGCTGCCGCTGACGCCGAACGGTAAGCTCGACCGCAAGGCGCTGCCTTCGCCGGCCGACGATGCCTATGCGCGGGCCGCCTACGAGGCGCCGCAGGGCGCGGTCGAGACGGCCCTGGCCGGGATCTGGCAAGAGCTGCTCGGGGTCGAGCGGGTCGGCCGCCACGACCACTTCTTCGAGCTCGGCGGCCACTCGCTCATGGCGGTGCAGCTGATGAGCCGGTTGCCGCAGGCCGTCGGTGTCGAGCTGCCGCTAGCCACGCTGTTCGCCCGGCCGGTGCTTTGCGATCTGGCGGAAAGCATCGTCGAGGTGTTGAGCCGCTCCGGTCCGCAAGAGCTGCCGGCGATTGCGGCCGTGTCGCGTCATGAGCCGCTTGTGCTGTCGTTTGCGCAGCAGCGGCTATGGTTTTTGGCGCAGTTGGACCCGAGCAGCGCCAACTACCACATGCCGTTGGCCTTGCGGCTGCGTGGTGCGCTCGACCGCAGCGCCTGGCGGCGCAGCCTCGACCGTCTGTTTGCGCGTCATGAGGCGCTGCGCAGTGTCTTTGTCGCACCGGAGGGCAAGCCCCAGGTTTGGCTTCTGCCTCCGGATGCGGGGCTGCCGGTGGTGGAGCACGATCTGCGGGACAGGCCGGATGCGCAAGCCGCGCTTTTGGATCTGTGCCGTGAGGAGGCGCACACTCCCTTCGATCTGTCGCGCGGGCCGCTGATGCGCGCGCGTCTGATGCGGATATCGGATGAGGAACACGTCTTCCTGCTGAGCCAGCATCACATCGTCTCCGACGGCTGGTCGATGGGCGTGCTGGTGCGTGAACTCGGTCGGCTTTATCGGGCGTTCGAGGCTGGACAGGACGATCCTTTGCCGCCGCTTGCGATCCAGTATCCGGATTATGCCGCCTGGCAGCGCCAATGGCTGTCGGGGGAACGGCTGCAGACCCAGGCCCAGTATTGGCGCGACGCCCTGTCCGGCGCACCGGCACGTCTTGCTTTGCCGACGGACCGGCCGCGGCCGGCCCAGCAGTCGTTCGCCGGGGCCGGTGTGCCGGTCGTCATCGACGCGGCTCTGACGCGCGGGCTCAAGGGGCTGGCCAGCCAGCATGGCACGACGGTGTTCATGACGGTGCTGGCGGCCTGGGCGGCGGTGCTGTCGCGCCTGTCGGGGCAGGACGACGTCGTGGTCGGCGTGCCGAGCGCCAATCGCGGCCGGCGCGAGATCGAAGAGTTGATCGGCTTCTTCGTCAACACGCTGGCGCTGCGGGTCGACCTGTCGGGCGCGCCGAGCGTGGCGCAGCTTCTGGAGCGGACGCGGCGCACGGCGCTGGCCGCGCAGGAGCATCAGGACCTGCCGTTCGAGCAGGTGGTCGAGATCGTCAAGCCGCCGCGGGCCCTCGACCACACGCCGTTGTTCCAGGTGATGCTGGCCTGGCAGAACAACACCGACGGGTCATTGGATCTGCCGGGGCTGCGCGTGGAGGCTGCGGGGGAGTGGCTCGATCAGGTCAAGTTCGATCTGGAGCTCGACCTTGGCGAAGATGGCGATCAGATCGCCGGATCGCTGCACTATGCCACGGCGCTGTTCGACAAAGCGACGATCGAGCGGCAGCGCGGCTATCTTTTGGCATTGCTGCGGGCGATGGTTGCTGATGCAGGCCAGCCGGTCGGCCGCATAGAGCTGCTGCCGGCCGAGGAGCGGACCTACCTTTTGGAGGAGCTGAACCGGACGGACGCGGCCTATCCGTCGGATCTTTGCGTCCACGAGCTGTTCGAGCAACAGGTGCGCCGGACGCCCGCGGCGGTGGCATTGGTGCATGAGGACGAGCGCCTGAGCTATGGCGAGCTCAACGCCCGGGCCAACCGGCTGGCCCATCATCTGATCGCCGTCGGGGCCGGGCCGGATCAGCCGGTGGCGATCTGCCTGGAGCGCAGCCCGGCCATGGTGGTGGGACTGCTGGCGATCCTCAAGGCGGGAGGCGCCTATCTGCCGCTCGACCCGGCCTATCCTTCTCAGCGGCTGCGGCAGGTGCTCGAGGACGCCGGGCCGCGGCTGCTGCTTTGCGATGCGGCCGGCCGCACCGCACTCGGCGCCGAGGCGCTGGCCGACGTCAGCGTGGTCGATCTGGAGACGGCGACCCCGGCCTGGGCCGAACTGCCCGCCTCGAACCCGGACCCGCGCGCGCTGGGCCTCACTCCCCGCCATCTCGCCTACATCATCTACACCTCAGGCTCAACCGGGACCCCCAAGGGGGCACCAAATGAGCATCGGGCTATTATCAATCGCCTGATCTGGATGCAGAAAGCCTACGCCCTCAATGCGACCGATGTCGTCTTGCAGAAGACGCCATTTGGCTTCGATGTCTCGGTCTGGGAATTCTTCTGGACGTTGCTTGAAGGGGCGACCCTGGTGCTTGCGCCTCCGGCTGCACACAAAGAACCCAATGTGCTTGTAAAATTGATAATCAGCGAACGCATCACCACTGCACACTTTGTACCATCCATGCTGGTCAGCTTTATGGACACGAAGGGTGTTGATCGCTGCACATCCCTGCAGCGTCTCATGTGCAGTGGTGAGGCGCTTTCTGCCTCCCTTGCGCAGAAGGTTCGGCGCGTGTTGCCATGGACTGGCCTGCACAACCTTTACGGTCCCACGGAAGCTGCTATCGACGTTACAGCCTGGAATTGCCCGGCTGATTTTGATGGGTCCGTTGTTCCGATCGGTCGTCCGATTGCGAACACGCGGGTGTATCTTCTGGACGGTCATGGCGCGCCGGTTCCGTTCGGGGCGGTGGGCGAGCTTTACATTGGCGGGTCGGGAGTTGCGCGGGGTTACCTGAACCGCCCCGAGCTGACGGCGGAGCGGTTCATCGCCAGCCCCTTTGTGGAGGGCGACCGGCTCTACCGGAGCGGCGACCTGGCGCGCTATCTGGCGGACGGCAACCTGGAGTTTTTGGGGCGCAACGACGACCAGGTGAAGATCCGCGGCTTCCGCATCGAGCCGGGCGAGATCGCCGCGCGGCTTTGCGAGCACGCCTGGGTGCGCGAGGCGGTGGTGGCGCACGAGGATCGCGCCGGCGACAAGCGGCTCGTCGCCTATGTGGTGGCGAAGCCGACGGAAGGACCGGACGAGGCCGATGGCGTGGAGCTTGCGGCCGCGTTGCGGGCCCATCTCAGTCGCCTGCTGCCGGACTACATGGTGCCATCGGCCTTCGTGCGGTTGGACGCGCTGCCGCTGACGCCGAACGGTAAGCTCGACCGCAAGGCGCTGCCTTCGCCGGCCGATGATGCCTATGCGCGGCGGGCCTACGAGGCGCCGCGCGGCGCGGTCGAGACGGCCCTGGCCGGGATCTGGCAAGAGCTGCTCGGAGTCGAGCGGGTCGGCCGCCACGACAACTTCTTCGAGCTCGGCGGCCACTCGCTCATGGCGGTGCAACTGATGGAGCGGCTGCGACGGCTGTCGCTCGGGGTGGAGGTGCGCACGCTGTTCGCCAGGCCGGTGCTTTGCGATCTGGCCGCAAGCCTTGGCAGCCATCACGAGGTGGCGGTGCCTGCCAACCTGATCGGCGAACAGACCGCGGCGATCACGCCGCAGATGCTGCCGCTGATCGATCTGACCCAACAGGAGATCGACCGGATCGTGTCGACGGTGCCGGGCGGGGTCGCCAACATCCAGGATATCTATGGCCTGTCGCCGCTGCAGGACGGCATTCTGTTCCATCATCTGCTGGCCAGCCGGGGCGATCCATATCTGCTGGTGTCGCAAATGGCGTTTGCCGAGCGCGATCTGTTGGAGCGCTATCTCGTCGCGGTTCAGCAGGTGGTGGATCGGCACGACATCCTGCGCACGGCCTTTGTCTGGGAGGGGCTGTCGAGCCCGGCCCAGGTGGTGTGGCGCAAGGCGGTCCTGGAGGTGTGCGGGGTCGAGCTGGATGAGGATGGCGGTCCCGGTCCCGAGCAGCTGAAGCGGCGGTTCGATCCGCGCCAGTACCGCATCGACCTTGGCCAGGCGCCGCTGTTGCGCGTCGTGATCGCGCGCGAGCCGGGCAGCGGGCGCTGGCTGCTGCTGGAGCTGCTGCACCATCTGATCGGCGATCACACGACGCTGGAAGTGATGCATGCCGAAGTGCGGACCGTGGTCGAGGGACGGCGTCATGAGCTGGCAGCTCCGCAGCCGTTCCGCAATCTGGTGGCGCAGGCGCGGTTGGGAGGCGATGCGAAGGCGCATGAAGCGTTCTTCCGCTCGATGCTGGCCGACATCGACGAGCCGACGCTGCCGTTCGGGCTGATCGAGGTGCATGGCGACGGCAGCGGGGTTGGCGAGGCGCAACGGATGCTGCCGCAGGCGCTGAACGAGCGGCTGCGGGCCCAGGCGCGGCGGCTGGGGGTGAGCCTGGCGAGCCTCTGCCATCTGGCCTGGGGTCAGGTGGTGGCGCTGAGCAGCGGGCGCGAGCAGGTGGTGTTCGCCACGGTGTTGTTCGGTCGCATGCAGGCGGGTGCAGGCGCCGAGCGGGCGCTGGGCCTGTTCATCAACACCCTGCCTGTGCGGCTTGACTTGGACGGCAGCGGGGTCGAGGCGAGCGTGCGCACCACGCACGCGCGGCTTTCCGAGCTGCTGGCGCACGAGCATGCCTCGCTGGCGCAGGCGCAACGCTGCAGCGGCGTTGCGGCACCGGCGCCGCTGTTCAGCGCGCTGTTGAACTACCGCCACAACACGCCGGCGGCCATGGCCGGCTCCGGCACGGATGATATCCTGTCGGGCATGGAATGGCTGGGCGGGGAGGAACGCACCAACTATCCGCTGACCCTGTCGGTAGAGGATTATGGCGAGGCGCTCGGCCTCACCGCACAGGTGGTGGAGCCGGTCTCTGCGGATCGGGTGTGCGGCTACATGCAGCGGGCGCTCGAGCAACTGGCGGAGGCGCTGGAGCAGGCGCCCAGTAAGCCGGTGCGCGAGCTCGACATCCTGCCGGCCGAGGAGCGGACCTACCTTTTGGAGGAGCTGAACCGGACGGACGCGGCCTATCCGTCGGATCTTTGCGTCCACGAACTGTTCGAGCAACAGGTGCGCCGGACGCCCGAGGCGGTGGCGGTGGTGCATGACGACGAGCGGGTGAGCTATGGCGACCTCAACGCCCGGGCCAACCGGCTGGCCCATCATCTGATCGGCCTCGGCGTCGGGCCGGATCAGCCGGTGGCGATCTGCCTGGAGCGCAGCCCGGCCATGGTGGTGGGACTGCTGGCGATCCTCAAGGCGGGAGGCGCCTATGTGCCGCTCGACCCGGCCTATCCGGGCCCACGGCTCAACCAGGTGCTCGAGGACGCCGTGCCGCGGCTGCTGCTTTGCGATGCGGCCGGTCGCGCCGCCCTCGGCGCCGAGGCGCTGGCCGATGTGAGCGTGGTCGATCTGGATATGGCCACCTCGGCCTGGGCCGAACTGCCCGCCTCGAACCCGGATCCGCGCGCGCTGGGCCTTAGTCCCCGCCATCTCGCCTACATCATCTACACCTCCGGCTCCACCGGGACCCCTAAGGGCGTCATGGTCGAGCATCGCGGAATGGTCAATCTGGTGCTGGCTCAGATCAGACTGTTTGGCGTCTGTTCAGACAGTCGAGTGGTGCAGTTCGCCTCCTTCGGTTTTGATGCCAGTGTCTGGGAAATGATTATGGCGCTTGGCTCCGGCGCCGCCTTGCATTTGCCTGCGGATGAACTCCGCAAGGCGAGTAACAAGCTATCGGATTACCTGCGAAGCGAAGCCATCACCCACGCGACGCTGCCTCCGGCCTTGCTTCAGGAAAGCAGGAGTGCGCAACATTTGGCGTCGCAAGCTCTCATTCTTGCTGGAGAGCTGCCGAAGGCCGAACTCATCCGTCGCCTGCCTGCAGCATCTGTTATCAATGCCTATGGACCGACGGAAACGACAGTCTGCGCGACGACGTGGACCTGCCCCGATGACTTTGACGGGCCGATCGTCCCGATCGGTCGTCCGATTGCGAACACGCGGGTGTATCTTCTGGACGGTCATGGCGCGCCGGTTCCGTTCGGGGCGGTGGGCGAGCTTTACATTGGCGGGTCGGGAGTTGCGCGGGGTTACCTGAACCGCCCCGAGCTGACGGCGGAGCGGTTCCTGGCCGACCCGTTCGGCGGCGAGCCGGGCGCCCGCATGTACAAGACCGGCGATCTTGCCCGCTACCTGCCGGACGGCAATCTGGAGTTTTTGGGGCGCAACGACGAGCAGGTGAAGATCCGCGGCTTCCGCATCGAGCCGGGCGAGATCGCCGCGCGGCTTTGCGAGCACGCCTGGGTGCGCGAGGCGGTGGTGGTGGCGCACGAGGATCGCGCCGGCGACAAGCAGCTTGTGGCCTATGTGGTGTGTGCGCCCGAGGCCGGATCGGACGAGGCCGATGGCGCGCAGCTCGCTGCCTCCTTGCGCGCCCATCTGGTTAGCCTGCTGCCGGACTACATGGTGCCGGCGGCGTTCGTGCGGCTGGATGGGCTGCCGCTGACGCCGAACGGTAAGCTCGACCGCAAGGCGCTGCCGGCGCCGGCCGACGACGCCTATGCGCGGGCCGCCTACGAGGCGCCGCAGGGCGCGGTCGAGACGGCCCTGGCCGGGATCTGGCAAGAGCTGCTCGGGGTCGAGCGGGTCGGCCGCCACGACCACTTCTTCGAGCTCGGCGGCCACTCGCTCTTGGCGGTGCAGCTGATAAGTCGAGCCTCAAATCTTGGACTGAAGTTTAGCGCCAGCGATCTCTTCCAGACATCCATTTTGAAGGACCTTGCATCGAAGCTCAATTTGGAATCACAACCAAGTAATCCGGGAGTGATTTCCATTCGTCCGACGGGATCGCAACCGCCGCTCTTCTTTGTTCCGACAGGGATGGGAGACAGTTCCTATGCCGTCAAATTGGTAAGCGAAATGGACATAGACTGTCCCGTTTATGCTGTGTCATGGCCAGATTTCGATGAACTTTGTCCACCATCTCTCGAAGAAATAGCCGCGCAGGCTATCGAGGGGATGAAAGAGATCCAGCCGTCTGGGCCTTATCGCCTCGCAGGATACTCATCAGGTGGGATCTTGGCTTACGCAATTGCGCAGCACCTGTTGAGGCTGGACGAAGCTGTTTCATTCATGGCGCTGATCGATGTTACGCTCCCGGCGAACTTGACAAGGATATCACCCATCCAAATGGTGCGAGACGTGGTGCTGGATTCTTTTGAGTCCTTTGAGGATGAGAGCTTCGAACTGTTGGAGCAATTTGCTCGACACAGTTCAATCGCTCAGCTGCTTGGAAAGGCGCAGCAAATTGGAGCGATCGCTTCAAAAGGCGATCTCCGAGACGAAGTGGTGATGTATGAAAAGGTCGCCCGATTTCACGAGGCGCTACAGGCGTACCAAATCCCATCCCTGCCAATTGAGATACATCAGTTTTATGCCACCGAGGCTCTGTTCAGTTCTCGGGCGCGACAAGCTGAGACTTCATTGGGCCCCGAGGCGCGTTCGCCCATGCGCGGCTGGGACCGGGTCTTGAGTCGAGAGGCCATTACTGCCGTACCGATTGGAGGCGACCACGTGACGATGATGAGTGATCTGGAAAGCCGCAAAGCTCTGGCCCGAGCCATCTCTGCGCACTTAACCGCGATTAGTGAAAGGGATCTCTAACGAGCTCCAAAGTGTCCGGCGCCCAGACCAGGTTCGGTCTCGAAATCCCGACAACACCCTGAATGGCCCTGGATCGATGCTCCAAAGACGGGAACACTCATATGTTGGCTGGCGCCGCTGCTGACCGACGGCCGGGTCGGATTAAGTCCAAACTTCATTGGCTGAGCTCCTCGAACGGCTCAAAGGGACCAAATAGATGGAGATTTTCACGATTGATCGACAGAACGTCATCGTCGGCATTCGTCCAATAGAACGCGATGACCAATTCGCCATGTACGCTTCCGAAGTTGCGTCTATGGGACGCGCTGTTCCCAAAGTCCGCCGCGAAAGCGGCGCCGCAAGAGTGGTTGCCCGAACACTTCTTGCGCAACTGGGGTTCCCATCGATGCCGATCTTAAAGACGCGGTCTGGTGTTCCGATCTGGCCGCCCGGGCTCGTCGGGTCTTTGGCGCACCACGATACAGTAGCAGCCGCCGCTGTTGCAGGGACGCAAAGGATTGCATCTCTCGGCATCGACATTGAGCCTAATGAACCTCTGCCGGATAACCTGATCGAATTGATCGCCACCCCTAATGAGCAGCGCATGTACGATCTGCGTCTGCTCAAGCGGCGGGATCTCTTCGTCTTGAAGGAGGCAGTGTATAAGGCGTATTTTCCGCTGTACCATCAGTTCCTTGAGTTTCAGGACGTGGAAATTGATATCACTGCGCGATTAGCACACGTGTCGAAGGCAAATTGCACCTTCGCGCTCGAGTTACTTATTTCCAAGAATGTAATCGGTTTGGCATATTCCCGGCCGATATGCGGCAGCCCGGAACCACCAGACCATCACGGGCTGGCGATACGCAACGACGCCACTTGGTGTGATCGTGCCGACGACGCCGATCGGGTGCGTGATCAACATCATGCGGCGCCCCGTCGAGGGTGCCGAGATTGTCTTGCCCGCAGATGCGGTTGGCCCTTCTCGGCGTACCACTGGAGATACGCCGAGGCATGTGGTTCCGATTTTGCTTTGGCAAGGGGCTTGCCGATTTCGGTAGTGAGGATCGCGGCGAGATCGTGTGTGGTCGACGATCGGCTGTTGCCATTGCCACAGCGTTTCGCTGCGCTCGCGGGCTGTGAGCCACCCATTTCGATCTGTGCGACATAAGCCTCGATCGCCGCGCGCGTCTTCTCGACGCCCATGTCGGGAAGTTCCGCCAGTATTCGCTGGTCGAGGGATTGACGACCTCGAACGTGCGCCCGCCGCCCGGCGCGCCAAGTGCCGGCACACGGGCGAACAGGTCAGGCGATATTCAGGTGGCAGACCATCGCCAGGCACAGGGCAATACTGGTTTCCTCCCTAACACGGCGGATATCGGCAGTGTCTGTTCCGCGACTTCCAGATCCGAACAAGGCCTTGCCCAAGCAGCTGGTAGACTACTGTACCCGAGTGGAAAGGAGGTATGTTCGAAACTCGACAACTCGGTTTTGGTAGCTGAAGAAGTTGAGTAATGCGAGATCAGCGTTCGCCAGCGGCAGACGCTGCATGGTATAGCGACAGCGCCAGCCACCCTTGGCTCGTCCGCGCAAAAAGAAGCCCGCATGGGCAGGACCTTGCCGCAACCCGGCGACTTGCCCGATAAGGCTCGATTTGGCCCGCGAAATCGCCTCTCGCGGGCCTTATGAGATCCCAGCAGCCACGAGGCCGGACTTTGCTTCTGCCTAGCCACTCTCGGCGAGAGAAGGAAGGCGAAATTGACTTCCAGGCTTATCCTTTCGTGTCCAGCCGCGGGCCAACGACCATGATGGCGGGCTCGACGGAAAGCAGCTTCTTCGCCATCGCCTTGACCTTATCGCGGGTCACTTCCTCGATAAGCGCGGAACGGCGCTGGATGTAGTCGATGCCGCGCTTGTCGATCTGCAAACCGAGGAGCGTTGCGCGGCGACAATTACGGTGTCCGGTTGAGCGACAACTATGATGGCCGGTAGGAGCGCTTGTCAGGTCCGGCTGCGTCGAGGACGAAGTGGCCTTTCTGGGCCGCATGATCGAGCAGGCTGACCACAGCCGCGAGCTGCGAGGTCTTGACCGCCAAACTGTGTGCATGGACTGCAGCACGCCATGGGGCGCGTCGCAAGGCGCCACCGTCTACGCGGACGAGATCGTATCCCATACCACGGCCGGACATGGCGGCTTCAAGCTCTCTGCCGCGCGCAATGCGAGGGTCCATCCTATGCTGCGGGCGGAAGACGCCTGTTACGAAGAGGACGCGGAATGGGCGATCGTCGCGCTCACCTTTCCGGACCTGTTCACGACCTACGAGCGAAGAGCCGCCGACACAGCAGTCCGCGACTCCTGGCCTGATGCCTGGGAAGCGATCTCCGGTCGTTCTCTCGCTCCCGGCGAGTCCCACGAGAAGGATGCCCAAGAGTTCGCGCGGGTGCATGCCGACGACTGGATCGCTCTCACCGCCCTCCGTTCAGATCATGCCGGGATGACCGAGGTGATCGCCACCATCGGCGGCAAGCGCGAGGAAGGGGTTGAACAGCGTCGCTTTCTCGTGCCGAGCGACGACTACGCTGTCGGCCGCTTCGGCTTCGTCATCGATGAGACGAAGCATGCCGCCTATGATGGTCCCTCGAGCTTTCCCAGCTGGCGCGGGAGGGTCCCGTAATGTCGGGTCCGCCAGAACAAGCCGCGCAGCTTTTCCGCATGGAAGCGGCGCGGCGGCAGACGCAGCACCAGCTCGATCTGATCGACCGGCAGATCACGCGGCGCATGACAGCGATCATTCCGCTGCTTGGCCGGCGACAGGCCACCCTTCGCCGCGGTAAGGCGCCGGAGCCGGGCGCCTTTCTGGAACGGTATCGCGCGACGCTGGCGGCGCTGACCGCCGAGCGTCAGCCGGAAGTTGACGCGCTCACCCGAAAGCTTGCCCGACAGGACGTTGCCATCGCGGCCGTTCGGGCGCGCCACCTGCTTCCCCTTGATCCGGCAAAAGGTCCAAATGACGCCTCAAGCGAAGGGGAACGCTCATGAGCACGATTGGCGAACTGGCGCGAAGCGCCGGGATCGGCTCGTCGCCCCAAGAGCGCACAGCATTCCGGTTTCGGTTCCACCGTCTGCCAAGGGTCGAATGCCGGAAGGCCGGTGTGACTTTAGCATTGGATTATATGAGAACGTCCAACGGACGTATCAGGAACGAGTATGGCTATCGACCCTCAGGCCAGTTTCGGCCTGATTACACTGATGGCATCAACTATGGCGTCGGCGGCCTGTCCGTCGAGCACGATTTCTAACAGGCCCATTGTTGTGCTGATGGATAGGATGCCGAGCGCGCCTTTCTGATCTTCGACCGTGCTGACATGGATTTCGGTCGGCACGAAAGGGGCAGCCTTCTTCGTCGGGTTCATGGTTGCTCGCGTCACTCGGGCGACCTCGACAATCGCGCAACTCGGTGACAGGTGCAAGCAGCCTTGGGCGGCCACGGGCTTGGTACAGCAGCGCTCGATCTCTCATTATGTGCGCCAGTGCGTTCGGCAGGACTGTAGCGATCCTTGGCGCTTTCCGCAGAGTTGCCATAGAGCTTTACCAGCATGGCGTCATCGATCTCGGCACAATACGCGCCCTCGACGGCTTCCAGGTATGTCCTGTGCCTGTCGCTGGTCAGCTGGACGCGGTTGGCGAGCCGTATCCGCAAGACCATGCCCGTGCTCATCTCATGCCGCAAACGGTCTTCTGAGAGTTGGGCGGAGAGCCGGCCCGACCCGTTAGGTCCCATCGAACGAGTGCACGCTTCCGGCAGACTGAAATATGCAGCGGCGCTGTTGGTGGCGCCCTGTTCCCTGGCTTCCGTTGTCGGACCAGGCCCTTGGCCGATCTGTCCTTCGGTTTTGCTGCGGTCTGAACCGGCGGCCGTCCGTTTCAAGGCCGCTTCGCGCCGCGGGGCGGCCGGACCGCGCCGTCCTCGCAAAGCAGGTTTGCGCGCCGCGCGAGGTCAGGATGACCTGCTTGCGCGCATACCGGCTCCGCTCGTCCTGGCGGGCCTGGACCCTGAAACGCCCGTCTTCCGCCGGTTCCTTTCGACCGCACCGAAGGACAGATCGGCCAAGGGCCGGACCGCTTCGGAGGAAACCACGAAAGGAAGACCCCATGGCCAAGCCCGCAACCCAATCCCGCCAGTCCGCCCGCCTTGTGCAGCTTCGAAAGGGCGCCACCCTCGAAATGGTCCGGCTCACGTGCCCGGACGCCGCTCAGGCGACGGCGATCGCCGGCAGCTTCGGAACGGCCGTGATCGACGGCGACGGGATCCGTGACCTGCACCAGCGCCTGATCATCGAAACCGCCGACGGCCTCTCCGAGGGGCTTGGCGAACGGGCGATGCAGATCCACCTCCAGCGCATCGTCGGCGCCTATGTCGGGTCCGCGCACGGCGCCGGCCAGTTCTACTCCCGCGCCGTCACCGAAGCACGCGATGCCACCGCCAAGGCCGCCAATGACGCGCGCGACGAGGACCTCGACGGTCCGGTCGGTTACGACAGCGCCGCCCAGCGCAAGCGCGAATTCGCAGCCGACATGGGTATCCAGGCCCATTCGCTCCGCATGGCCGCGCAAGGCGCCGTTGCCGCCTACGAGCAGATCGTCGGCGAGGTCTGGAAGCCGTTCGAGCGTCCCGTCGAGAATCCCGGCCAGAATCTCGACCGCAAGGCGGCCGAGCAGCAGATGGCGGCACTCGGTTGAGCCGCCCATCGGGCAAGGCCCAGGCCTTGCCCGTCACACCGTCTTATGGGGCCGGTCCTGCCGCGACCGGCCTTTTCCGTGTCGCGCCCCGCCGGCCAAGGGACGAAGAAAGAAGAACGGAAGGGAGCCGCACCCCGCGTCCCGTCCCGGATGGCGGTCCTGCCCGGTCCGGCGGGTCGCGCAACGGCTTCGCCGTCCTCCTCTTCGTTGCGGTCCTGTGGATGCGCATCCCCCCTGATAGGCCAGGCGACGGACGCCCGTGACGGGCCGCGATGGGCGCGGCTCCCAAATGGAGGTTCAGGACATGAAAGCCAGGGCAAACGGATCACGCACCGACATCTATGCGCGGATCACCGACAAGATCGTTGCCGATCTGGAGAAGGGCGTTCGCCCATGGGTCCAGCCATGGAGTAAGCGCAACACCGTCGGTCGGATCACCCGACCGCTGCGCCACAATGGCGAGGGCTACACAGGCGTGAATGTGCTCCTTCTCTGGTCCGAGGGGATCGCACGCGGCTTTTCTTCGCCAATGTGGATGACGTTACGGCAGGCGAACGAACTGGGCGCGCATATTCGCAAGGGTGAGAGTGGCGCGACCATTGTTTATGCAAGCCGCTTCACCAAGACCGAAAAGGACGCCGGGGGCGCCGAAGTCGAGCGCGAGATCCCGTTCCTGAAGGCGTACACCGTCTTCAACTGTGACCAGATCGAGGGTCTGCCTGACCATTGCTGCAGGCATGCGGACCCGGTCCCCAATCCGGTCGAACCGATCGAACACGCCGAGCGGTTCTTCGGTAATACAGGAGCGACGGTGCGCTATGGTGGCGACAAGGCCTATTATTCGCCGGCTAGCGACCATGTGCAGTTGCCTTTTCCCGAACAGTTCAAGGACGCCGCGTCGCTAGTCGCTACGAAAGCCCATGAGATTCTGCATTGGACCTCCGCCCCTCCTCGACTGAACCGGGACCTTAGCCGATATCATCACGACAAGACCGATCGGGCGCGAGAAGAACTTTTAGTCGAAATTGGCGCCAGTTTCATTTGCGCCGATCTGGGCATTGTGCCGGAGATGGAGCCGCGGCCGGACCACGCCAGTTACCTACAGTCCTGGTTGCGCGTCCTTCAGGAAGACCGCAGGGCGATCTTTTCGGCCGCCGCCCATGCGCAGCGGGCGGTCGCCTATCTGCATGGCCTACAGCCGCGGACGGAAACGGAGCGGAAGGCAGCCTGATGCTTCACGCTCCGCTGGTTGCCGGGCGGACCCCGGTTTTCTCCGAACCGCCCTGCGAGCGCGCTTGCTCGGCACCGGCGTGAAATCCGGTCGCCCAACCACGCGGTAGTCGAATCCTGGATCGGCATCTCCACCGCCAAAATGTTGCGGGCAAAACCCACCATGCCCGCAACCTGTTCCTCCTCGCTCCACACCGCAACCAACCGCAAGGGTGGCTCTGGGCCGCTTCGCAGATCCGCTCCCGCGTCAGCCGTATCGTTCTTCTGGCGCTTGGCGACAGGCTTCGCCCAGCCCAGAGCGATCAATGACGACATGTCCAAGGTTGGTGAACTCCCGAGCCCAGGAGTGGGTGCTGCCGGCATACACTAAATGCACTTATCCCCACGGCGCGCATCATTAGCATTGGATAATGTGAGAACATCCAGCGGACGTTTCCGGAACGGGTGAGAGCTCCAGCGGTTCTCGTTCAAATTAAGCTCGGCCCCGATTCGCGGCGCGGTGCTCCTTCTGGGTGCAGCAAGGGTCCGACCTGTCGACGGTCGCCGATCGCGGGCAGCTGGATTGTGGCCGAGTGAAGGTGAGGACATGCACCGCGTATAGAGGACTGGCGATCGTCATTCAATTGCATTACATTTTCTGCAGAAATGGAGGCGCTGATGGCCGCGAACGCCCTTGTCCAGACCCGTATCGATGCCGACGTCCGGGATCGGGCGTCCGCCGTGCTCGAAAGCATGGGGCTGACGGTCTCCGATGCCGTGCGGATCCTGCTCACGCGTACCGCCAATGAGGGCGCGCTGCCGCTCGAACTTGTGACCAGCAGCGAGGCGCATGATGCCTGGTTCAGGGGCAAAGTGCTGGAGGCGCTCACCGATACCAGGCCCGACATGCCGGACGATGAGGTCGAGGCGCATTTCGCGAACCGGCGTGCGGCGGCACGGCGGAGGCGCGGCGACCTGGCATCGTGAAGCTCGTATGGTCTGCCTTGGCGCTTTCCGATCGCGACGGCATATTTACCCACATCGAGGCTGATAATCCGGCGGCCGCCATAACGGTCGATGAACGGATCGAGGCTGCGGCCCGCCGTCTTCGGGATTTCCCGGAAAGCGGCCGTCCGGGCCGGATTGCCGGGACACGCGAACTGGTCGTCACCGGCACGCCCTATGTGGCGGCCTATCTAGTGACGGAGACCACGGTCCGCATTCTGCGTGTCCTGCACGGCGCGCAGCAATGGCCGGACGCTCCGCCCGAATGCTGATGTTTCATCAGCCCCGCTTTCCAACCTAGTGATCGGCACCCGGCTGTACCCGCAAAAAGCCCCGCCCCGGCGGCCCGTTTCCATGTGGGGGGGACAGTGACACGCCGCAGGCCTGTTCGGGGGAGGTGGTCGTCTCTGTCTCGCCCGGCCTGCAGGAGACGATGCCGGGAAAAGTCGGATCGCCCAGCTTGACCGAGAGCCTTGCCACTTGCGGGAGCGATCACTCAATCGGCTTCGACCAGCGCGCCATCATCAAGGCGAGGCGGACGTGGCGCCGGCAGAGGCGTCGACGCGGTGGCCAGCATCGATGTCGCGAGGCGAGCGGTGCTGATGACGCGGTATCCCTGTTTTTCGTGGGTAATGGCGCCTACGACGCATGATCCAGGTTCCTTCCCGTCTCACACCTTGGCGCACCAACGCAGACCTCGATGGGTCTGGTGTGACCGCAGGACGCCTCTCGTCTCGGTCGCCATCCCGCAACGGCCGGCCGCGGCTATTTTCCGCCGGCGGGGCGCAGCCCGCCTTTGCATCGCGAGGCAAAATAGCCGCTTGCGCCCGCCCTCCACTGCGTTGCGGCCTTGTCAGGTGCGGGGTCGACCGCCCTCCGGTCCTTACACCGCCATCGAGGTCGCGATAGGCGCGGCCCGAGCAAACCCGAAAGGAACAGATCATGGCAGTCATCGGCGAATTCTCCACCAACGGCAACAACGGGATTGTCGGCAATGTGCGCACCCTCACTGTCAGCATGCGTGCCCGCCTGAACCCCATCGAACGTGTCTCGCGCGACGCCCCCGACTTCCGCATCACCGCCGGCAACGGCGTCGAGGTCGGCGCAGGCTGGAAGGCGGTCTCCGGCGACGGCGAGGAATATATCTCGATCAAGCTGGATGACCCGAGCTTCAATGCCCCGATCACCGCCGCACTTTGGCCGGGCGAGAAGGAGGGAGAATACGCCCTCATCTGGAACCGGCCGAAGCGCGAGGTCTGAAACTCTTCCACGAAGGAGCCCCGCCGCCGAGGCGGGGCTCATCTCTTGCGCGTGTGGAAGCCGGAAGCAGGCATCGAGCCTGCTTCCGGCTTTTCGGGTGCCATACGCAACGAGGAAATCTGCTCAGATCGTCCAAGGCGTCCGGCGCACCGAAGGCTTGCTCCGGATCGAGATGATCGTGGCACATCAAGGTGGTGAAATACGGTCGCATCCCCTGGCCGGGGCTGCGGCTCTCTTTCTTCTGTCGTCCCATTCTACGGCTGCTCAGCCCGCGTCAAGGACGAGCGTGGGCCCCCGATTTCATCTCCGCTCCGGTTCCCTACGCTCCGACAAAACCGGCACCCCACTCGCCGGCTCCGCCGGTCGCGTTCCGCGATCCCTGACCCGCGCTTCGTGCGCACGTGGCCCGTTGACGTCAGCAAAAGGAGACGTTTCGACATGACCACCATCGATCACATCAATGAACTGCGGGCCGAGCTTCGGAGCTGCTGCTTCACCAGGAAGGAACGCATCGCGGCTGAAGCCGAACTGGCGGCCCTGATTGCACAGGAGCAGGCAGAGGCCGAGCAGTTCGCGCGTGACATCGAAGCCTTCGCCGCTGACCTCGAATGAGATCGGCGACGAAACGAGGGGGGTAAGCCCTCTCGTTTTATCGCCCGTGGGCTGTCAATGACCACGGAAGCGGGGCGCCCATTTCGCGCGCTCATTCCATGAAAAAATCACGGCGCGCGCATTGCCGAGGAAAGCCGCGCTCGTATTCTCCATGAGATGCCAGCGGTCGGCGACCTGAACCGCATTCGGTAATGCCTTGGCGGTGGCTTCGCCGTAACCGCCGCCGCGGTCGCGCGAGACGGTTTCGATCTCAGGGTGATCGGCAAGCCAAGCCTCGACGGTGGCAACTTCTCGGTCGGGCAACAACGTCACGATCCGCCGTCGCTCCAGATCGCAGACGATCGTGCCGTAGCGATGGTTACGGCGATGGGCCCAGTCATCGATGCCGACAATCTTGATAGGGGTCTGTTCGTAGACAGGCCGTCGCCGCACCACCCGTAGCAATGTGTCATTGCTGAGCTTTGCAAAACTAACCGTCGGCCGGCCGCCGAGCGCCAGTCCAAGATGATGAACGATACACTCCAATCGCGAGGTCCGGCGCGATCGCTCGGTGACAAGACTGTCGTCAAAGCGCTCGGCGAAGATTCGTCGACGGCACAATGTAGCATCGCAGACGAAGCGCCGCGCGCTGAGGCGGAGCTCTACCTTCGTCCCACTACAGGGAAGATCGGACACGCGTCGAACATAGCGGCTGTGGACCCGGCTCGACACTCTGCGGCAAAGAGGGCAAGGCCGCGCCGGCGTACCTGACCGCGCGGTAATGACGATCACTTCTTCGTTCTCAGCGATGGCCTCGACGACCAATCCCGCCGGGATCAAGGACGACAAACGCAAATTTCTCACCATGGTGCTGATTCCCCTCAGAAAACGGCACCACGCCGCCATGCAAAATCATCAAATGTGAGTCAGACCCCCTATTGTCGGCCGATTGACATCGGGTAGGTGGATCGCGGCTGATAGCCGCGCATCCGCTTGGTGCGCAGCAGCTGGAGGAAAAGCTCGACCGCTTCGCCCTCGGTATCGAAAGAGTGCTGTACCGTGCGGCCGGTGGTTCCGATCCGACCCCAACGGCGGACCAGGCAGGTCTGGCCGAACAGGGTCTCCTCGATCGACAGCGCATAGAAGCGCGCCATGTTCCGATCCGCGTCGCGGCGTTCGATACAGAGGCGATAGAGCTGCGCGATCATTGCGGACAGAATCGCGCAGCCGGACGCGCGCGTCCAATGAATGGTTTGAATCAGCGGACGCGGATCGATTCACTCTCGTGATGGATGGAACCGAACGTCAGTCGTTCAGCAGCGTCTTTGATGGCCTTCCCCGAAGAGATGTAGCCAATTCTCGTTGGGCCGGAGTCATGGGCGGTCGGTCATAACGAAAATCGACGCTGATTGCGCATCTGGCTACTTTGGCTGCCGAGCAAGGAATTCCGTTATCAGGCCCTGCACCACCTCCTGCATGGTTGTTCTATTGCGCGCGCAATGGACCTGCAGCTCGATCATCTGCGAGACCGGAATGCGTGTGTGCAGCCGGGCTGTCCCGCCGTCTGCCTTTGGCCTTTCGAGCTCCGCCTTCGCCTTTCTGGCAGACTGGGTTCTCGTCTGCTGCTCCAGGTTGTCCGTTTCGCTGATGCTGGATTCCACAATGGCAGCCATGTTGCGCGAGAACGGATCATCCGAACGGGCCCGCGGTTTCAAGGCAGGCAGCGGCAATTGGTTTGCGGTCCGATCGCTTTTCTCGTTCATTGGGGGGTGGCTCCGTTCAGTTTGCGGATGATCTCGGCGGTCAGGGCATTCGTCTGGTCGCGAGCGTCCTGCACGGCCTTGTTCACGGGCTGGACTTCGTAAAGCGTCCCGGCGGTTGCGATTGAGGCGAAGGTCGGCCGTTGCGACAAAAACGTCTCAAGCACGCTGGCATCGGCCTGCCGCAGCAGCTGGATCGCGGTGCGAAAGGCCATCGTGTTGTGCTCGATCCCCGAAACCATGTTGAGCATCACCGCGTAGGGAATTTCGCGATGGCGTCCGCCAAGCGAGCGGATGTGCCGGATCAGACCGAGGCATTGCTTGACATCGAAGACGTGCGCTTTCGTCGGGATCAGCACGAAGTCGGCGTTGGCGACGGCCGGTCCGAGGGCGGCCACGGCCGTGCCTTGGACGTCGACCAGCAGCAGGTCCTCGGCGTCGGATTGCGCCAGGCGATCGATCAGTTCGTCGGTCGAGTTGATGGGGATGACGTCGATGTTTGAAAGAGCGTACCCGGCGCGGCGACTGTTTTTGCTCCACTCCAGCGCCGACAGTTGCGGATCGGTGTCGAGCACCGTCACCCGATGACCGGCGGCGGCGAACTCGCCAGCGAGCAGGATGGTGGTCATGGTCTTGCCGACCCCGCCTTTGGGAGAGGCCACTGTGATTTGCACCGCGCGTTGTTCCGGCATTGTTTTTTCCCAATGTTGCGTCACCTTGGCGTCAATGCGCATAGGCGATTTGGCGCCAAAGTGACTTTCTTGCATTATGTAAATGCGCCGATGCTACAAAGTACGAAGGCACATAAGTGCCAAGGTGATAACACGAATTTGCGCATTTGGTGCAATGTTCCGGGATGCATAATTGGCTCTGGACTAGCGAAACATCCGATCAGTATAATATTGCATAGTGAATTGACAAGATACGCAATTTGGGTCCAAATTGGCTGAGCAGGTCGTCGCTTCGCTTCGACCTGGACCGTCTTCGACGTGAGGCCCATCCGCCATAGCGAGGGAATTTTGGACACCAGCGCCGCCCACAAGGACACCCGAAAGCGCTCCCGGATCGATATTGGGCCGGACGCGGGCGCGCTCCTGGATGAGGCCTGCAAGGTGTTCCAGCTTGACCGAGCGGAGACGTTGCGGCGCATTATCCGGGCCAGCCTGGATGTCGGTCCCGCTCTGTCAGCTGAGAATTCACGCACTGTCGCGGCGTTGGCCTCGCAAGTCCGGATGGTCGGCCGAAACCTCAGCCAGCTTCTCCATGCCATTCATTCCGGCCACGCTGCCCCCATCGAGGCGGCGTTGCCGATATGGGAAGCGCTGGATGAGAGGGTGAAAGCTGTCGACGCCGAATTGACCGCGATGACGATCGCGCATGGCCTGAAACTTCGGAAGGCGGCGCATCTGCTGGATGGTGAGGGCGCGTGAACCTCGACCAGTCGTCCATACAGGCCATAGCCGATCGGATTCGCGCGAGCGCGGCTTTTGAAGAAGAGAACCGCAAGCGCCGGCATCGGGCCATGTTGTCCTTTGCTGGAAATGACGATGATTGGTTGTTCAAGACGGTTCGCGGCCGGACAGGGGAGGGCGGTCTCGGGGGAAGCCAGACAACGGAACCGGCTTTGCCGCGCTCGTCTGCGCGGGAGCTGGAGCCGCCGCGCGGTAAAGCCGGGCGACTAAACCTCGCCCGGCCAACGAAGCGGCGGAAGCTCGCCGGCGGACCTCGGCCGAGGGCCGCTGCCGACAGGCTGGCGGCCGGGTATCAGCCGGCCGTTCTGAAGGTGATTTCCTACGGGCATGGCGTCACTAGGGCAGCCGCCATCGGTCAATATATCCAGAAGGAGGGCGTCGCGCTGGAGACGTATGACGCGCGTATCCTGGCAACGCGGGAAGCCGTCGCCGAGGAAATGAAACAGTGGGGCGAGCGTTTCGACAAGCGGCGGGAGAGCGAGGATGTGGCGACGTTTCGGCTTTCGCTGGCAGGGCACGAGAATGCCGAGCGCCTTTCACAGGCAGTTCAGGCAGGTTTCGCCGGCCACGGTTTCGCCTATCGTATCGACACACAGCAGGACGGATCGAGCGTCGCGCGCGTCGTCGCGACCATGGCCGGACACAGCGTCGTGCGGGGTGAGAACGGGGACGACAAGGTGAAGCATCGGTTTCACTTTTCCGATCGACGCCAGCAGGATCGCCAGTTCTCGGCACCAACCCGGGCCATGATCGCCTCGCGGATCTCCGACGCGCTTGGGGTCAAGGAGGATACCGTTTCGGTGAAGCCAATTGGGGAGCCCAGCCACGGCAAAGCCGGTGTCGTGTTCCAGCTCGCGCGCCTTACCCATGACGGAGCGGCGATCGGCGCCGACGGCGCCGCGATCGCGTCTGAGGAGGCGGTTCGGCAGACCGCGCAGTCTTGGGACAAGACCCTGAATTCCTACAAGCCTCGCGACACCATGCACATGATCCTGTCGGCCAAGGCGGGCGAGGACAGGCAAGCTCTGGTGAGGGCCGCACGTGGGTTCCTGCATGAGCAGTTCCCCAATCACAAATTCGCCTTCGGCATGCATGCCGATATGGCGGAGGAGGGCGGCCATATTCATGTCCATGCCATCGTCGCCGTGAAAGGTGAGGACGGTGAGCGATTGCGACCAGGTCCGGCCCAGCTTCGCGAATGGCGCGGGCTCTATGCCCAGCACGCACAAGCGCAGGGCATGAAAATCGTCGCGACTTCCGCGGCCTATCGAGCGTCATCACAAAGCTATGGTCCGCGCGACAAGGCGATTGTGGCCACGGCCGAAAAGCCGCGGCCGGGCAGGGAGGCGCGGGACCGCGCCTATGCCCGTGCAAACCCGCACGTCATCGAGAAAGCCCGCCAGCGGATAAATCACGCAAAGGCCAACCCGGTAAAGATTCCGATTTCGACGCGCCAGCTGCAGGCCACCCAGGCAAGCCTTCGGGACTGGCACTCGGTTGCTGCTTCTCAGCCGGACAACGCGATAGCGAGTCAATTCATTGATCGGATGACGCAAGCTTTCCGATCCGGTACTGTTGTCGTCGCTATTCGAGATGGAAAGGGTGTTCAAATGAGTTCAGATGCCACCGCGGACCAGATGCGGGAAAACCTAAAACAGATCAACGAGACCGTTAACAAGACAGCGGCCATGATGAACGGCCAGACGAAAGCGGAGTTCTTACGGCGCGCAGCGCCCACCATGGAGCTGCTTGCGATCCGGACGGATCTCAAATCCCTGCAGGAAGGTGGCGTCACGCATGTCAGTGAAGACCAGGCCCATCGGATTGCCGGCACGCGCGCCGAAGCTTTGATCCATCGCGCCCAGGAGATCGAGGCCGCTGAGCGGCTTGAGGCCGATCGCGCTCGCGAGATCCGTAATCGCGCCATCGAGCAGGAGATTCGTGACGAACGAGCCGGGTCGGCTGATCCGACCTCGCTTGAGCAGGTTGCGCAAGACCGCGAAATGGTGCGCAATGCCGAAAGCATCGCTGCGAAGGAAGCCCGCGAGGCACAAGCCGCAAGCGAAGCCGCGCGTTCATTGGCGCAGAATCCTAACGAGCGGCTTGATCCCGAGATCGTCAAAGGCGAACGGCTCGAAGAACTGCAGCGCCTGCAGTCGAGGAGCATCAACACCACTCCGGTCGAAGGCGAAGAGCCTGATTCACAGAAGCCGCAAAAGCAGTAGTTGCCTCGCCATGTAGCACTAAGTGAGCTCGTTGTTCCCCAAGCCGGGCTCTGGCTGGGGCTCCGTTCGGCACTCGCTCGCGCCAAAACGCAAAATGTGCTCATTTGACACTTCGTGATTATGCAGCCGCTTTTACCCGGATTTCTATTTCCAGGTGTGCGGAGGCGGCGATGTTGACAAGTGCGTCAAGCGAGAATTTGGCGAGCTTACCGCGCAGCAGATCATTGGTGCGAGGGCGCGTCAGACCGAGCCGCTTGGCGGCTTCCTCCTGAGGAATGTCCCAACGCTGGACTGCCTTACGGATTTCGTAGAGCAGCGCCGAGCGCGCCTTGAGGTTTGCTGCCTCTTGTTCGGTGTCCGCCAGGGCGTCCCAGACGTTCTCATAGATTTCTACGTTCATCGTTCTGCCTTCCATCGTTTTAGCCGTTGAGCCGCCAGATCGAGGTCTTTCTTGGATGTGGCCTGTGTCTTCTTCTGGAACGCATGAAGCACCAAAACGCGGTCCTCCAGGGTTGCCAGATAGATGACGCGGAACGCTCCCGATGCCTCCCGGACTCTGATTTCCCTGACGCCGGCCCCCACGATCTGCATAGGCTTCCAGTCGTCGGGATCGTCGCCGCGCTGGACAAGTTCGAGCTGCCAGCCAGCCTCTATCCGCGCATCGTCAGGAAACGCTCGAACATCCGCCCTACTGCTTCCAAGCCATTCAATCACCTTCATCGAGGTGCACTGTATCGGTTTTGATACAGGTTGGCTAGAGTGAAAATCAATCGCATTTTACGGACCAGCAATCAGCTCACGTCCCACCAAGACCCGGGAGGCGCAACGAAACGGTTCGATGCGCCCGCCATCGGATTAGGGACGCTTCGTCTCGTTCTCACACTCGACATGGGCACCGAAGGCACAAACCGCTCATTTGTATTCAACTGACTTTCACGTCCTAGCGATCGCCGTGACGTCTAATTTGATCCTGCAGCGCCTCAAGAGCGGCTGACGGTACCCCGTCGACATCTCCGCTATCCACTGACGGTGACAGGGAAGGAGCGCCCGCCTCCACTTCCTGATCGAGCGATGCGAGCAGCGCGGCGATCGACGTGGACTTGTTTCCCGGCCGGACTTGGAATTGCAAGACGCTCGCGTTGCCTTCAGACGCACTCGGGTCGGACATCTTTGATGCTGCCGGCGCCGATCGCCGGCCAAGGGTGGGAAGCGGCCGCGGCGCATCATCGGCCGTCTGGTCGGTCCGCTTCGGCTTCAACTCCGGAACTTCAGCGGCGACCTCGCTCTTTGCTTCAGCCTCACCGCCTGTTGGAAGGCCTGAGCTTGACAGCGCCTGTGGTGCGTCCGCGCTGTCGCTCTTTACTTTCGGCTTTAACGCGACGGGATCAACCCTTTCAGCCGCCGCACCAGTCGCAGGCGGCACCGCATCGGCATAGGCTCTATGGCCTGAAACCGGCGCTTCGCCGGTATCGGGTTCCCCCAACTCGAAAGGTGCCGCTGGCGCGGTGTTAGCCGCCGCTTCGACGTCCGCCATGGAGCGCAGCGGGAGATCCTGCCATCGTGAGAGAGGCGGGACCTTCAAGCGCCGGTGCCGAAATTCCTGGTAGGTCGCCTTATAGGGAGCGTCCTTATAATAGGTGACCTTGCGCACCATGAAACCAGGGGGGCTTGAGACCAGAACCACGGCCTGCTTCGCCGGCATTTGCCGAAGCTCCGCCGCCGTCCGGAACGGCCTTTCCTGATAACTTAAACTCTTGTCTCGGCCCCCAAATATACCTTGACCAGCCCTGATGATCGGTGTGGGCACCTCGATCGTGGTCGGTCCCAGCATTACAGAGACATGTTCCGAGGTCTCCACGTCGTTCATGCGGATGAAAAGCTTCACCTGACACGCGGACACCGTGGTCTGCCGCGTCGCTTTTCCATAGACTTCGTCAAGCTGGGCAAGATCCTGCAGGATCAGGACCATGCGAAAGCCATAGCCCGCGTTGATCGCCAGCTTGGAAACGATAGACTCCATTTTGCCGAGCTGGCGAAACTCGTCGATCATCACCAGAACCTGATAGGGCTCGTCCGGGCCTGGCGAGGAAGCCATCAGCACATCATGGATTTGCTGAACCAGGAGTTTGATGATGGGCCGGAACACGTCGAGCTGCGCCACCGAGCAGCCGATGAAGAGAGCCGTCGGGTCCTTGCGAAACTTCGAGATATCGAAATCGGTCGACGCCGTAGCGGCTGCAACGAGATCATTGGTCCAGGGGTTGAGAGCCGCCGTCATGTTGAAATAGGCCGAGTTTCGCGTTTCCTTTTCCAGCGCAATGAACTGGTTGAGCCCGTGCACGACCCACGAAGGCAGATATTTTTCCTCGTCATTGCGGATATTCGTCAGCACCCTGAGAAAATCCACGCCGGTCGAAAGAAGCATCGCGACGGCGCGCAAATGACGCTGCCCCTCATAGCGGGGTGACGTCAGCACATAGCCGATCATGGCCGAAAGCAGCTGCCGGCCGGCGCGCGCCCAGATCTCGGAACTTCCTGTCGCCTCGGGGATGATGAAGGAGGAGACCACTGCGCAGTCCGTCGGCATGCGCGCATCGCGCCGGATGAAATCCAGCGGATTATAGAGATGCGAATCCTGCTCGCCGGGCGAAAAGAAAAAGACCTTGTCGCCGAGAGCCTGCCGGTGTGCACCGAACGCCTCGAAGTTCTCCCGCTTCGGATCGAACCACACCGAGGATCCTCGCCACATATAACCGTTCGGAATGACAAAGCTGACGCCCTTGCCGGATCGGGTCGGCCCGACCACCAAGACGTGCGCGGGATCGTCCGAGCGGATCGTCGCCCCACCCATCTTGCCGAGGATCAAGCCTTGCTTTGCCAGCAGGTTTTTCCTTTCGGCGTCCATGATCGTGCCGAACCGCGCATCGCCGTAGTGCTTTGGCTTGCGGTTGATCAGGCTTGCAAAGATCAGGCCGACGCCGATCGCCACGACAACCGCGACCGCGATCGCGCCCCGGATGATCGTCTCGCCCTGCGTGGGATGATAGGCCAGGCGCTGGCTGAAATGCTGCCAGGCAACGAACAGGCCGCTTAGGCTGCGTTGCGCGTTCTGGTATTTTAGAAGCCCCCAGCGCGAGGCGCCTTCAGAAGGGAGGGCGGGATTCCACCGCCATGTCGCCACCAGCTCGTAGGCTAGGCTCCAAAGGGCAAAGAAGGCGGCGAGGCCGATGAGGCCGAGGAGAAGCCTATAAGCGAATACGCGAGACATTCTGGGGAACCTTTCTGGCGGCTCTCCATTCGGTCATGCGGTTGAACCAGATCGCCGAAGTTCCACGCCAGCCGCCCCGGCGCGTTTGTTGGATCACAATCGGCAGGACCGACCGCACGTAATCGATGATCTCTGCCTTGCTCAGCCCGAGCCCAGCCTGCATGACCATCAATGCCAGCTGCTCAAACGCACCGGTCGGGCTGTCCGCATGGATCGTCGTGATCGATCCGGGATGACCTGTGTTGACGGCGCGCAAGAACGAATAGGCTTCCGCTCCCCGGATCTCGCCCAGGAAGATTCGATCCGGCCGCAACCGCATGGCGGCTTGCAGCAGCGTTTCAACGGTCACGTGCGCCAGGCCCTGGTCGCCCTTTGATGCAACGAGGGGCAGATAGTTGGGCTGGTGTGGTTTAACCTCTCGCGTATCCTCAATGGTGAGGATCCGCTCATCCGAAGGCACCTCGTGCAAAATCGCGTTCAGAAACGTCGTTTTGCCCGACGATGTGCCTCCTGAAAGCAAGATCGAATACCGTTCCCGCACGGCCAGGCGGAGGAAATCCTCGATTTTGCCAGCGTCGAGATATTCGCAAAGGGCGCTGTCGGTCTCGCTCAATTCGCCGGGATCCTGGACGGAGATCGTATCGAACGCCCCCCGCTTCCGGTAATCATCAAGGCGCATATCCTTCACGACCTGCTTGCGGATCGCGAAGGCGCCTCCTGTCGGCGTCGCCGGCGCAAGCACGCCCTGGAAGCGTTCGCCGCCGGGGAGGGCGGCTGAAACCAAGGGATTTTCCTCGCTGATCGATTGCGAGGATGATGCCGCTATACGTTCCATGAGGTAAGTGATCGCGGCGCGGTCGAGCTCGGGGACGTCGAAGGGCTCCATATGTGTCGAGCCAACAATTTCGACCCACACAAGTCCAGGCCCGTTTGCACAGATTTCGACCACGCGATCGTCGTCGAGCCAGCGCCGCACCGGCTCCAGCGCCTTATTTAGAAAGACGGTTCTTTGCTGCCCGCTCACGTCGTATCTCCGTCAACGCCTCGCGTACCGGGTCCGGATAGAACTCCGAAAAATCGAGGTCCCGGCGGACGAAAACCATGATGCGCGACCCCTGATCGACATGGATCGTGGGCGCGATATTGATCGAATTGCGAAGCGCCTCTTCGGCAATGCGGTTGAGGCTTTGCGAGACCTGTTGCGCGCCGATCTGGCGGGCGCTCTGCAGGTATTGGTTGGGCTGCGTCTGGATTGTCACCGTCTGTCCGGTCTGCGGGTCCGTGTAGGTCTGGTTGGTGTTCGACCCATTCTGGTCGTTGCCAAGGTTGGCGATGAATTGCGTCGCACCGCCCACGACACTTAGAAGGATCGCCGAGCCGAACCGCTCGAAATAATGGTTGTCGACCTCGCCCGGCATGCCGCTGCGACCGAGCTCGTCGGTGCCTGTCGAACCGAGCTGCACCGACATGCCGTCCGATCGAAGCAGGCGTGTCCACACTATGAACACCCGCGTTTGGCCGGTTGCGAGGCCACTGCGATATTCACCGATAAGGCGGGAGCCAGCGGGGATCAAAACCCTGCGACCGTCGAAGGACCACACATCCTCCGACACGACGGCCCGAACCATACCGGCAAGATCGCTCTGGATCGCGGTCTCGAGTACGCCCTTGATCATCGTCCCTTGGGCGACCAGAGCGTCCGTGCGCGGGTTCATCGTGGCCTTCGATGTATCCGCTCCGCTCTGGCTCGCCCTTGCCAAAAAACGCCGATTGGGGTCCTCCTCGCCCTCGCCTGCGTTTCCGGCCGCCGCTGCATCCGTACCATTGCCGCCCAATGCTGACGCACTGCCAGGCGCATCGCCGCTATCGACGACGAGCTGCTTGGCGCGCAAGCGCTCCCATTTGCGGCGCTCCTCTTCTTCTTGCCTGCGCCGTTCTTCCTCAGCCAGACGACGGGCCTCGGAATCATCCTGCACCTGTGGTGGAGCTGCAGGCGGTTGCAAGGCTGGTGGAGGGGGAGGCGGAGCCTCGACGGTCGACGGCGGCTGTGCCGGCGTCGCCGGCGGCTCTTCGGGAGCCGTCGGGATTTTCAGGGTGCCGTTATCAAGCTGGGGGCGCGGCGTATCGAGCCCCGGTGCGGGAAACTGTGTGGTGTGAAACTCCTCGCCATCCGACGCCGTCAACAGCGGCTTGTCTGGCGCACGCGTCGCCGCATAGATCATCCAGCCGGCGAAGACCACCGCACCCAGCGGAACCGCGATCTTGAAGAATGTGCTTGCCCCGAATTTTGGCGCGGCGACCGCCGTGCCTTCCTCAGCGAGCATTCTGTACTCATTGGGAGATGGCATCGGGTCCCCTCACTTTCCGAACAGTCCCACCGCCGACACGCTGCGGTTCGTAAGGTTCAAGCCCGCTCGGTTCGTTCACATTGTTCAGTCTCAGATTGAAGACGCAGGTTGCTTCGGTGCCGTTGCGCAGGGTCCATTGGTAATTGACCTTGTCGACGACGATGTACGGGCCCTCGCGGCGATAATTCACAAGGGTCTCATTGCGCTCGCTATCAACGACATGGATCGCCGGCACTTCCCTTGCTGGATCGAAGCGGAACCAGGTCTTCACACCGTCGTCGTAGATCACGAGCGGCTTATTTGCCGACGACCCCTTATAGGCATAGGACGAGTTGGCGTTTTCGGCCTTGAAACCCTCCCGGTTCGGCTGCGCCGCCCGAGCCCGGGCTTCGTCCATCAGCGCCGCGTCCGACGCCTCTTCGGGATAGCGAAACTTGATCGCATAGACCTGTTGTGCAACCGGCCGAAACTCGCCGTTGAGGAAGAACACATAGCTGCGCTTGTTCGTCAGGACATTGAGATTCCCGCCCGCATTCTTCTCGATCGGCTTCACAAAGAGCACATTGCCCTTCTTGTTGGGTTCGATGCTCCAGGCCGGGACGTCGCCAGCGCCGAGGGTTTCGATTTTCTCGTCATCGCCGAATTCGATCATCGTCGAGGCGCCATAGCTGGCCGGCACCGACACCACATCGTCCTTCTGGTACCAGACGAAGCGAATGCGACTGTCACGAGATCCCGCCCGAGGGGTCTGTTCGGCAAGGGCCGGCTGAACCGCGCAAACGCCGAGCCCGATTGCCATCAGGATGCCGGCGACCTTCATTGCGGTGTCTCGGCGGTGGGTGCCGGCGCCGTCTCCTGATCGCGCCGATATTCGAGCACCTGGAAGCCGAGCGGATTTTCAAAGCGGATCTCGTTTTTGGCCGGAACGCCGGTGTAGCGGAACCGGATCAACGACACCCAATGCCGCTGCACGGTGTTCGCTTGGCTCTTTTCCTCCGTCATGAACCTGACCAGGGCGGTCCTTTGATTGGGAAATGTCACGGACTTCACGGTCACAGCCACGACGGTGTTTCGCCCGTAGAGCACGACGGGGTTCGTCACTTTGTTCGCCGGGCTGAAAAGCTCGACGAGCTCCCTCGAGGCATCGCCGGCGCTCAGCAATTGCGCGAGATCGAAGTTGTCCTTCAGCGCCTTCGGATCGTAGGTCTCGCGAGCCTTCACATAACGGACGATATCGAACATCCCCATCGACTCGTCCTGCTGCAAAGGACCGTCGGCCAGCGGCCGCTTGACCTCGACAAACCCGGTGGATTTGTCGACCACCACCATGTAGGGCTCATAAGTCTTGAGCGGCAGCGCAAGGATCAGCGCGCCCACGGCTGCAACGGCAATGACCGAGGCGACGCTTGCCACGCACCACGCCAGAGATCGCGACCAGCGATTGCGTCGCGCGATATCTTTTTCCCAGATTGCCGCATCCACGTAGTAGGGCAAGGGAGACTCGGTTTCCTTCGCCGGTCGCCCAACGCTTTCCTTCACATCGCTCATTGGTGCCCCAAACCTATCCGGGATCCGTCAGCTTTCGGGAAAGCCGTGCATATTCCGCTGAATTCTCATACCTTCTCTGTGCGAGGCTCACGCGCGCCCGCTCGCGACCCGCCAGGCGTTCCTGCCGCGTGCTCCAGCCCAAGCGTCCCATCAGCCTGCGCTGACCGGCTTGGCCCATCGCTGCGAAGGCGCCGTCGTAGAAGCGCCCAAACGAAGGTGTTCCAATACCAATTCCGCCTGCGAGCGAGGCGGCAACGTTGGTGATCTGCGACAGCAGCAGCACACCGACGAGGCAGATCAGGATCAGCGGCGCGGCTTCGGTCAAGGTCGTTGTCGCAGCACCATTCGACCGGTTGACCGCGTCGAAATAGGTCTGGGTGATCGAGATGAAGAAGGCACAGAAGGCGTAGACCAGAATCTGCACACACATGTACTGCACGATCGCGGTTACCCAGCCGGCGAAGAACCGGGTCGTGTAGCCGAACAGCATAAGAATGATGAACACTGGGGCGAGTGCCAGCAAAAGCCAAAGAAAGATCTTCGACAGGATGATGAGGAAGATCGCATAGCCGATGAGTAGCGCGCCGACGACAAGGATGATCGCCGCCAGTACGTAGCCGCCGAAGTTCAACACGCCAAGGCTCTTGATAAAGGCGGAGGTGGAATTGGCGAGCGAATCCCAGATGTTTTGCAGAGCCGTCTGCACGGAGTTGACGGAGTTCAGCCCGGCCGATGTCCCGGTCACATTGGCCGAAACGCTCGTGAGAAGGCTGTTCCCGATCGCGGCAGGTGTCTCATTCGCGAACGAATAGGCATATGTTTGAAAGTCCCCCCAGCTCGTCGCCAGAGCGTAGATGACGAAGGCGCGGAACAGGCGCCAGATCATCTCTTTTCCCGATCCCGTCGAGGTTCCCTGCCAGATGCTGATGGCCCAGACTATCACGTACAGCGTCAGCATCAGGCCGGCGACGCCCCCCTGTCCGCCGCCGGTCAGGGCCGACGCCAGGTTCTGGTAGGCTTGCGATACATAGTTATTGCCGAACTTGTCGACCTGTTGCAGAAGCGTGGTGATATTGAAGTTCATTTTTTCGACGTCCCACCTGGAAACAGAGATGGATCGCTATTGAGTGCCTTCATCGGACCGCACTCGAATGGCTTCTTCGCTTCTGTTCCTGGTTCGGGCGCCGCGAACGCCATCGGCTGCATCGGCCCCTCGTCGCGCGAGCACGGAGCCTTGAGCGGCTTGTGGCCACACCCGGAGGTCGCGACAGCGCCAACGATGGCGGCCGCTGATAGAAGAAAGCGCACCGTCATTGGCCGGACTTGTATTCGAGCCCCCGCGAGGCCTGCGTGATCAGGTTCATACGATCGATGTTTTCCTGATTGGCGGCCGCCGTAGCGGTATTCACCGCGCCGATCAGTTCGTTCACAGTCAGACCCGTTTGCACCATGATCTGGCTGTTCTGATCGATCGAGCCCTTGATGTCCTGCGCCGTGCCGATCCGTTGAGCGCCCGACTGAAAAGCGCTGGAACGGGTCTTCACCCCATTTTGCGAGGAGTCCAGCAGCCCGGTAACAGTGGCCGCGACGTTCACCAGGGCGCTGTAGTTCTTATCCATCTGCGTCGTCTGGCCATTGATCAGGCCCGAAATGGTTTTCACCAGCTGCAAGCCATTGATCATGTTCGAAACGATGCCCTGCGATCCATTGCCGAGGCCGGCGAACGACAACGAGCCGCCCGAGATCACGCTACCAAGCGAAGGCGCGTCCCCCATGGAGAAGCCGCCCTTGCCCAAGGCCATCCGCGCGAGCTGGCCGGCCTGGCTCGACCGGTCGCCCGTGACGGCCTGCAGCGTCTTTTGGGTATAGTTCATGATGTTGCGGTCGGTGCTGAGGATCTCGCTCGTGGCCGATGCAATCTGCCGAGCCTGTTCCAGATTAGCCTCGTCGATCGTAGGCACTTGCGCAAAGGCGATACCGCCAAGGCCAAGCAAGAGTGCCGCTGTTAACGGAATTCCACGCATAGCGTTTTCTCCTATTGAGCCTGATATTGCTTGACGGCCGACATCAGTTCGTCGGTCGTCATTGTGACGGGGGCGCTGTTGGCGTCCCTTTGGATTTGCGAAAGCACGGGCGAGACGTTTTCAACTGTGTCGGTCGTGCGCGGCGCCGTGCATGCGCCGTCCGTCGACGGGCAGCATGGGTTGCCGGCCGTGCCGCCGCTTGTAGCCCCGGGACAGCTTGTCGAGCCACCCGAGCCAGGCGGCGGGCCCGAGCCAGGCGGCGGGCTCGCGGGAGTGGGCACCACCAGGCCGGAGGATCCCCGACTTGTCAGTGTGGCGGTGCCGATGTTCCGCACGTTGAAAGCTTGGGCGAAGAACCCTGTCGCCTGGATCACCTCGTTGAAGGTCAGCCCGCCTTGGGCGCGGATTGCGCTGTTGCGGTCGAAGGCTTCCATGACCGTTTTGTCGGTCCCGATATCCTGACCCATGGTCTCGAAGGACTGCTTATTGGGAGCCACCGTTGACATGCTGCCATTCATGCCCCCTAGAATCTGACTGGTGATATCCAACTGGCCCCTTTCACCGGCATTGCCGCCGACAGCGCCCGATCCCGACCCGGTCGAGGCGAACGCCGAAGAGCCCTTGATGTCCGGATTGGCCTGTTCCAAGGACGCCTGGCCACCCGCCGGATCGACCGAAGCCTTCGGGCCCTTCACGTTCTGCGCCTTTTTGGCCGTCGTCACCGAGCAATTGACGCCCTGCGTGGCGGACTTCGTATCCTCCTGGATGAGCTTGATCTGAACCTTGTCGGCCTTGTCCTCGCTCCGCTGCGACAAGATCGGGCTGTCAGAAACCGGCACGGCCGCCATCGCCGTCGATCCCGCGAAAATCGTCACAAGGGCGGCCATCGCGCCCATAATGGTCTTCATTCCGGGTCCCTCCCAAGAAAGATTGGCAACCAAACCTGCGGATCGTCGCCGACGCGCGCGCGCAGCGCGTCGAGCTCCTGAACCGTCTCAATTCGACCGGAGAGGATCTTGATCGCGTCAGGCATCGCGCCCAGATTGAGGCGCGCAATGACGCTGTCCTGATCATGCTTGATCAGGAATTTACGGGCTTCGGGCGGGGTTTCACGGATCCATTTGATCTCGCGCTCCGACAGCCCGAACGCCCTGTGCGATTCCTCGTCGGCCTTCGGGTTGGGGAAAAAAATATTGGTCGGCGTCTGTTCGATCAGCGTGTTGGCAATCGACGACTTCACAATATCCGCCGCGGACTGCGTGCCGAAGCCGATGATGCCATTCAGCTTACGAATGGTTTTCAGCTTGTCCTTGATGAAGTAGCTGAAAATATCATTGTCCAGGAGCTTCCAGCCTTCATCGAGGAAGATCATGACCGGTTGCCCGTCAAGCAGCTCCTCGATGCGATGGAAGATATAGAGCAAGGCCGCCGTGCTGGTCGTTGCGTCGCTCAACACGCTCGTCATGTCGAAGCCGAAAATGGACGACATCGAAAACGAGTCTTCCGCGTTGTTGAACAACCAACCGCGCTGATCCGGCCTCATCCATGGCTGCAAGCGCGAATAGAGATCGTCATCGCCGGCGCGCATCGCACCGCGCAACAGCTCGGCGAACTCCTCCATGGTTCGACCTTCGGGCGGCGCGCTCGCCACCTGGGCGATCGCGTTGCGGATGACTTGCTCCTCGCGCGTCGAGTGGGCGTGTCCGTCGGATCGACGCAGCATGAAGCTGAAAAGCTGGAAGAGGAATTCGCGGTTGCGCGGCGCATCGGGCAGGCGCAACGGATTGAAGCCGGAAGGCTCCCCGGCCTTCAGAACCTCATAGCGGCCGCCAAGCGACCGCACGAAGATATCCAGGCCACGATCCTTGTCGATCATCACCAGCTTGGGGCGCGGCGTGATGCGCTGCGCCTGTGCCGCGAGAAAGCCGAGCAGTACCGTCTTGCCCGAGCCCGAGGGACCGTTCAGGGTGAAGTTGCCGAGGTCTCGAACATGGAAGTTGAAGAAGTAGGCCGTTTGCGACGTCGTCTCCAGGACGCTTATCGGCGTTCCCCAATGAACCCCGCCAGTCCGGCCGCTCGGATAGTTATGGAAGGCCGAGAAGCCCGCCATGTTCTTCGATGAGATCATCGACTTGCGCGCCACATAGGCGAAATTGCCAGGCAGGGTGGCCCAGAACGCAGGTTCACAATTCAGGTCCTCGCGAACCCACAGGGCGGACACCTCCGTCAGCGCCGTGCCGACATCGGTCACGCAGCGCGCCACGTCGTCCATGGTTTTCCCGAGGCACAGCACCGTCAGATGATGCAAGCCATAGAGCGCTTCCGAGGACAGAAGCTCATCGCGCGCTTCACCGAGTTGATCGGCCACGATCGAGCCGGCTTCATCCGACATGTCGATCTTGCGCCCGACCCGCTCCATCTGGGTCAGCGCCTGGGGCTTGTCGATGATGGCGAAGGATTGCGTCACGATGAATTCGTGCGGCACCTTCAGCATGGGGTTGAGCATCCCTGGTCCCGTAATGGAGGGGTACTCGCCGACCGAAATGATGGCGCCGTATCGCGTTTCGCCAGGGAACGCCCCGCGAATTTCCAGCGCATTCGGGCCAAAGAACAGCCGCTTCGTCGCTAGCGCCTCCGCGAGTTTCATGCGCGGCAGTGCCATCGGCCGCGGCGATCCGCCATTGACGAGCTGCACCAGGAATTCCAGCGGCTCGGAATGCCAAACGTCACTGCGCTTGACGACGGTGAGAACCCGCGCGCCATACGCCTGCAGGCTCTCTCGGACGGCTTTCATCACGTCCGTGAGTTCGATCAGCGCCCGCTCCTCGCTCGAAGAGCGACCGTCCGCGGCCCTTCGTCCCAAAAGCTTGCGGATCACGAGATCCGCGGTCCCGACCGTGCCTTGCAGCTCGCGCCGCACGATCGTCAGGTAGATGTCGTTCACAAACATGCGCTGGGTGCGCAGGGCCGCCGTGTAGCGCTGATCCAGCTCTTGGCAGAACTTATTCTCGAAGCTCGACTCGATCGCCGGCGTCACCTCGCGGCGCAGGATATGCGAGTAGATCGCATAGCGGGAGTTCGCCAACCCGCGAATGAGATCGTTGCGGCCGAGCAGGCGCGAATTGATCTCGGCGATATCGATCGTCTCGAAGCAAAGTCCGCTCATGTGAACGAAGGACATCAACATGCCGTCCTGCGTCTTGATCACCTCGTCGGACACATGCCGCGAATAGGGTATGTGGGCCGAAACCGGATTCTCCCGACGAGACACGGCCCCGAAACTCAGTTCATCGCGAAGAGCCCGTGCGATCGCCACGTCACACCCGGTAACTGCGCGCCCCCCAGAAGCTGGCGCTCCGGGGCGGCATCTTTCGTGAACGGATGAACATGATCTCGATGAACATGGGATCGCGCATGATCGCGATCCTGGTAACCGCATAGAGCGGCACGCAGATACAGAGCATGATCAGATTATGGGTTGCAAGGAACACGACCGCGGTCAGCACGCCGATGAACCCCGCTAGCTCGTAGGGGATGCCGAGCACCGTCGGCGCTCGGGTCAAGCCCTTGACCAGCGGCGTGATCAACAATCTCGGCTCGCCAGGATCGATCCGGCCGTCTGCCATGCCGATCACCTTCCGACCGCGGATTGAAAGAATTCGACGATCTGGGCCGAGCCGAAGACCAGCACGATACCCAAGACCCAGCTTCCGGCCACAAACCATGACAGGCGTGCCGCCCAGGCCATGAAGCCCATGAAAATGCAGAACAGAACCGCCAAAGCCGTCGCGATCGGCCCGGTCAAGGTCTGCACCAACGTCTGCAGCGTGCTTTGCACCGGCTGGAGAGTTCCGCCCCCCGCCATCGCCTGCGTTGCCAAGAGAATGAGCGGCATCGCCACACCAGTGCTGCGTGCAGCAAACATCTTCCACAAGGTCATCAAAGCTTCTCCTCAGTCAAAGTTTTGCACCATCCCGCCTTGCCAGGCCGGCGCCGTCGCTTCGCGAGACGTCACTGTGCTGCCATTGCGGGAGTTGGTGCGGGATGTCGGATCATTTCGTTGATCCGCCGCGGCGGCCGCAGCCGGTTGAACGCCGGCCAGGTCAAGGCTCACCGCCCCGGCGGGCATCACTGCCTCAGACCCGAGCGATGGCCATTGGTAGAAATCGTTGATGACGTTGGCGACGTAGCCAACCGTCTCGGGGTAGGGCGGCACGCCCTTATATTTGAGAACCGCGATCTCGCCGGCATTGTAGGCGGCGAGCATGTATATCGGGTTCGGAAATTTGCGATGCAGATCCCGCAGAAAGCCGATCCCACCTTTCACATTGTCCGCTGGATCGCAGATATTGACACCGTAGCTTACCGCCGTGGACGGCAGAAGCTGCATCAGGCCATAGGCCCCTTTGGGCGATAACGCGCCGGAATTGAAGCGGCTTTCGGCCCGGGCAACCGCGAGGACGAGGGGCGGGGCAAAGCCTTGCTGGCGCGCGACGGCTTCGACGATCCGCTGCCCTTCTTCCTTCGACAGGGCAGCTACGCCGGGGCATGGGTTGTAAGCCAAGGTCGATGTCACCGTAGCGGCCGCGCGGTCATCACCTTCCGCCGCACCGATCCGCTGCACGGCCTGGCTTTCAACCTGGTAGGCCGGCATCACCCGGCCATTCACGACGACGGCAGCATTAACGCTGCGCGTGGCAGGTGCTGTAACTCGGGCCTGGAATTTCTGCGAAGCTTCCTGTGCAGACGCCGCTTGGCACGTCGCCAGGATCGCACCTGCTGCAAGTACCGTTTTGCGGGATCGAATCATTAAAATAATCCTGCGCCGTTGCCGATTCTGTAATGCTGAATTAATACAATGAATCGATGAACTGCAATCGCGAAATTGAGGCAGACACAATGAAAATGAGCAAGGTTCTTCCCGTTGTGGCGTTTTTGCCGACCTTGGCGGCTCTATCCCCGGCGCCGGCCCATGCTGATGATTTCGGCTGCAAGGTCTTGCTGTGCATCCTCAACCCGCAGGGTTGGGCGAGCGTCGGGGAATGTGTGCCTCCGGTCGAGCGCGCTTTCCGTATGGTCGCGCATGGGGAGCCCTGGCCCCAGTGCCCCGAGGCCGGCAGTTCCGGTCGTATCGGATATGAGAAATTCAAACCCTGCCCAGACGGCACGATCGCCGTCTCGCCCGAGACGGAATCAAGCGGGAGCGACAACAGCTCTCGCTCACAAACTGTCTACAAGCCCGACAGTAACGGCGCTCGCTGTGCTGCGCGGAATGCAACGAATGCCTCTTGGGGCACGAACCCGAGAGGTTCGGGTTACGGTGCGCGTCCAACATCGGCCGTGACGCGGCGCGAGCAGAGGACGGAGCCAAACTATCTCGATCTCACGACGACCGACGGCAAACAACGGTTCTGGTTCAATCTGAGCAGGTATCAATAATGAAACCTGGCTTCGCCGCCGCCGGCATTCTCGCGGCCGTCCTCGCCAGTGTTCCGGCACTGGCCGAGGACAAATCCAATCCCTGGTTTCCGATCCCCGCCACAGCATCGTTCAGCACCGGCGACAGCTGGACCTATGCCGGTGAAACCCACCGTCTCTACGGCGTTCAAGCCTGCCTGCGAGGCACATATTTCACAAATACGGCAGGGGGGCATGTCGATTGCGGGGAGGCAAGCCTTGCAATGCTCGTCTCTCTCATTCGGGATCTCAAACCTCAATGCTACACGGCCGCCTGGCAGGCCGCGACCAAAACGCGCTTCGTCGTTTGCGTCGCGCAGCCTACTTCAGGATCCGCGGCCGGTTCTCGCATCGATCTCGGCACGGCGCTGATCTCGACCGGCTGGGCGTTCGCGGCTGTCACTCCGAACGGCGCTCCGGTCCATGCTCCCTATATCGTCGCGCAGGAGGTCGCTAAAAAGCAGCACCTTGGCCTGTGGCAGTTTGCCGACGTGCCCGATCCGAATGCCATCATCCTCCGCGATATCCGAAACGCATCTAACCAGGCTGGTCAGTCTTCGAATCCGCCTGCAAATCCGCCTGCAAATCGATAACCGGTCCCCGGCGCGTTGGATCATACTGTACATTCTGCTGAGGCCATTGGAACTCGGGACGTCGCCTTGCGCAAAGGCGTCTAATCATTTGCGTTACCGTATCAGGCAGATCGCAGACCTGATGAAACAGGCGGACGGTCTGTGCGCATGATTGAGCGGTTGCTGGCGCGTTGGGACTGTTAGAGTTTGAAGCGGCCAAGGCGCCGATCGTTGAGGCGGTACTGCCAGATGAGGTTCGGATCCTTGGGGTTGACGCCGGATGTCGACCAAGGGGAGCGATCGGGCTTTGCAGCGTCATGTAAAGGAAGATCGTCATCACAGCGCGACAGCTGTAACGAGGAGGGAAGACGATAACGTCCGAGTTTGCGCGTCAGAAACGCGATGACACAGACGGCGGCGAGGGACAGGATCAAGAAAGCAGTGGAAAAGCTGAGCATGCGAAGGCCGGCTTCCTGATCGGGCAGAGCGAAGAAAGCGAGCACGCCGCCGGCGAAAATTGCGAACGCGAACCTCATGAACATGAGAGAGAACCTACTATTTCGATGTTGATCATTATAATATCACAGATCGGGCGTCATTATAATGATCAATGGAGATAGGATGGCCCCTCGTGGGTCAAGCGTCCTTCGACGGCGGGCGGCATGGTGCCGCTTTTGGCGGTACCGGCTTCAGACTGCGGCGGATTACCTGTCGCCTTTTCCAGTTCGAACAGGGAGAGAGATTGGATCCCTCGCCGACTCCGCGGGGCCAAGCCTTGCGGTCCGTTTTAAGCGTAGTCGGCAAATGGCGAATCGTGAGCTGCGCAGCCGCCTGATATCGTTACATAGCCGGGAAATCATCCACGCTCTTGAAAACAGCGGCGTCGAGGTTTCGCTTATGGTCGACCTGAACCAGGTCATTCAAAATGGTATGGGGCAACAATTGCAGGGCCTGCCTGCCGCGGGGCCAGAGAACAGGGTTGTCCCGGATGATCATTTAATTATTCATTTTCAACAGGGGCATGCAGATCGAAATGCTATCGTGTTTGGAATGATTTTAGCGGCGGCCAAAAGCTATACGCCGTCACTTTGCGGGAGTATGGGGACGATGCGCGACACTTTAATAGGCCAATGAGTCATCGTTTCGGCTAACAGCCTGAGCACTAGACATTTTACAAAAAATGGCCGTCATATTCCGACCGATAAGCAGGAGTGCAACCGTGCCGATATTTAAAAACAAGACAGAAGACAGCGATGGTTGGCTTTCGATCCTGCTCGCGCTGCGACTTCGCCAAATCGAGAACGAGTACCCGGACTATGCGAGTTTTGCCGACGCTACGGGGCTATCGCGCGGCACGCTCTACCAGTTGCGGACGGGGAAGGGGAACCCGACATTCGTCACCCTGGAGCGGCTGGCACGGCATCTGAAGGTGCCGGTGTGGACGCTCGTTGGTCGGACTGGTGACGACGACAGCGTGAAGCGGGACATCGAGACGTTCGGCTTCAACTTCAACGAGATTGCCCGGCATATCGAGGCCACGCGTGCTGTGAAGCGCTCGATGACGGAGTTCAGTGGTGTACCTTCTTTGAAAGAGGCAGTCAGCCCCGCTGGGGCAACCTCCGAGAAGAAGCGGCTGCCTCCGGCCAAAAAGGGACGCAGGACAAGCCAGTAGCATACAAGAAAAGTAGAAGCTGCTAAACTACCAGCGTAGATTCATTTGCTACGATAGGCAGAAAATATATTTTATATTTCTTTGACTCGCTTCAGGAAATCCGCCAGCGTCGATGCAATGGCATTATTTTGCTGAAGGGTCCACGATGCAAGCGAATATCTGGCAAGTCGCAGGAGACGACGCGCTTTATAGGGAGGCGGCAGCGTTCGTCGATTGCCACCCGAAACCATGGGTGGAAGAGGTTTCGGAATTTCTGCGGAAGAAAGGCAAGCCCGAGGCGATCACGTTGGTGATCGGACAGTTCATCGTGGCGGCTCTGTTCGAAGGACGATACGCGGATCTGCTGTACTGGTCGCTGGTTGCGGCCGAAGTGAACTGCGTTGTGATGGAGCAATGGCCTGATGATGTGCGCCAGGAGCTGGCGAGCCATCTGAAACGGGGATTTGGAAAGCTCTCGTCGCGAAATCTCTCCCATTGAAGGCGGCGGGCCGACGGCGTGGCCTTCAACGGGAAGATGGGGTTACACCTGACCAGAGGCGACATTGATATCGTTGCCGGTCGGGCCTGGAGCGGCAGAGGCGAGTTTTGTGTCGCCTCCTGTATTGAAATCCCCCGGCCCCAGGCACGCGGCCGTGTCACCTTCTTGGCAGCTGGCGTCGGCCATGGAGCGTGCGTTCTTCGCCATATCGCAGATCGTTGTCCCGTTGATATCGGAGAATCCGCTACAGCGGCCTGAGCGAACCATCTGCTGGCAATTGCCAGTCCCCAATTGAATACAAGCCGCAATAAATGAGCCATCGACCTTCTGACCGTCGAAGGTCCCCATCTGGATGAGCTGCTTGACGGGCGCGGAGTTATAGCCGTCGTTTGTAAGCTTGGCCCAGGTGTCGACCTGAAACTGGAGGGATTGGCAGCCAAACTCGGAACGCGACATGCCTGCGTAGTTTTTGATGTTGGTGTTGTTCAGCTGGAAAATGCCGGTGCAGCAAGAGCCATTGTAGACGCCTTTGTTGCCGCCGGATTCGAAGCGACCGAGGCCACCAAGGCTGCACGATGTGGTTTTCAGCTCGTCGTGCAGGGACGAATTCTTCACGGCATCTGTGATGTCCTGTGCGGAGTAGTCGGTGCGCTCGCAATATTGTGCGCCGGCATATGCTGCCGTCACCGAATTGCAGACTAGAAGGCCGGCCGCAAGGACGCTGCTGAGTTTGGAATAGAGACGATACATAGGAATGCGCCTCATGGAAGCTTGGCGCTGGTTGTGCATCGAGACCACTCCTTGCCGCCGACGAATGAACGAAAATGGATCTCTTTGGCGTTCGCTTGGACGTCGATTTCGGTTCGATCGTTACGATTGGCCTGGGGTCTATCGTCATCGGACAGATCGACGTAGCAGGCTTCCGCGCGTGCAACGATTTTGCCGCTGTCTGGATCAATGATGCGCGCCTCGCATAGGTCAGGCTCTATGGAAGAGCTGGCGTTGTTTGCGCCAGTCTCGCATTCGCGGGTCGAGGCGATCGAGACGATGAAGGTATGCGATCTGACTTTGATGGGCTTTGACAGGATATCGAGTGGCGGTATCTGCCCGGCCGGAATGGTTCTGTGCAGCTCGTCACGCCAATAGGCGGCATTCGAGGCGATGATATCGGACCATGCGGTCTGTATGGCCGGCTGCGCGTCTGTGGTCGTGAGCGACTGGTAGCCTAGAGGCTCCCATGCGTGTGCGGAGATGGCAGACATGGGGATAATCGCGAGGGCGGCAAGCGTGGACATGGTAAACCTCCTGACACCGCCGTGGCCGCCGCCAGGAGCCCCGGTCAAGGCCGCGCATCGCGGGTCGTGAGGGAAGCCTTGATCCGCTGGCGCTGGCGATGGCCGGTGGCAGGCTGGTGTACTGAATAAGGTCAGGTTTTCCATGTCGATCATGGTTGCGCTCCTTCCGAGTATCGAGGTTGCCGGAAACACACCGGGCATCGCGACTTCCCCTAGGGTTGCGGGACAGGGACCCGGAATTGGCATTCCGGGGCGATTTCACCTTGGAATACGATGCCGGCGCGAATGCTTTTGGCCTGAACATCATATGCACCCATCGCACCATTCCGAGCGAGGTCGGGGCGGACGTTGTTCGGTTGCGCGCCATATTCGATGAAACAGCCGGAGCCAGCGTCAGCGACCGTTGATCGGCCGTTCTGGTAGATCGCCAAGCGCATGGGGCATCGTTTCAGCGTGGCATTGCCGACAGGATCGGTGCGGATCGGCGAGCAGCCGGTGAGCGTGTGCAGGACCGAGAGGACGACGGTTTTGGTCGGGCTGCGAACGACGATGTGACTCTCGGAAGCCGGCGCGTTGGCGACCGCAAAGCGCGTATCGCCTTTGGCCGCGTAGGCGTCGTTGTTCTTCTTCAGTCGGTCGGCCCATAGGGAGGCGTAGGGCACAGCCTCCGAGTTCGGGAGCTCGAGATCGGCGTAGGCGACGGCGCGCCAGGCGTTCGGATCATGCGTGAGCGACTGAGCCGAAGCGTCGGGCGCCAATTTAAGGGCAGCCGCGACTGCGATAAATGTCAGGCGTCCATGCATTCCTTGCCTCGCTTTTATACCCTATGATTAAATCAATGTTGTGATGATTGTCGAGCGTGATATTCGGATGAGACAAGAAGCCCGGCTATCGGGGCTGGATGAATTGCGAGGCCTTGCGATCGGGCTGGTGGTGCTGTCGCATGTCGGGCCGGTCTTCGGAGAAGGCGGGACGGCCGCGGCTCTGCTGTTTGCGCCGGCATGGGGCGTCGGGGTCGACCTGTTCTTTGTGATTTCCGGCCTGGTGGTGGAACGCTCATTGCGAAGCCTGCGCCGCGAGCGGGGAGCGCTCGAAGCGGCCTTCGCCTTCTATGTCAGGCGTGCTATGCGGATCGTGCCGCTGGCCTGGTGCGTCGGCGCCATCCTCTCGATCGGGTTGATCCTGCCGGGAAGCGGCGTTGAGCCTGCAGACGCGAAGGCGGCATTCGCCTTCATCTCGAATGCGCATTGGGCGCCTTGTTTCGGGGGCGCCACAGGATGCGGGAACGCCTTTGCGTTTGGGCCATTCTGGTCGATCGCCGCCGAAATGCAATTTTATCTACTGGCTCCGCTCCTGGTGTTTTTGCTACCGCGGCGGGCGCTCGTCGCGCTAGAGCGGTTTTCCCTTAATCGGAGTCGTTTGTTTGCAGTGAACGGCTTGTTCTGATTCCCTGATCGAAGTGATTTGCGGAAGGAGCAGCGGCATGGCACGAGCTTACAGCCTGGATTTGCGGACGCGTGTTATCGAGGCGATAGAGGCAGGCCTGTCGACCCGAGAAGCGGCACGGCGGTTTGCGATCGGGATATCGACGTCTGGTGCATGGTATCGGGCCTGGCGTTCGAGCGGCAATCTGGAACCTGGGCGGCAGGGCAAGCCGAAGGTATCGAAGCTGGACGCGCACGAGACTTTCATTCTCGCCTTGGTCGAGACCGATGAGCGGGACATCACGCTTGCCGAGATCGTCGATCGCCTTGCGGCAGAGCGCGGGGTCAAAGCCAGCCTGACGACGGTCCATGCGTTCTTCGCAAAGCGTGGCATCACGTACAAAAAAAGACAGCGCACGCGGCCGAACAGCAGCGACCGGATGTTTTGGCAGCGCGGGAAGAGTGGTTCGAAGGCCAACTCGATCTCGATCCGAGCCGCCTGATCTTCATCGACGAAAGTGGCCTCAATACCAAGATGGCCCGGCTACGAGGCCGCTCTGCGCGTGGACAGCGTTGCCGGGCGGCTGTTCCTCATGGGCACTGGAAATCCACGACCTTCACGGCCGGCCTGCGCCTCGACGGGATCGTCGCGCCCTGGCTCCTGGACGGCGCCATGGATGGCGAAGCATTCCTGGTCTACTTGCGCCGCGTCCTCGTGCCGACGCTTCAACCCGACGATGTCGTCGTGATGGACAACCTGCCTGCTCATAAAGTGGTCGGTGTCCGCGAAATCATCGAGGCTGCGGGGGCTTCCCTTCGCTATCTTCCGCCCTACTCCCCGGACTTTAACCCCATTGAGATGGCCTTCGCCAAGCTGAAGGCTTTACTGCGAAAGGCAGCAGCCCGGTCCATCCCGGAATTATGGGACGCCGTGGCCGTCGCCATCGATCGTTTCCACCCCAAAGAATGCGAAAACCTGTTCGCCCACGCCGGCTACGATGCCTAACCGTGATTATCCAGAAACTGCTCTAGCCGGACTCGTTCTCGTGGTCGGGGCGTTCACGCTGCGGCCATGGGGCGGGACGCTTTGGACGTTCCGCATCGATGCAATCGCGGTCGGGCTGGCGATCGGAGCAACCATGGGCACAAGCGCATGGCCATGGTTGGCGGAAAACCTGCTGGCGATCGGCAACATGGAAACGGCGTTCTGGATGACGGTCTGGGCCTTCATGCTGGCGATCTTGCCGCCGGCGACACATGGCGTGGCAACTGCCGCACTGGCGCTGACGTGCGGGTGGATCGTGACAAGGGCGACCTTGCGGAATGGTTCTGTGAACTGGCCAGGGCGGGGCCTGCGCCGCCTGGGAGACATTTCGTATGCGCTCTATCTGATCCATCTGCCGGTGCTGGCGTAATTACTCACGCCCTTGTCAGGGGCAAGAATCCCTGAATCTATGTGGATATGGATCGCACTGATTTGCAGCGTCTGACGAAGGAAGAGTTGATCGATCTGGTGCTGCGGATACAGCGGCCAGAGAAGACATCGCGCACGTCGTCCAAGCCACCTTCGAGCGATCGCAAGGCGCGTCGGGACAGGGCAAAGCCTGGCGGCGCCAAGGCGGGTCATAAAGGTCACAGCCGCGCCATGAGTGAGGATGCCGATCGCATCATCGATCATCATCCCGACCAATGTCTTTGCTGCCGCGCCAGCCTGTCGAGCGATCTTGCTGCCGAAACCGTCAGCGAGCACGACAAGATTGAGCTTCCCGCGATCAGGCCTTTGATTGAGCGCCATCGGCGCCTGGCAGTCCGTTGCCCGTCCTGCGGCACGCTGGTCGTCGCGGCTGTGCCAGATGCGGCGAAGGGGACGCCGTTCGGGCCACGCGTGCACGCCGTAGCGACCTATCTCAAGACGTTCCAGGCCCTGTCCTACGAGCGGCTGCAGGGCGCGTTCGCGAACCTTTTCGGTCTCAACATTAGCCAGGGCGGACTGATGAACATGTTGCGCCGTGCGCAGGGCGCGTTCGCGGCCGAGTGCGACAAGGCCGTCGCGGCGTTGCGCCGGGCCAAGGTCATCGCCTCCGATGAGACCGGCGTGCGGATCGAAGGAAGCAACGCCTACCACTGGGTGTTTCGCTGCGCCGAAGCGGTTGTTCATCAAGCGGCGCCAACGCGCGGCGCTGTCGTGGTCCGGACCCTGATGGACGGCCATCGGCCCGACGTCTGGTGTTCCGATCGCTATGCCGCACAACAAGGTCACGCAAATGCGCATCAGACCTGCCTGGCGCATCTCGCCCGCGACGTCGCCTATGCGGACGAGGCAAGTGAGGACATGCTGCCCTCACGGCTCAAGCGTTGGCTGCAAAGGGCCTTCGCCCTAGCCGACGGTATCGAAACCTTCGCCGCCTCGACCATCGCCGGCAAGCGTCGCGCCCTGGAGCGAAGTCTGGACGATATCTTCGCCACCACAACGTCGTGCGATCTGGCCCGCGACATCCAAAACAAGTTCAGGCGAGCTCGTAATCAACTTTTGACCTTTGCCCAATGGCCAGGAATGGTCGACGCGACGAACAACGCCTGCGAACGGGCGCTGAGACCCGCCGTCGTTCAACGGAAGATCACCAACGGCTATCGCGCCATGTGGGCCGCCCAGGGCGAAGCCGACATTCGAACCGTCGTCGACACGGCTCGTCTCGCGCCAGGCACGAACCCCTTCAAAATCATCCTTCAAACCGTCAGCGCCTGAAATCTGCGATGACTGAGCCCGCGACCTTGATCTTCCGAGCCTCTCTTCGGGCACGGCTTTGTCGGGACATCGAGGTGTCGAGTTCGAGCACGCTGGCGGATCTGGCCGAAGCCATCGTAGCGGCATTTGGCTTCGACTTGGACCACGCCTACGGCTTCTATTCAAAGCTGACGGGAAAGCTGTTCGACTCGCCCCTGCGGTTCGAACTCTTCGCCGACATAGAGGGGAGCGGCTCTCGCAGCGTGAAGGGCACGCGCGTCAGCACAGCCTTTCAGAAGGTGGGCTCGGCAATGACCTTCTTGTACGACTACGGTGACGAGTGGCGCTTCCGCGTTGAACTTATTGGAACAGGGCAGGCGCAGCCCGATGCCAATTACCCGAGGATCGTCAGCAAGATCGGCAAGGCTCCCCCGCAGTACCCGGACATCGACGACGAGTGACGACGCACCGTGCCGCATCGAAAGGGTGGGTAATTACGTTTCTGGATCTATATAATCATAAACGAGTAAGTTATCGGCATTGACGGCCGTAATTGGAGAAATTTCTAAACGTCGCCTCGTGCCAGTCTTAAAAAATACGTCTTCGACGTAGAAGAATCCGATCTTCAGATTCTTGAGAAGCGAACGCGTGTTTTTTTCTCGAACGAACGAAGTTACTTTCTCAAGCTTTAGAGTCTCGAAAGCAAATTGGACTACTGCCCTGCCGGCCTCGACCGCGATCCCCTTTCCGGAGGACGCAAGGTGTAGGCAGGTTACGATTTCCGCGTTATTTGGATCTTCGGGAAGATACGTGCTGCCGCATATCAATCCACAATATCCAGCGAATTTGCTGGCTTGGCCTTCGTCTTTGACGAACACCATCCACAAGCCGAAACGATTTTGCTGCCAATGATTGATGAACTGGAGCAGCTCGCCTTTCGACTGCTCTATCGTCGGATAGACTCCATCTCTGATGGCATTTACCACAAACGGATCACTATGAAGTCCATGTAGAAGAAGCTCGTCGCTATGCGACGGCGGCCTTAGGATTAGGCGCGGGGTTTCTAGGATGTGCATGAGAAGCTTCCTTTTCTCAGCCGGAACTGATAATTGAGCGGCACCCACTGTAAACGTGGGACTATGATCTCCTAGAATGCGCGTTCGTTGGGTTAAATTTTCAAGAAATCTCTGCAATGATCTTGTTTCCGGGATGCTGAAGGTTCTTTAGAATTCGCTGAGAGGCGCGGTCATTGCATGGCCTGCTGCCGGTTTTTCGGACACGAGGTTAAGCTAGTCACCCGGAACTAAAGTAGGCATCATTTTGTTGTGCTTCTGTTGCAACGGCAGGAGTTTGATTGATGGTCGGCAGGCAAGCAGGCCTCGTCGTTCTGAGCGACGAGGATCGTAATTTTCTTGAGTGTCAGGTGCGCCGGCATAAAGCGCCCCGCTCGTTATCAGATCGATGCCGGATGGTTTTGCTGTGCGCGCAGGGCCTGCAGAGCAAGGATGTTGCCGAACGCCTCGGCGTCCACGAGCATACGGTTGGCAAATGGCGCCGCCGGTTCGTGCAGGATGGCATTGACGGGCTGACGGACGAATATCGCGCAGGTCGGCCACGAACCGTCTCTGACGCGCAGGTAGCTGAGGTCATCGAACGTACGTTGAACACCACTCCCAAGGATGCCACGCACTGGTCTATTCGCTCCATGGCAGCCGATAGCGGGCTGTCGCACACCACCATCCGTCGGATATGGACTGCTTTTGGTTTGCAGCCACATCGCTCGGAGACATTCAAGCTGTCCACCGATCCGCTGTTCGTCGACAAGGTGCAGGACATAGTCGGCCTTTACATGTCGCCACCAGACCGGGCAGTCGTGCTATGCGTGGATGAGAAATCGCAAATCCAGGCACTGGATCGCGAGCAGCCGGTTCTGCCCATGGCGCCAGGTGTCGCCGAACGGCGCACCCATACCTACGTCCGAAACGGCACGACATCCCTGTTTGCGGCGCTCGACGTTGCGACTGGCGCCGTGATCGGCCATTGCTACAAACGTCACCGGGCTACCGAATTCCTCGACTTCTTGAAGCGGATTGACGCCGAGATGCCCAAGGGGCCGGACGTGCATCTGGTGATGGGGGCTTGTCACGTTATCTGAGATAGATCGGATTAAGGCCGCTGCTGCAGAATTCAGGCGAGCGTTCCGGTCATGGTCTTCCACGCCGCCATGGCCTGGAGGCGGTGGAGGTGAATGGCAGCTGCCGAGCGTTTGATGCGAGGTGGGACGAAGAGATTTCTGAGGGCGGAGAAGATCGAGACGAAACGTTGCAGCGATCCCGGTGATCGGAACCCCTGCATCATGCGCTCCCGCTTTCGCAACGGCACATGCGAATTCTCGGCGCGGATGTTCGACGTTCGGCATGATCTGGCGGCGTGCGGCGCCGTAGGAACGCAGCTTGTCGGTGACCATCCGCTTCGGCGTGAGACCCTGCTTTCTGAGGAGCCGGATCAGCAATCGCTTTGCCGCCTTGGTGTTGCGCCGGTTCTGGACGTGTTAACGGCTGCGAGAAAGCGCGGACAAATGGTGCCGAGGATTGTGGAGGAGAAAGCGGCCCGATGGGGCCGCTTTGTATTTTTTACCAGGAGGGATCGAGAGGATGGGGCTTTTGCCGTGTCTGCTCGTCGCTGGAAGGGTGCTGATCGTCAGGGGCTTGTTGGTGACGGACAAACTGCTGGATGTGGGGAGCGTAACGGCTCCAGATGCAGTCTCGCAGATCGTCGAGGAGTTCGAAGACGGCGGCTGCTTGCTCGGGTGTCCATTCGGCATTGACGATGAACTGGATTCCACGCCCGAGACCGGACGGCTGATGAGGATTTCCGGTCATGCTGCAGGCTCCTTTTCGTCAGCGGGGTGGCTGGTGCGTTGTTGACGCTGCGCCTTCGAGCGCTCGGAGGCTTCCTTGAAGCGGTAAGAATCGCCTTCGATGGGAATGACCTCACAATGGTGCAAAAGGCGATCGACCAGACTGACGACGCAGGCGGCATTGGGGAAGACCTCCGACCATTGCGCGAAGGGCTTGTTGGTGGTGACGATGGTCGAGCGTTTCTCGTATCGGCGGCTGATGAGATCGAACAGCAGATCGGCATGACGGTTGGAATAGGAGAGATATCCGACCTCGTCGATGACCAGGATATCGGGCGCCGCATAGTACTGCAGCTTTCGGCGGAGCATGGAATCGCTGTCGATGGCGGCGAGCTCGCCGAGCATTTCGCTGGCGGTGCGGAAGAGGACCGAATGGCCGGCGACCAGCGCCTGGTAGGCGACGTTAAGAGCGAGCGTGGACTTGCCGACGCCGTTAGGGCCGATAAGGACGATGTTGGCGGCCTCCTTGACGAAGGACAGCGTCATCAGTTCCTCGATGGCGGCGCGATCGATACGACGCGGCCATTTCCAGTCGTAATCGGCCAGTTGCCTGAAGTGGCCAAGCCTGGCGGCGCGCATGCGTCGCCGCAATGAGCGGTCGGAGCGCTCTTCTTCCTCCCATTGAAGCACGGCGGCCAGCCACGGCGCGTCGGCGATTTCGTCCCAGTGGGCGATCAGGCCATTGAGGCGCAGCGCCCTGGCGCGGTTGAACAGGATGCCGGGATTATTCATCGTCGTTGCCTGCGGAAGTGAGTTGATCGTAACGGTCGAGCTTGTGGGGCTGTACGACCGTATCCTTTTTGCGGACATGCTCCGGCAGCCTTGTTTCGACCGGCGGTGGAGCGCCACGCGCGATCCGGCGGCGTTCGAGCGCGACGTGAACCGATCTCGAATGAGAGGCCGCGGCCTGCAAGGCATCTTCGACGGCGGCCTGGAGTTCGGTGGCGCCGTAGAGGTCGAGCAGTTTGAGCATGGCATTGGTGATCGCGCCGATATTGGCGCCGCGCTCGGCGGCGTGGATCATCAGTTTCTGGCAGGCCGGCACGGCGCGCGTCAAACTGTTGAGGCCCCGATGCTGGCGCGCTTCGCGCTTGACGGCGACGAGCGCCTTGAGGTGCCGGGGGTCTTCGATCTGCTGGCCCCGGTCGTAGCTGCGGCGGTGGCTGGCGATCATCGTGGCGGCATCGAATATCCGGACCTGGGCGAGATCGGCGCGCACGGTGAGCGTGCGCCGGACATGAGTATGGGGAACCGAGTAATCGTTCAGGTCGAAGCGGACATAGGGTGTCTTTCCGACCTTCGCGGCGATCTGCTCCTCGATGGGGTACGGGTTGGTGGGCAATGGCAGAAGCATGGGCTGCTCCTGCGCAAACACCTGACGAACCGTCATCGTCCGGTCCTCGGGGCATGGCCGGTCGGCGGCCTGGTTGCGGCACCATTGTTCGGCCTGGGCATTCAGATCGTCGAGGTCCTTGAACTTGCGGGCGATGAAGAAGGCTTCCCGGATGTGGCGAATGGCGCGCTCGACGCGGCCCTTTTCGTTGCCCCGCGCCACGGCGACGGGACGGGGCTCGAAGCGATAATGGCCCGCGAAGGCCAGAAGTGTCGGATGGAACCGGATGGCATCGCCGTGACGCTCAAGCACAGCGCTCTTAAGGTTGTCATAGAGCAGCACCCTGGGCAAACCATTCCAGGCGTTGAACGCACCGGCGTGGCCGCGCAGGAAGTTTTCCATGCGGGCATCAAGAAAGAAGCGCAGATAGATGTCGCGCGAGTAGGACAACACCATGACGAAGGCCATCAGCGGGCGGCGAGCCTTGCCGATTTCGATGTGACCAAAATGCGCCCAGTCGACCTGGCCTTGCTCGCCCGGCAGGGTGCGCAGACGCAGGAACGCTTCCGCAGCCTTGCGCGGACGGTGGAGCGCGATCATATGCCGGAAGTGGGAGGACGAGCCCTTGTAGCCGCGCTCCTGCACCATCCCGTACAGGCGGCTGGCGGTCAGGTCTGGATATGTCTCAAGCGTCCGCTGGACGAACGGCAGATACTGGTCGACCTCGGCGGGACGTATCACCGGCCTGTGGCGGGGCAGACCGGCCTCCTTCAGAACCCGGAAGACCGTCGTATGGTGGCAATGCAATTGCGTTGCGATCGTTCCACAGCGCCACCTCTCAACGTGGTACAGGCGCAGGATCATCGCTTCCTTCTCGGCGGATATGGTCATCGGTTGGGTCTCCATAGTCGTGTTGACGGACATAGGCCCCTCGGCGACGCACGAAGCCGCCGCGAAAGAACGGCGGCAGCCGACAACTGCAGCGCCGGCAGCACGGAGCCGGAGGGATCGATGGCACCGCTTCAGCGGTGACGTCGTCCAGTGCGACGGTGCCGTCGATCAGGGGCGCGTTCAGTCGTGAACCATCCGGCAGACAAGGTGCAGACTGATGCGTCACGTTGTTTTTGCAGCGCTGGCGATATCGGCGGGAGCGGTCGGCGTGGGCAAAGCGGCCCCGGCGGGTGTTCTGGTAGCGCAGCCCCGCCGCACGCAGACTGTCACGGCGGGCTTCATGGGCGCAGTCAGAACCACAGAAGCGCTGACCCCGATCGCAATGCCGGCAAAGCAAGACCTGTGAGCGGCACCGTGCGCAGAGAAAGAAACGACCGGTTTGCATTGCGGCGGCGAACCTCTCGGAACGCCGTCGGGATTGCGGGGAAAAGCTCGACGGAATGCGCCAATGCCATTATGCTGGCGCATACCGTGAACCAGTCGGCATCAGTGCCCGGGGACCTGCAAGTCCCCTCACACGGGCCGTTGGGATAGGACATCGAGTTTACGTGGTAGTGGGTCGATGTCTGATTGCGGCGCTCCGCACATGTAGCATGCGCGGACGCAGCGCGGGATGCGCCTCAGTCGCCCTCCGGGCTCCTGTCGGCGCATCCCGCGCTCTCATCCCCAACCAAATCAGATCATCAGCGTCATTCAGCACCACTCCGAGCCGAATTCCGCATCAATTCCCTCTCGGCGCCATCTATACGCGGTTCTCAACCGCCATCGACAGGACGATCTCATCAATTACACAGCCGTCCTGATCGACCGCCCGCCACAACCAGTGCTGTCTGCCGGCGATGGTGATGACCACCTCGTCCAGGTGCCAGATGTCGTTCCGGCTGGGCTGCTTGCGGTGAAGGCGACGCGCGTAGTCGGGCCCGAATTTCTTTCCCCACCGGCGGATCGTCTCGTAGGAAACGACAATGCCGCGCGCCAGCAGCATTTCCTCGACCAAGCGCAGGCCCAGCGGAAACCGAAAATAGAGCCACACCGCATGGGCGATGACCTCAGGCGGGAAACGATGGCGCTTGTAGTTGATGGCAGACGCGTTCATGCCAGTGCGTCTATCGCCGCGATACCTGACAAGCAGTTACCGTGACATCGCCCTCGCGTCTTGTGAGTGAATAGATCCGTTAAAATCGGCTACGGCATTCGCGCTATGAACGTCCCCCGGCATGGGCCGGCGGATGATGCCCCTGGAATCGGGATCACGTCGCTTAGCTCTGGCACGGAGTTTCATTTCAAACTGCGCCAGGCTTTGTTGTCTACATTGCGGCAACCAATGCAGATTGGCTCGAACTGTTCGCTCCATCACGCTACCAATGACTGTCTTCAAACCTGCGGCATCCGCGCAATTTTCAGAAGAGGGTTTATGAGCCACCGCATCCTCACCGGCCACATCAGCCAGGAGACAAACAGCTTCAATAAGATCCCAACCACGCTCGAGCATTTCGGGCCTCGGGATTGCTGCGGGACGACGATGTAGGATATGAGAGGTATCGACATGTTTAATCCAGCAACGCCGGTCAAGACGCAGTCTGCCAACACGCGCGAATTCAAAGGACGCTGCTATCTGGACGGCCGGACATCCGACCCTTCAGAACAGGGGTGGATGTGTGGATCGCCGCCACCAGTTGAGAAGCGCGTTACGTTTGAGAGTGACAATTTTCTAGAGTTTCCGCAGCTCAGATGGTCGCTCTCTCACATGCGCGAACTGTTGCCGACGGTGAACGTGTGGAGAGGGCGTGGAGGAGGATCACATTTCGAAAGCGAAGACAAAGCACCGGAAATCGACTCTCTCGAGTTCACCGACCTGGATGGATGTGAGCGTCGATTTGACGAGGCGCTCTATGAGACTTACACGGACGGGATCATCGTCATGCACCGGGGCCGGATAGTCTACGAACGCTACTTTGGCGCGCTTGAGCGGCATCTGCCGCATGCTTGCCACTCAGTCACCAAGTCATATGCGGGAACGCTTGCGGCTACACTCGTTCAGGAGGGTACACTCGAAGAGACAAAAACAGTGGGGTATTATCTACCTGAGCTGCGCGGAACCGCGTTCGAGGACGCAACTTTTCGCCAGGTCATGGATATGCGGAGTGGCGTGTCTTTCACTGTCGATTACGACGATCCGTACTCGGGCATTTGGGAATTTTCCCGGGCTTGCGGTTGGCGTCCCCGGACCAAAGATTTGGATGGGCCCCGCACGATTTCCGACTACTTGCGCACTATGTCTTGCGAGGGTGGACACGGCGAAGCGTTCGCCTACAAGATCGTAGATACCGAGGTGATGTCCTGGGTAATGGCGCGTGTAACCGGTCAATCCTTCGCGCAAATCCTTGAGGAGCGCATCTGGAGGCCGATTGGCTGCGAGGAGGATGGCTACCTTTTCGTTGACCCCGCCGGAATGACAGTCTCTGGTGCCGGGTTGTCGTGCACGTTGCGCGACCTCGCCCGTTTTGGCGAACTGATAAGACGAGAAGGTGATTGGAATGGAAAGCAATTGATACCAGCAACGGCCGTACACGACATACGAAGTGGCGGCTATTCGAAGTCCGACGTGAGCCACCCGCGTGAGTTGTCGTACCGCAGTCAATGGTGGGTGACAAACAACGAAGTGGACAGTTTCGAAGCTCGAGGACTACAGGGCCAGCGACTGCACATTGCGCCCAAAGCAGAAATGGTGGTCGCGCGTTTTGCGTCGCATCCAATCGGTGAGAGCTCGGCTAACGAGCCGATCACCGGGCCGCAGATACTGGCCCTGGCGCGAACATTGTGCGGTTAGCGCCCGAATAACGGGATCGAGCCGTTCTGTCTGTCAAATATGTGAACCGTGCATGCATGGTGGGTTCCTGAGCTTGCTGGCGGAGTGCTGGGTCATTACGATTCCGCCATAAGCCCACAACGACCAAGTTCTGATTTCCACTTGGCTGCATAGTTGAGGGCAATGCTGAGAAACCGACCATTGATCTTATTCCAATGATCGAGAGTGATCCTAACCTTGTGCTCCAAGGGCGATGTCACGGTAACTGCTTGTCAGGTATCGCGGCGATAGACGCACTGGCATGAACGCGTCTGCCATCAACTACAAGCGCCATCGTTTCCCGCCTGAGGTCATCGCCCATGCGGTGTGGCTCTATTTTCGGTTTCCGCTGAGCCTGCGCTTGGTCGAGGAAATGCTGCTGGCGCGCGGCATTGTCGTTTCCTACGAGACGATCCGCCGGTGGGGAAAGAAATTCGGGCCCGACTACGCGCGTCGCCTTCACCGCAAGCAGCCCAGCCGGAACGACATCTGGCACCTGGACGAGGGTGTGCCGCGAGGCGCCCGCAGTAATGTGGGAGCCGAGCTGCACGGAAGATGAGGGTAAGGCCCCTCGAAGCCGACCGTCAGGGGTAGGCTTCAAACCACTGCAAGCTGCGACGGTAAAGAGCCGTGGTGGTGAGCGTTGCAGAAAAGGCGGGCTTTAGTCCGTCAGGTGAGGTTTAGAGAGACGAGCGCAAGCGAACCGCTGATGACGTGTCGAAAAGTGCAAGATGATGTCGAAACCGGGAGGAATTCGTTAGCCCGGGACGAGTCTGGGGGGCGACCTGATTTCTGCCCAGGCGACATCCGGCATGAAGGCGGCGTGACTCTTAACCAGGCTTTCGTGTGGAACGCGGGAACCTGTCGCCCCGATGTCAAGGGAGAAACCCAAGCAGGCGGCCCCTGCGAGGGTGAGATTACCGAAGCGGGGCACAGGGGCGGAGCAGCCCGTAGTAGTGCTGAAGGTCCTGTAATGGGGCTGGAGCGAAGGGGATGCGTTGTTCAGCTCTGGAGCGAGGACAACCGGCGACGGGAGGATCCTCGTGGATAGAGCAAAGTCGTATACGATCCCGAAAAGAGAGGTGTGGGAAGCATATAAGAGGGTTAGAGCCAACCAAGGAGCGGCTGGTATTGACGGCCAGACGATTGCGGACTTTGAGGCTGATCTTACGAACAACCTGTACAAGCTCTGGAATCGGCTGGCGTCGGGCAGCTACTTTCCGCCGCCGGTGCGGCGGGTCGACATACCCAAGAGCGATGGGAAGACGCGTCCGCTGGGCATACCCACGGTCGCCGATCGCATTGCGCAGATGGTGGTCAAACGCCGTCTGGAACCAACGGTGGAGCCTAAATTCCATCCGGATTCCTATGGATATCGGCCCGGCAAATCGGCGCTCGATGCGATCGGCGTGGCGCGACGGCGATGCTGGCGTTACGACTGGGTTCTTGATCTTGATATCAAGACCTTCTTCGATAGCATCGAACCGGACCTGCTGATGCGGGCTGTGCGCAAGCACACCGATTGCCCGTGGGCGCTTCTCTACATCGAGCGATGGCTGGAAGCGCCAGTGCAGATGCCGGACGGAAGTCTCGTCGCCAGAGAACGAGGAACGCCACAGGGCGGGGTGATCAGCCCCCTCTTGGCAAACCTCTTTCTTCACTACGCGTTTGACATGTGGATGTGTCGGAATTTCCCGGACATTCCGTTTGAACGCTATGCTGACGACGCGATCTGTCATTGCCGGACCGAGGACCAGGCGATGGCGCTTCGGCGAGCCTTGGACGCGCGTCTTACTGACTGCGGGCTGACGCTTCATCCTGACAAGACTAAAATTGTCTACTGCAGGGATGAAAGTCGGCGAGGTACTCACACGGTCCACAAGTTCGACTTTCTCGGCTACACGTTCAGGCCGAGACTGGTGAGCAAGAGGGCCGGGGGCATGGGTGTTTCATTCGGTCCTGCGGCCAGTCCGACGGCGCTCAAAGCGATCCGGGGCACTATTCGTAGTTGGTCCCTGCATCTGCGCAGTGACAAGGCTCTTGATGATCTGGCGCGGATGTTCAACTCGTACATTCGCGGCTGGATCAACTATTATGGACGGTTCTGTCCTTCGGCTCTCCAACCCACCCTTTGGAACATCGAACGATACTTGGCTCGATGGGCTTCGGGAAAGTACAAGTCCTTGCGGGGGCACAAGCGGAGATCCCGACATTGGCTTCTGCGCATCGCGCAACGCCAACCTCGGCTGTTCGCCCATTGGCCTCTGCTGCATGGATACGGCCGGACAATGGGAGCCGGATGATGCGAGAGTATCACGTCCGGTTCTGAGAGAGCGCGGGGGTGCAACTCCCCCGCGCCACTCGCCTGGTCATCACCATCGCCGGCAGACAGCACTGGTTGTGGCGGGCGGTCGATCAGGACGGCTGTGTAATTGATGAGATCGTCCAGAACCGGCGCAACACCAAGGCGGCAAAGCGATTGCTGATCCGGCTCCTCAGAAAGCAGGGTCTCACGCCGAAGCGGATGGTCACCGACAAGCTGCGTTCCTACGGCGCCGCACGCCGCCAGATCATGCCGAACGTCGAACATCCGCGCCGAGAATTCGCATGTGCCGTTGCGAAAGCGGGAGCGCATGATGCAGGGGTTCCGATCACCGGGATCGCTGCAACGTTTCGTCTCGATCTTCTCTGCCCTCAGAAATCTCTTCGTCCCACCTCGCATCAAACGCTCGGCAGCTGCCATTCACCTCCACCGCCTCCAGGCCATGGCGGCGTGGAAGACCATGACCGGAACGCTCGCCTGAATTCTGCAGCAGCGGCCTTAATCCGATCTATCTCAGATAACGTGACAAGCCCCAGTGCGTCTATCGCTGCGATACCTGACAAGCAGTTACCGTGACATCGCCCGGTAGACAGATAATTTCTACTGTGGCAGTGTTCCTAGAACAAAAGGAATTAATTCCAGCACATTCGAGCAACCTAGGTCGCCTCGACAGCGGGGCGGCCAAGGATTTCGCGTGTCAACGAACGGCTATTCGTCTTCAGGTGAAGATATGCCCTTCGGCTGACGGCGATCAGAACCACTGACGCGCATTCTGCGCACCCTGATTGTCAACCCCACAGGATATTGAGAATGTTTGAAGTCGTCGATACTGGCATCGCAGCCTCTTCGGCCCCCGTTTCGGGGACAGTGCGACGCGGTCCATTCGTTCTGACGGCCCAGATCCCCAAGGACCCCACCACGGGCAAGATCGTCGAAGGCGACATCACCGTTCAGACCCGTAGAACGCTCGAGAACCTGCGTACCGCCATCACCGCCGCCGGTGGAACGCTAGCCGATGTCCTGCGCGCCGAGGTCTTCCTGGTTGACGGCGGCGACGCAGCGGGCATGAACGCCGTCTGGCGCGAATTCTTCCGCGAGCCCTGGCCTTGCCGCGCCACCGTCGTCGTCAAGGAACTGCTTTCCCCGGGGATGCGGATCGAGCTCACCGCGACGGCGTGGCTGGAAAGCACCTGAGATGGGCTTGTCACGTTATCTGAGATAGATCGGATTAAGGCCGCTGCTGCAGAATTCAGGCGAGCGTTCCGGTCATGGTCTTCCACGCCGCCATGGCCTGGAGGCGGTGGAGGTGAATGGCAGCTGCCGAGCGTTTGATGCGAGGTGGGACGAAGAGATTTCTGAGGGCAGAGAAGATCGAGACGAAACGTTGCAGCGATCCCGGTGATCGGAACCCCTGCATCATGCGCTCCCGCTTTCGCAACGGCACATGCGAATTCTCGGCGCGGATGTTCGACGTTCGGCATGATCTGGCGGCGTGCGGCGCCGTAGGAACGCAGCTTGTCGGTGACCATCCGCTTCGGCGTGAGACCCTGCTTTCTGAGGAGCCGGATCAGCAATCGCTTTGCCGCCTTGGTGTTGCGCCGGTTCTGGACGATCTCATCAATTACACAGCCGTCCTGATCGACCGCCCGCCACAACCAGTGCTGTCTGCCGGCGATGGTGATGACCACCTCGTCCAGGTGCCAGATGTCGTTCCGGCTGGGCTGCTTGCGGTGAAGGCGACGCGCGTAGTCGGGCCCGAATTTCTTTCCCCACCGGCGGATCGTCTCGTAGGAAACGACAATGCCGCGCGCCAGCAGCATTTCCTCGACCAAGCGCAGGCTCAGCGGAAACCGAAAATAGAGCCACACCGCATGGGCGATGACCTCAGGCGGGAAACGATGGCGCTTGTAGTTGATGGCAGACGCGTTCATGCCAGTGCGTCTATCGCCGCGATACCTGACAAGCAGTTACCGTGACATCGCCCTTCAAGGCGCTAAACCCTGACCGAAGTTTTTACATCGTGGCGAAGGATGGCTCACGGCGGCAGCTCGATGTTTTCGCAAAGGACGATGAGACGGTTTTCGTCGTCGAATGCACGCATGCACAGGACACTGCGACCAAGTCCGTAAAGCAGTTGCTCGACAAAATTGGAGCGATCAGGGAAGACGTGGTCACCGCGGTGCATTCGACGTTTGGCCGAGATCCCAAGCTGAAAGTCAAAATCGCGATCGCAACACGAAACGTCGACATCCGCGCTGCCGATCGGCAACGTGCCGCGGCAGGGGGCGTACCGATTATCACAGAGGCCGACGTCGCGTATTTTTTCAAGCTAACCAGTATTCTGAAATCGGCAGCGCGATACCAATTTCTCGGTCGTTATTTGAAGGGCGAGAAAGTTGAGGGTTTGCGTACGCGCGTCCCCGCAACTCGTGGCAAGGTTGGTAACACGACCTTCTACAGTTTCCTTATGTCGCCCCACGACCTGTTGCGCATAGCCTACATCAGCCATATGGGAGCGACTTCCAACGAGGACCTCGAGACGTACCAGCGCATGGTGAAGCCTACGCGGCTCCGATCAATCGGCGCCTATCTCGATCGCGGCGGCACGTTCCCAACCAACATCGTCGTCAACGTTAAGCTCGATGGCCTGAATTTCAACATCCAGGAAACGTTCGGAGATACCGCGACTGGCACTCTCGATCTTCCCGGACAATATGGGTCCGCATGGGTCATCGATGGGCAGCATCGGCTCTATGGCTATGCGTATGCAGGCCGCGATGCCGATGAGGACCGGTCCGTCGTCTCCGTTCTGGCTTACCAGAACCTGCCGGTCCGGCAGGAAATAGAGATGTTCGTCGACATCAATACGCAGCAGGTCAAGGTTCAGCGCAATCTGGTGAATGAAATCATCTCGTCGCTCAACATCGACGACGAGGACCCCCGCAAACGGCTGGATGCGATGTGCGCGCGCATCGTGCTGAAGCTGGACGAGGAAAAGCAGTCACCGGTCCGGGACCGCATACTCACAGTCGGTCAGAAGAAGGACAATTTCCAGTGTCTGACCCTCACCTCTCTCGCGGATGGCATCGAGGGCAACAGTCTCCTCGGATCGGTTCACAAGTCGGGTGGCAAGAAGGGTAGTTTCAGGCTGATCCCGGGTCCGTTGGGTACGTTGTCAGATGACTCGGCTGCCATGATGAAAAAGGCGACCTCCACGTTATCAGGCTATTTCGCCATTTTTGCTGACGGCGTGCCGGAACACTGGGCACTGGGCGATGCCAAGGGCGGCTATCTGTGCACAAACCTGGGACTGAGGGCATTGCTTGTTCTTCTTCGCAAGCTCATCGTCTTCATCGAGCGCGACGGAACGCGGGTGGTGTCGCTGGAAGGCGACGATATCGTTGAGCTCGTCAGACCGCTGGCGCAACATGTAGTCAACTATTTCCATGACGCATCGCCGTCCGACGTCGCCCGCTTTCGCAACCGCGGCAGCTCGCTTGCCAGTGTCGATCAAAACGCCCTGCAGATGATGGCGATCATCCATACCGCTAATCCGTCATTCGATCTCCCCGAGGTCAAACGCTACCTGGAGAACCAGGATGCCGAAGGGACCCGGCAGGCACGCATCATGATCGATGAGATCAACCAGATTCTCTTCGACGATGTCCTGACCACGCTGAAGGCCAAGTATGGCGAGGAGAAAGATGCGTGGTGGCTATCCGGCGTGCCAAAGGCAATCCGGATTGAAGCCGACAAGAACTATAACAATGACAATGGCGAGCACGAGCGTTGGCGCTATCTGTACCTGATCGACTATCTCGGCATTGTGCTTCATGACAGCAATTGGGAGCTTTTCAAGGATCGCTACAATTTCTACGGCAAAGGTGCAAAGGCGACGCTTGTCCGATGGATCGGCAAAGTCAACAAGGCACGCACCGTCACGCACCACGCTGAAAAGGGCCCGTTGTCCAAGGACAAGGTCGAATATGTGAGGCGCGTGCATGAACTTGTGAAGCGCCACATCCTTGGCGGTGAGCCCGTCGATGGCCGTAAACAGCTGCTCTTCGATGAATCATCGGGTGACGGCGTCAACTAAAGTGAATTTCTTCGGGGGATCTGCACTGGATAACTGTATGAAGTTGGGCAGCTAGTCTCCGCCAGGCTCGCCGACAGGCTGAACTCTTGTCGCGCGCATGAGGGGTTCGAGCACCCATACGCTCCAGGCATCTTGAAGGCGCTCGCTAACCTTTGAGGCCGTCTGGTGCACGCCCTCGGTTGTTTCGAACCAGTTGCGCCATGCGGCCGTGATGTCGCGTTTGTAGCCGGCCCCTTGACCGTAGCGCTCCGCCGTCTGAGTCCAGATATCCGCGTCCGACAACAGTTCACCATAGGCGTCGCGGCCGATGGTGCGCGCAGCCGCCAGAAACTCCTGTCGGCTCTCACCTAGCCGTGCACGAAGTGCCCTCAGATTCTGGCCGATCGCTTCAAGATCTTCATACTTGCTTTCGAGATCCATCAGCTTGTGCTCGATACGTTGCACAAGAGCTTGCGAACGCAAATTGGCATCGACCCGGACCCCGGTACCCAAGATGTGATCAACCTGGAAATTCTCCCAATCACCGCGACGGTAGATGGAAGCAGCAATTGAACTGTGATGGCCAATCGCAAGCTGGTCGATGAGGTTCTGGTAGGCGGGGCGCACCGTTTCTGGAAGGTCGCCAACCGCGTGCAGGACGCGCGCCAGATCCTGCTCGATTTCCCGACGTGCTTCGGTTGTGCGAACGACATCGACATTCTCGATCAAGTTTCGAACGCCGTCCGCCGCAATCACGCCTCGAGAGGCATAAGCAGCCCGCATGCGGGCGATTTGACCGCGAAGAGCCGTCCAGACCTTGCCGGCGTCGTCGTTTTTTGCATCAAAGAAGTAAACCGGCGTCGGCGGTAGGCCGGCATTGGCCAGAGCCTGCTCAATCTCCTTGCGCCGAAGGCTGTAGCCCTGCTGACGGGAGATTACAGGGCCGTCAAGGCCCGGCATCTCAAGTGCTTCGTCGCCGCGCGGCAAGACAAGGATGCACTGCCGATGGCGCTCAGCCGCATCGGATGCCGCGTCTTGCGATTCTTGAAGATGGCGTTGGACGGTCGTATTCGGGGCATCTGCAAATTTGGTGCAGAGTACCAGGAGAGTCCGAGAATCCTCTGCGTACATGGTGATATCAGGGCGCTGCGTTACGCCTTCGACGCCGCGAGTATCGATGACGGATAGCGTCTGACCATCAGCACTAAGATTGTTCGACGGCATGAGGACGGTGATGCGTCGAGGGATACTGAAGCGCGGCTCCGCACCGTTATTGATCGCCGATACCAGATTTGACACCCAAAGCAGGCCATCCTCTCGCCCCTCTGGAAGAATGATCTGACGTTCCTTTCGAGCGGCCAGATTCATTCCAACCACAATTCGATCGGTAACCTCGTCGATGCCGAGGCCCTCTTTCAGAAGGTCAACGATTGGGTCCTTAGTGATCGCCTCATCGTTTTCCATGTGACTGACCGGTTTCATGCCAGCCATATTGCGGATCAGACGGCCTAGTTCGGCTGATAGCCCGCCGCCACTCGCACCAGGCGCGAGACTGGCGACGAATTGTTTCGTCAGTCGAACAACCTCCTCCTCCGTGACGGTATCGACGAGAACACCAAATGTAGGTGCGACACGTATGGCTGTTTCGCAGACCGTAGTGCGTCCAGGCCCTACCGGGAATGCAGGCCGGCGTCCGCTGCGGCCATCGCCGACCAGGAGCCCAACAGCATAGGTGAGCGCCATGGTCTTTCCGACGCCGATGTCCCCTACCCATGCCATAATGTGGTCACGACGGTCTAGATAGGCTTCCGTTATCTGAAGTTCATTCCGAAGCAGATCGATCGGTCCGCGCAGGATCGGGTCCGTCATTTCCCCCTGGAAGGCGAGGAGATCTCGGGCGGCCCTATCGATAGTCCAAAGCGCCTCTCGGTCGGGATGCAGGAAGGACGGTGGCTTTGCGCGCAACCAGTTTCGCGCATAGTGTTCGCTCACCTCGGCTGCGGTCTGGGTGCCGATTGCGGCCAGGTAACGTTCGGCGATTTCCGGCTCGACCTCGTCTGCTTTCTCCAATTTGGAGAGCACGCTTGGAACAGTGCCCATCCCACGTGCGAGAGCTGCCTGGCTCATGCCACTGGCGTCTCTAACATATTTGAGCACGTCGGCGGGAATGGAATGGAGCATGGTGTTGGTTCTCTTTTCCACTCTTTTATGACACAAATCGCGAATATTCGCAAACTGCCTCGTCAATAGAGGAGATTGTACGTGATAATAGGCCTTTGAGGGCTTGCCGGGAACATTCTCGCTGACAGACGGGCGAATCCGATATAACTTTCGCGCATCTGAAAAACGGGAAAGTCATGCCGCTCCATCTCGTCGGTGAAAATCTCGACAGGCACCGAGCCTATGTGGCTGCGCAGGCTGGCACGCTCGTGAGCTTGCTGCGCGGCGTCTATGTGGACGCCAACGACGACGCAAACAAGACGGTAATGGACCATGCAGTCCGCATCGCAGCCTACCTTTATCCCCACGCCTTTTTGTCGGGCCCGAGTGCGTTCCAGCTCGCGCCTACAGTTGACGGCCGCCTCTTCCTAAGTGGGCGTCGCAACCAGCGAAGCCGAATCCGGGACCTCGAAATCATACAGAACCAGGCGCCTGACAACCCCTCGACGGTACCGGTCATCGTTGGCGACGACATGGGCGAGTTCCATATCACCGCCTCATCACCCGGCCAGCGTTTTCTGGAAGCTTTCCGTCTACGAAGCGAACATGCAAGTGCAATCGACCCTGCTATGCGCCGAAGCATGGCAGACCGGTTGATCGAAGAGTATGGGAATGCAAGCTCTGCGGCCGATGCCATTTGGGCTCTGGCGCGCGCCAACAGATGGACTCGCGAGGCCGAAGCCGCAGAAGCCTTTCTCAACGCGGCTCGACCGGTCCAGGCACCCATCAACAGGGCGCAAATTGATCTCGTCGTAGCTTGGCACGGGGAACCTGTCGGCCGACTGAGCCATGATGGTGTGGAATGGCGCTGGACGGCGGCCGCGGGTCGACAGCCGCCATTGATCCGCCCGACACGCCCAGGCAGCCTACCCCCTTTTATCGAATCGCTGCTTCCGGAAGGCTGGCTAGCACACGTTCTCGATGATCGCGATGAACGGGAAACTCTCCGGACGAGCCGTCGCTACATCTCCAACATAACGATCGTCGACGGTTCCGTCGACTTGGCAACTGTTCCGCAGGATGTTCTGCAAGGGCGTCTTGCTCACTTCCAGGCTGGCGGACTCTTCACTGGCCAATACAAAGGGCCGACCCGACGTTCCCTCGAGGATACCTTCCAGGATAACCTTGCGCGCCTGTTCGCGGACGCAAACACACCGCGGCTGTCCGGCGTCCAGATCAAGGCGCCGATGTGCCTCAGGCAGGACGGTGATCTGGTTCCAGCAATCACCGATCCTTTCACCCATATCCTGAAGCCTGCCGGGACGAGCGGTTTCGACGACCTGCCCATCGTGGAATGGATCTGTCTGATGCTGGCGCGCGAGGCCGCGTTCGATGTTCCGGAGGCGGTCCTCGTGCGCATGCCCGACCAGATGCCACCTGCCCTACTGATCGAACGGTTCGACATTCGCCGTTCCCACAACGACATCCATCGACTTGCAGTTGAGGATTTCTGCTCGATCCTCGAGCTCCCGGCGGCCCGCAAATACGATGGCACCATGGAGCGAATGGCGCGCGGCCTGCGCCCCTTGTCCACCGATCCCGTTGCCGACATAGAAATCCTGTTCCAACGTGCTGTCTTCGCTTGGCTGATCGCTGATGGCGACATGCATCTGAAGAACTTGGCACTGCTCAAAATTGCCGAAGACGGCGCCGATGGCTTCACGCAAGTCCGGTTCGCCCCCGTCTACGATGCGGTAACCACGCGGCTGTTCCCGGGCCTCCAACACGACCGGATGGCGTTAAAGCTCAATGGCAAGGACGACCGTTTGACCCCCGATGATTTTCTCGCGCTTGCGCGGACGATCGAACTGCCGGTTTCCCGTGCTGCGCAACTGATGGCAAACTGCGCTCGACGGACCTTCGACTCGGCTCCCCATGTTGCTATACCTCTGGAGGCGGCTCCGAACGGAGATCTTATTCGGGATCGTATTGTCGCAATCGTGCAGCATCGCGCCCAACCTTTTCTCTGATCGAATCGGTGCCTTAGCCTCGACCCAAAAACATTGCTCCGCACTGAGCGCGAGCGAACTTTTAGGGCGGAATAGCAAAACGGCTTGTTAGATTGCCGCAAAAGTTGCCGTGCAGACAAATTCCGCCTTGACCTGCAGTTCCAGACTGCAGAATGTGCAGTCTGGAACTGCAATTTTGTCGTCGGATTCGCAGAGTGACATCCGCTATTGTTATCGACTGTCTGAAAGGCCAATCGGCGCATAGGCCTGTTTTGCTCGGCTTCGCGCCGGCAGACGTTCTTTATCGCTTGAGCTTTGCCGACATCCTCGATGAGGATAGCCGCCGCGGGTATCAACGTCCTTTCAACGACCGTCACAGCCAGGACTTTCGGCGCTACATCAAGGAGCCCGAGAGTTCGACGATCCCGCTGACGCTGAACCTGCGGCCGGCCTTAAATGACGAATGGCGGATCGACGAGCTTCCGGATGGTCGCATTCGCCTGGAGATCTCGGCCGGCGCCCAGAAGATCATGGCACAGGTCGACTGCCAGCACCGCCTCGGTCACCTGGGCGACCTGCCGATTCCCCTCCCGTTCATGTGCTTTATCGAGCTTTCCGAGCGCGAGGAGATGGAGGTCTTCAGCATCATCAACAGCAAAGCCAAGGGACTGAGCACCAGTCTGCTCGACTACCACGAAGCCCAACTTGCCGAGGATCTGGCCCTCGAACGTCCCGAGCTTTTCATTGCATTCAGGCTGAACAACCAAGAAGACTCGCCGTGGCATCGGCGCCTGAACCTTGGCGGCAAGACGACCTCCGGCCTGAAAAGGATCGTTTCGCTGCGAATGATGCAGCAAGCCATCCATGCATTCCTGAAGGCGACCAAACTGTCTTCGAAGGGCTCGGTCGAGGAAGCGCTGCGTATCGTGCTGGATTTCTGGCGTGCGGTTGGCGTGGTGCTCCCGCAGGAGTGGGCCAATCCACGCAAGCATATGCTGACAAAGGGTGTGGGGGTCTATGCGCTTTTTCGCATCGCGGCGGATATTGTCAACGAATGCCGCGACGCTGGACGATCATGTGACAAGCGGGCGTTCATCACCGCACTTTCTGATTTTGCCGGAACGATCGATTGGTCCACCTCGGGCCCCCTCAGGGGCTTCGGCGGCCAAGGCGGCGTCAAGCAGGCGGTAGAATTTATTCGCGAAGTTCGAAAGCGCGCTCGTTATAAGGTGGTCAATGGCTAACAAGAATATTCTGCTGATCGAGCCCGGCTACAAGAACAAGTACCCACCGCTCGGCCTGATGAAAATTGCCCAATATCATGGACCGCGGGGGAAACGAGATCGCGTCCGATTCATCAAAGGGGAAGATCGCTCAGTTCTGAACCAGGCGTGGGACCGAATTTACATCACAACCCTTTTCTCTTTCGAGTACCCGAAGATTGCGCAGACGATCGATTTCGCATTGGAGGTCGCCAACGGTCAAGCCGACAAAGTTTTCGTCGGCGGGATTGCCGCCTCATTGATGCACGAGCGCTTCATTGAGGAGAGACGCTGGCAGGGCATACGGTTTATCAAGGGGCTGCTCTCGGATCCGCCGGCTGTTGCGCTCCAGTTGGATGAGTTTTCAGAGGAGCTTTATGCCGAGGACACCGAGGGCCGCCCGATCGAGGATATGGTCCCCGACTACGGCATCCTCGATCAGATCGACTACAAGTATCCGGTCCGTGATGCCTACTTCGCGTACACCTCCCGCGGCTGTATTCGAAAATGTCACTTCTGCGGAGTGCCAAAGCTCGAGGGCGCGCAGCGGGACACAGAGTCACTGACGGCGCTCATCAAGGCCATCGACGCGCTCTACGGTCCAAAAAAGGACTTGACCCTTATGGACAACAATGTCGTCGCAAGCCCGCGCTTCAAGGAGATCATCGCCGAAATCCGCGATCTCGGGTTCACGCCAGGCGCCAAGCTCCAGCGCGAAGGGATGCGGGTGCCTGTCCAGCGCCGGGTCGACTTTAATCAGGGTGTTGATGCCCGGATCCTCTGCAAAGATCCCATGTATCTGCGCGAACTGGCGACCATCTGCCTCAAGCCGCTGAGGATCGCGTTTGACCATCTCGGTGTGAGGAAGCCGTACGAACAGGCGGTGCGGTACGCCGCCGAATACGGCCTCACCGAGCTCTCGAACTACATGCTCTATAACTTCCATGACAACCCTGCGGACTTGTTTGAGCGGATGCGGCTCAACGTGACTCTCAACGAGGAGTTGGGCGTGCGCATCTGGTCGTTTCCAATGCGCTTCCAGCCGACCGACCGGCCCGATCGTGGTCACATCGGCAGCAAGTGGACCCGTTACCAGCTCCGCTCGATGCAGCTCATCCTGCAGGCGACCCACGGCATCGTCAGCGGCGAACCCACCTTTTTTAAGCGGGCCTTCGGCAACACGTTCGAGGAGTACGAGCGTATCCTGGCTCTCCCGCACGACTTCATCTTCAATCGCGATTGGTACGAACGTTTCGATCCCGAGGAGCGGCTCGCTGCGTACCGGGCCGAGTTCAACAGGCTCGATGGCTATGAAAGGCGCGAGCTGCTGGAGTTACTGTCGTCGTGCGATCCTCGACAGTTTGCGGGGCTGGCGGAGCAGGCCACAACTGCGGCACTGAAGCGGGTTCTTCGCTTCTACGTGCCAGTGCCTAAAGACGAACTGTTTGCAATTTGGGCGAAGCAGAAGGAGCTTACCAGGGGCGAGCCAACTGCCGAAACAGGTCTGGCGGAGGATGAACGGGTCGAGGACGCAGGCCTTGACCATGAAGAGGAGCCCTCGCCGGTCTGCAAATCGAAGACGCATGAAGGGATCGCCGCATGAACGCGACGGCTGCAATCAAGCTCGCCCGGGCGGCGTTAACAAGTCGCGGGACGGCCGAACGCCACGAGTTGCCGGAGATCGTAATCGGCAAGGATGTTCTCGAGCTCGTCTCGAGCGCGATGTACGTCGACCCTATGACCGTGTACCGCGAGTACATTCAAAACGCAGCTGACGCGGTCGACGCGGCCAAGCTCGCTGGCCAGCTCGCTGCCAGCGAGGTTGGCCGCGTCGAGATTTCGGTCGAGCCTGGTAGCAGGACGGTCCGAATTCGAGACAACGGCTGCGGCGTTCCTTTCCAGGAATTCGGTCGCAAGTTGACCGCACTTGGTGGCAGTGCCAAGCGAGGGACACCGGCCCGTGGATTTCGCGGCGTAGGCCGGCTCGCAGGGCTCGCATATGCGCAGGAGCTGATCTTCCGTTCGCGCGTTCCGGGTGAGGCCAAAATTTCCGAACTGCGTTGGGATTGCCGCCAACTGAAGGTAGCTCTGCGCGCATTGGAAGAGGATACAGGTATCGCGGAGCTGATCCGCCAAGTGACCACGCTGCAACGCGTCGAAATCTCCGACGCACCGGAGCGATTTTTCGAAGTTGAAATGAGGGGCATTGTCCGGCTGCGGAACGATCGCTTGATGAGCCCGATGGCGATTGGCGACTATCTGAGCCAGGTCGCTCCCCTGCCGTTCTCCCCCGATTTCCGTTTCGGCGGGCAAATGACCGAGGCACTTTCGCATCATCTCGATCTAAGTGTGCTCGACATTCGAATCGACGCCGCCGAAGAGCCGCTCTATCGTCCGCACCGCGACCGGTTTGTATTGGACAATAAGGCGGATATCACGTTCGATGACGTGACCTTTATCGAGATCCCTGGCATCGATGGCGACGCCGCGGCGGTCGGCTGGGTCATGCATCACGAGTACGAAGGGGCGGTGCCGACCGGGACGCTCCTGAAAGGTCTTCGGCTTCGCGCGGGCAACGTCCAAGTCGGCGACCACACCCTTCTTGAGGATCTGTTTCCAGAACCACGATTCAACGTTTGGTCGGTAGGCGAAGTACATGTGCTCGACAGGAAGGTCGTCCCGAATGGCCGGCGCGATCACTTCGAACAGAACGCGCACTACAACAATCTATTGAATCACCTGACGCCAACCGCGCGAGACATCGCTCGGCGCTGTCGGACAAGTTCGGTACGCAGAAAATGGGCGCGGGAATTCGAGCTGCAGGCTCAATCAGCCGAGGACACGCTGTCGGTTATCAACCAAGGTGGTGTCAGCAGGGCGGAACGGGAACGCCTCGCGCTCGTGACAGACCAAACACTGCTGCATCTATCCAAGGTAGCAGGGATGGACGTACTGAAAGACGAAGCTCATATGCGAGCCGCCGTGATAGAGAGAATTCGTGTTCGACTTGGCGAATTAATGGATGACGTTTCCCCGATCGAAACTCCTCTAATGCGCCTCCCGCCGGAGCAGCGGGCGATTTACCAGAAATTTTTCGATCTTGTATATGAATGCTCTGCAAATCGCGTTGCAGCCAAGTCTTTAATTGATCGAATAATGATGCGTCTTGAGAATTAGAGAGATCAGCGGCGTCGGCTTCGCCACGTCCAGGGTCAGCCTATTCGCGATTGCATCGTTAAGCTCTGAGCGCCAGCAGTTGCAAATGGCAGTGTGGAAGCCTGCTTCTCGAACCGTCTAAGCAAGCGTCTCGGCACACCCTTTGCTAGTGTTGCCGCTGCTCAGGTCAAGAATGTCAGCGAACCAGATGAATGCAATTTCTCCTATCTGTGTAATCTGCGCCGAACGGCCGACCGTACGCTCTCACGTCCTGCCTCGGGCGCTTTTCCACGACTCAAAGCGCCCGAGGCGGACCATCATCATGGGGGGTCTCGAGGACGGCTATCGCGTAACCCAGTCGGGAAAACTGGATGAAGGTATCCTCTGCGAACGGCACGAGCGTCGGACCGGGCTTGCCGATGGCTATGGGATTGCCTTCTGCCGATCATGGCGGAGCCTAGCCACCGGCCAACACGGACCTGTGCTGCTCCCAAATCCGCAGCCGGCATTGCTGGTCGACTTCATCCTCACATGCATATGGCGCATGGCCGCATCGAGAACCCGCGGGCGGCCCGGGCATGCGCTTGGCCACTACGCGGACCTTATCGAAGGTAGGCTGTTCGGACCCGGTGAAGGCTGCGACCCCGCAGTGTTCATCGAGAGCTTCGAGATCGATGACGGAGAAGGTGCGCCGCTTGTGATTGCAGTCCTGCCGTCTCCCGCGAATGCAGATCGGGGCTCGTGGCATTTCATTGTAAGCGGTCTCCGGTTCGTCGTCGACTTCACCGGACTGTTTGGAATTGGGTTGGAGCGCGCGAACTCGCTCGCGTTCGTGTCAATTGATCGGGGAGCGCTCCGTTCGGTCGACGAGGTCGATGGACTGCGCCAGAGTTTAGAGCGCATGAGTCTGCCAAGACGACGGCCGTCCTCAGCAAAGCCCGGCTTCTGATCAATTCCGCATCTATTGATCAGGCCCTGCTTTGCCGTTGTGCCCGACTAAGTACCGCGCTAGTTTGTCGCCAGAGTTGTAAAGGTTCCCGCGAAGTATAATCGGCGGGAGCAGCGCGGACGGGGGGAAGCTCTGAAAGTCGAGAAGAAGGTGCGCGCGTTGGCTGCAATGCGACGTCGCGCTGGCGGGACCCTCCCGGGTGCCCCTAGACGTGGACGATTTGAGAACCGCAGCGCCTGTCTCCAGCTTCCCCTCGACTCCGAGGATATGGGGGGTTTCGCGAGGCGGGTGGATCTTATGATTCGACTGCCAGGCAGCCATATCTACATAGACACATCCTTTCTGATGTGGATGTTCAAGATCGGCCCTGAATCGCGCGAAGAATTCTCGGCCTGGCTGAAGCAGGTCTGCGGTGATCGGATTTCGGTTCCCACTTGGTCTACACACGAACTGTACCGGCACCATGTCGAGAAGCGACTGCCCACCGATGTCGAAGAGCATATCAAAAAGCTCAACGGCCTGGTCGGTGAATCCTTCTCCATGTTCTGGACATTGTTCGACGAGCCACTGGGCGGAGCGCCAAGTGTTGGCCATCAACGCGACCAGGCGCGTGACGCCCTGCGGTCCGTCCGTACCTTGACCGATCGCGCCGCCGCATGGTCGGCAAACTACGACCGCAACGCGCGCGAGGTCATCGATTTCGCCAATCGCTATGCGTTAAAGGGCGGAGCGCTTTTCGATCAGTTCACCTCCCTCGAAGGGCTCTCGGCAGCGCGATATACCGGGAGGGTTCCTCCGGGTTTTCAGGATAAGCACAAAAAGGAAAAGGTGACCGGGACCGATGACGGTAACGAGGCCGTCGTAGGCAGCAACCGCTGGGGTGACCTCATCTTCTGGCAGGAGGTACTAGAGCACGCCCGTGCCAATCGGGTCCGCAACGTGATTATCCTGACCAAAGATGTGAAGAACGACTGGCGAATGGCCGGTACGCTGCCGGTTAGGGCCGCGGACGAATCCAACGGTCCAGGCGTCCAACCACCACATCCCATGCTTAGCTTTGAGGCTGCCCGTACCGCGGGCGTACAGGAACTCGTCCTGCTCGATCAGAGTCGGCTGTCGGAGGTCATGAAAGTAGCATCGCCCGAGCGGACGGCCAAGTTTGTCGCCACGGCGCGTCCGCCGGCATTGCCCCCGCCGAAAACGGACGCGGAAATCAGAAGCGAGGCGATAGAGCGAGAACTCCAGGAGCGCGCAAAAATCAATGCTGGGATCGCACGTGCGAGTAATTTGCGATTCATGGACCCAGATGGGATGACTGTTTCGAAAGCGATCCTGCTAAAGGCGGTCTACGGGACGCGCGAGGGCGTTGACGTCGATGCGCAGCTCACAGCATTCGAGGAGAGCATCCGCCACGCTCTTGCCTCTGGCCAGATTGTCGACATAGTGAATGCAGAAGCTGTGGCGGCGCTCCGGGGGAAGGGCCTTGTCGGCTTTGCAAGACGGCTTGTATCCCTTTCTGGCGATGATCAACAACGTGTCGCTGCAGCCAACGATCTGGCCGAAGCATTGAAGGGGCTGCCCCCGGTGACGGCCACATTCCTTTACATGGGACTGCTGGCGGGCACCTATCTTGATGACCGTAATCAGTTCCTAGCGTCTCCTCGCCCCGCCGTTGCGCAAAAATTGTTCGCCCTTCAGCACCTTCCGATAGCGAGCCTGCCGATCCAGGACGTTGCGACAAGGGCATCCAAAGCGAGTCATGTTCCGCTCTATCTTCCCTCGGTCGATCGGCCGCCGATCGCCGTAGAGTTCAAAATCGACACTGACCTGGATCGCGAGAACGCGCTACGCTCCTTGTGGATTGGTGACCAAGACCTGCTGATCGACGTTCAGTCGGACGCGGCTCTGCAGCTTTCGCAGCGCATAGGAGATGTTGCGCTGACACCCGCACTAGTCCTTGATCACGTCGCGGATCTGTATGTCCTGCCGCGGGGCCAGCTTGCTGCGGCAGGAAATATTATCGCAGCCTACAGCTTTGACGAGCACATAGGATTCCGCACTCCTCAGGACGTCCGGCGGGAGATCTCGCAAGGAGAAGCAAATGGCTGATTTTCGCCCCGTTAAGATCGAACCGTATTTTGGGGGTTTTGTCCTCGAGACACTGACAATCGGGATGTACGAGGAGACTCGTAACGCGATCCGCGAATATATTCAAAACAGCTTCGACTCGATCCAGCGTGCCATCACCAAACTTCATCACCTAAAACTCGGCGAGGGTCTCATTCGCATCATCTATGATGCTGATGGGCAGGGGGTCCGAATCCGTGACAATGGTGCGGGGCTTCCCGCCACCAACGCCGTCCAAACCCTTGTATCGATCGGCGCCTCGTCGAAGGACTTCATCAACGATGCTGGATTCCGCGGCATCGGCCGGCTCGCCGGGGTGGCTTTTTGCGACACGCTGACATTCACAACCAAGGCAAACCGGGAACCTCTGCTCACAGAAGTCATCTTCGACGCAAAGAAGATGCGGGTGATGATGTCACCAAGCCAAGGCAGTAAGTACAAGGCTCATGACATCCTCGAAGCCTGTGTCGAGGGGCGCCAGCATGACGTCACCGCCGGTGATCCGGCTTTTTTCGAGGTGAGCATGCGATCGCTGGTGGAGCCGCCCCTTGAGCTCACCTCGCCAGAGCACATGGAGTTGTTCGCGTCTCAGGTCTCACCGGTGAACTATCGCAGCGACTTTAAACTGGCCGCATCGATCCGCGAGAAGGCCCAGAGTTCGCCCGTGCCGATTGAAACCGTCCGTATCCAGATCGAGGAGCCGAGCAAAGCTCCTACAGAGGTGTTCAAGCCTTACACCGCCAAGTTCGAGATCGAGGGTGCGGATTCCAAAGTCGAGCTGGCCGAGCACAAATTCTACGAGTCACCCAGCAAGAAGTGGTGGGCGTGGATCGGGAAGAAAGACGTTCCGGGTTCGTATGTCGACGCTGAGGTACGCGGCATCCGCGTGCGGACGAAGAACATCCAGATTGACGGTACGGCGCTCGTCCGTGAGATATTCCAGCGTCAAAACAAGTCCAACGGCCGGTACCAGGACTGGTTTATTGGCGAGATCTTCGTCGATCCAAAAGCCGTGGTACCAAATGCTCGCCGTGATGGCTTTGAGGACACGAAAGCATGGAAGACGATCCGGGATGAGATTGGCGGTAGCATTTGCAAAGACGCTGGAACTTGGGCGCAGGAGGTCTCCAATCAGGGTCAGCTCACGCTCCAAAAGTTGACCGAGAAGACCGACAGGATGGCGAGTGAGGTGGAGTCGCTGCGCCGGAACGACTTCCGAAACGGTGACAAAACGCTCATCATCTCGGCCCAGGTTACCAAGCTACAGGGCGAGGTCGGACGCGCGGCCAAAAATGCCGATGCTGCCACACTCACCTCCCTCCAAGCGATCGGCTCGCGCCTCGTCGACATGAAAACCGAGGCGATGGGCAAGCTTCCCGGAACGACGGTCGACGTCGATCGCGACAAGATCGAGAACGAGGCACGCGACACGCTTCTCGGGGAACTGATGGGGCTGTTCGAGCAGAACCTCTCGTTGCAATGTTTGACCAACGTGCGCGAGATCGTTCGGCGCGAGTATGATTGGCCGCGAATCTAACGCCGAGACCGTGCGAAATCAGGGCACGCCTTTGCGTGACCCGACGCGTTGCTCGTAGCTAGGCTCCCATTTCGCCTGCGGTCGCTGACCGGTAGCTTCTCCTTCGTCATCAGTCCGGCGTCCTCCAACGCCTCGAACTCCGGCTGGTTTGGCAACGTACGAGCCCGAACTCCTGAGGGGGGCTTGTCACGTTATCTGAGATAGATCGGATTAAGGCCGCTGCTGCAGAATTCAGGCGAGCGTTCCGGTCATGGGGCGATGTCACGGTAACTGCTTGTCAGGTATCGCGGCGATAGACGCACTGGCATGAACGCGTCTGCCATCAACTACAAGCGCCATCGTTTCCCGCCTGAGGTCATCGCCCATGCGGTGTGGCTCTATTTTCGGTTTCCGCTGAGCCTGCGCTTGGTCGAGGAAATGCTGCTGGCGCGCGGCATTGTCGTTTCCTACGAGACGATCCGCCGGTGGGGAAAGAAATTCGGGCCCGACTACGCGCGTCGCCTTCACCGCAAGCAGCCCAGCCGGAACGACATCTGGCACCTGGACGAGGGTGTGCCGCGAGGCGCCCGCAGTAATGTGGGAGCCGAGCTGCACGGAAGATGAGGGTAAGGCCCCTCGAAGCCGACCGTCAGGGGTAGGCTTCAAACCACTGCAAGCTGCGACGGTAAAGAGCCGTGGTGGTGAGCGTTGCAGAAAAGGCGGGCTTTAGTCCGTCAGGTGAGGTTTAGAGAGACGAGCGCAAGCGAACCGCTGATGACGTGTCGAAAAGTGCAAGATGATGTCGAAACCGGGAGGAATTCGTTAGCCCGGGACGAGTCTGGGGGGCGACCTGATTTCTGCCCAGGCGACATCCGGCATGAAGGCGGCGTGACTCTTAACCAGGCTTTCGTGTGGAACGCGGGAACCTGTCGCCCCGATGTCAAGGGAGAAACCCAAGCAGGCGGCCCCTGCGAGGGTGAGATTACCGAAGCGGGGCACAGGGGCGGAGCAGCCCGTAGTAGTGCTGAAGGTCCTGTAATGGGGCTGGAGCGAAGGGGATGCGTTGTTCAGCTCTGGAGCGAGGACAACCGGCGACGGGAGGATCCTCGTGGATAGAGCAAAGTCGTATACGATCCCGAAAAGAGAGGTGTGGGAAGCATATAAGAGGGTTAGAGCCAACCAAGGAGCGGCTGGTATTGACGGCCAGACGATTGCGGACTTTGAGGCTGATCTTACGAACAACCTGTACAAGCTCTGGAATCGGCTGGCGTCGGGCAGCTACTTTCCGCCGCCGGTGCGGCGGGTCGACATACCCAAGAGCGATGGGAAGACGCGTCCGCTGGGCATACCCACGGTCGCCGATCGCATTGCGCAGATGGTGGTCAAACGCCGTCTGGAACCAACGGTGGAGCCTAAATTCCATCCGGATTCCTATGGATATCGGCCCGGCAAATCGGCGCTCGATGCGATCGGCGTGGCGCGACGGCGATGCTGGCGTTACGACTGGGTTCTTGATCTTGATATCAAGACCTTCTTCGATAGCATCGAACCGGACCTGCTGATGCGGGCTGTGCGCAAGCACACCGATTGCCCGTGGGCGCTTCTCTACATCGAGCGATGGCTGGAAGCGCCAGTGCAGATGCCGGACGGAAGTCTCGTCGCCAGAGAACGAGGAACGCCACAGGGCGGGGTGATCAGCCCCCTCTTGGCAAACCTCTTTCTTCACTACGCGTTTGACATGTGGATGTGTCGGAATTTCCCGGACATTCCGTTTGAACGCTATGCTGACGACGCGATCTGTCATTGCCGGACCGAGGACCAGGCGATGGCGCTTCGGCGAGCCTTGGACGCGCGTCTTACTGACTGCGGGCTGACGCTTCATCCTGACAAGACTAAAATTGTCTACTGCAGGGATGAAAGTCGGCGAGGTACTCACACGGTCCACAAGTTCGACTTTCTCGGCTACACGTTCAGGCCGAGACTGGTGAGCAAGAGGGCCGGGGGCATGGGTGTTTCATTCGGTCCTGCGGCCAGTCCGACGGCGCTCAAAGCGATCCGGGGCACTATTCGTAGTTGGTCCCTGCATCTGCGCAGTGACAAGGCTCTTGATGATCTGGCGCGGATGTTCAACTCGTACATTCGCGGCTGGATCAACTATTATGGACGGTTCTGTCCTTCGGCTCTCCAACCCACCCTTTGGAACATCGAACGATACTTGGCTCGATGGGCTTCGGGAAAGTACAAGTCCTTGCGGGGGCACAAGCGGAGATCCCGACATTGGCTTCTGCGCATCGCGCAACGCCAACCTCGGCTGTTCGCCCATTGGCCTCTGCTGCATGGATACGGCCGGACAATGGGAGCCGGATGATGCGAGAGTATCACGTCCGGTTCTGAGAGAGCGCGGGGGTGCAACTCCCCCGCGCCACTCGCCTGGTCATCACCATCGCCGGCAGACAGCACTGGTTGTGGCGGGCGGTCGATCAGGACGGCTGTGTAATTGATGAGATCGTCCAGAACCGGCGCAACACCAAGGCGGCAAAGCGATTGCTGATCCGGCTCCTCAGAAAGCAGGGTCTCACGCCGAAGCGGATGGTCACCGACAAGCTGCGTTCCTACGGCGCCGCACGCCGCCAGATCATGCCGAACGTCGAACATCCGCGCCGAGAATTCGCATGTGCCGTTGCGAAAGCGGGAGCGCATGATGCAGGGGTTCCGATCACCGGGATCGCTGCAACGTTTCGTCTCGATCTTCTCTGCCCTCAGAAATCTCTTCGTCCCACCTCGCATCAAACGCTCGGCAGCTGCCATTCACCTCCACCGCCTCCAGGCCATGGCGGCGTGGAAGACCATGACCGGAACGCTCGCCTGAATTCTGCAGCAGCGGCCTTAATCCGATCTATCTCAGATAACGTGACAAGCCCCCTCACGAGACTACTTTCGATTGCGCTCGCCTACGCGGTTGGGGAGTCGGCAGATATTGCTCACGACCCGAATGACTCTGCTGCTTGAGCCCGCGCGCTCGAACCGGCGAGAAAACGTTGACGTCGCCCCTCAAAAGAGGGTCGTTGCAACTGTCCCCAGTATTAGTGTGGAACGCGGCTGAACGAGACAAGTCGCTCGGTCTGGTCTGGCTGTAGCTATCGCTGCTCCATCAGATATCGTATGGGGATTCACGAACAGCGCTAATCGGCCTCCCCCTCGACCAGCCCCGCCGGTATATCCCCGGCCAGCAGTTTTTCCTTCGACAGCAACCCGGCGTCCTCCAGCGCCTCGAAATCCGGCAGGTCGCGCAGCGTGTCGAGCCCGAACTCCAGCAGGAAATTTTTTGTCGTGACGTAAGTATAGGGCGCGCCCGGCGTCGGGCTACGCGGACCGGACGCGATCAGGCCGGCACCGCGCAGATGGCCCATCAGGTCGCGGGAAATCTCTTTCCCAAAAAACGACGACAGCTCGGCACGCGTGATCGGCTGGAAATAGGCGATGCACATCAGCACCAACACTTCGGGCTGCGACAGGTCGGACGCCTTTTCATTGCTGCCTACAGCGGCGCGGATGGCGTCGGCATAGACCGGCCGGGTCAAATGTTTCCAACCGCCGGCGACGGCGACGAGGTCATAGGGCCGGCCGCGCAGCTCTTCGCGAATGTCGTCGATGAGGAGATCGATGCTGCAGCCTTTGCCGACGACGCGCGCCAGCGCCTCGCGACCGATCGGCTCGCTGGCTGCGAAGATCGTCGCTTCGACGCGGTGCATCCACTCGCGCCAGCGTGCCTCCGGCGGCAGATGATCCAACTCCCGGTCAAACAGCTGGTCGGGTGATCGACGGTCTTCTGACTGGCTGTCGTACTGCAGTTAAATGTGAGATTGCGGCAACTTCTGCAGAAAATTGCGCTTAATGATGAGAATCGATGCGCTTGAGTCTCAATTCAGCTGCAGTGGCTGCGAGGTTCTCGAGCTGCCGGCGCCGATTGCAGCGAACCGCGTATAATGGGCGCCAAGCGTTTGGCGCTTGAGTTCGGACACTAGCGCCGGACCTTCCCGGTGGACGATTGAGATGCCAGCGAGCAGTGCTATGCGGAGTGCGATCGGCAAGATGGGTCTTGCAATCGTAGGTCTAGGAAGTCCCTGTTCCGCTACAAGCTCATCAAAACCTTGAACGACGGCACCAAGGATGGTGGAGTGGTCTATCAATGCATCATGGCGAAAGGGCTTTGGGCACCGCCTGATGAGCAGCAATCGGGCGATATCGATTGGCGATATCCGACCGGCAGATGCTTCCCTCAGCGACTGACCGATGAGCCGCTCGCCGTGGAGGGCATCTTCCCAAAGATCCTCGAACGGCGATGACGGGCTTACCAGAGCAGATATTCCCTCCCTCTTGTCATGCTGCCGTTGTCTGCAAACGGGACAGGTTATCCGCCAACCCTCGATCCAGCTTCGCTGTACCGCAGTTGCCGCGCCTTGCCACCTGTTTTGCTCGGCACAGGCGGTGCAGCGTTGAATGGCGCATGGCGCTACGAGCCGCGCCGCCGATTTTGGGAATCCAGACGTGGTCATTGCCAGGATTGCCGTAGATTGGGTTCGAAACAGCCTCGCAATGTGGCCGGCGGCGGTTGGCCCCAGCTTTGTATCGGATTGCCGCAATGACGTTGCCTCCGGAATGGCATGGCGAAACATTATCAGCGGTGAGACGCCGTAGAAATCGGCATGGCGCGTGATCCATGACGACAGGAGCTCATCCGGGACAGGTTTGAGAATGACAGGAAGCGGCTTCGTGTCGCCGAGGTCTCGGATCATGCGTAAGCTGTTTCTGCGCTAACTGGCGGGCACCAACTTTCCACCGCTTCATCCGTGATGTGCTCTGTGCCGCTCTCAATCGAATCGGCCGCCAGGCTCGTGATCGCGTGGAAAATATTTGCAGTGATGCCGCCGCTGATCTGCAGAATTCGGCGCAGAGATTTCGGCGTGAGCACCGTCGGTCGGCGAAGCGGCAAATTCCGCAAAATGGACGAGACCAGCGCTTCGAACTGTTCGTTGGCCGCCCACCTATTCAAGGTCAACTCGCCGAACCGGCGAGCAAGCTGTACGTCGCCGCTTATCGCCTCGCGGGCTTCGATGACGCCGAAGCAAACCAGGGAGATCTGAAGCCGATTGCTGAGAAATCGTAGCGTGTTCAGCACGACCCGCTGTTCGCGGTACGAGCCGGCGAGAATGTTATGTATTTCATCGATCACGAGGACCTGGACGCCGACGGTTTTCAGAAGTCGCAACGCCGCTTGCTCCATATGCACGATGTCGGCGCGGGGTGCCTGTGGTGCGCCCAGCGCAGCCAGAATCTCGGCATATAAACGGCGCTCACCTGGCTTCCCGGTCATCTCGATTGCCAGCACCGGTATAGCCTGAACGCCGGTCGTCGGATCAAAGCATGAGGGATTATTATCACAGAATTTCTCCAGGATCATCGTCTTGCCCATGCCACTGTCGCCGTAGATGGCCACCGAAGGCATGCGAGTGCCGCGAGGATGATCGACCAGTAGGTTGAGACGATCGAGCGCCTGCTTGGCGCGCGGATAAAAAATCCAGCGGCGGGCCTGGATTGCGCGAACGCGCAGAACGTCGGGCTCGCTGAGGAGGTCTTTGGCCGCTTGCGTCAGATGGATGTTATCCGTGGTCAAGGGGCTCAATCCAGATCTTCGACGGAGGGAACAGGTTTGCTCGAATCGACACCGCGAAGCGAGCCCAGTTCGTCGTCATCCACATTCGATTTCGGAAGCTGCTGACGCCCTCGTGTCTTATGTTTCGCTTGCTGGATAAGTTCTCGCTGCGAAAGCGCTGTACGAATAAGGACGTGCATGTCGATTTCGCGTTTGCCCTGGGCGTTGAGTTTGCGCCGGGCTGCCTGCGCCTCCCACAATGTAATCGGCGCGAGCGTCACATCGGCATAGCGCGCCTCTACAAAGCTGCCTGAGTGACGTTTAACAAAAACGCGCGACAGATCGCGGGGGTCGTATTTCACAATCAGGCGGGCTTTGGCCCGTCCAATGTCGCCGGATAGAGCGGGCGACCAGTAGCGAATGTTGAAAAGATGGATGCCGGTCGGGCGCAACGTTCTCTCCGCCTCCGGCAGGAAGGAGATCCAGAATTGCATTCGATCGTTCGGCAGGCGCAACACCAACTCACTCTCGTGCTGGCGCCAGACCGCAATCGGTGGTCGACGGAGTGCGCCATGGATAGCATGATGGTACTGCCCGACGATCTCGAGTGCGAGGTAGCGCTCAAGCTCTCGGAGTGTCAGTGCAGCATGGCGTTTGGCATCATACTCGCGCCGTTCCTCGATGTTGCTGGAGGTCGATCCCGGCAGCAGGTGAACCGCGCCCATCTGCGTGCCAATCAATCGTTCGATGTGGCCGCCGAAATGGGGAGTCCCCGGCGGCCGCCAATCGATCTTTATGCCATTGTCCCGGCAAGCGCGTTCGAATGCATGACTTCGAAAGTCAGAGCCGTTGTCGACATGTATCGTTCCTGGCAGTCCGGCCACAGGCCACGCTTCATGGATGCCCCTCTCCTGCAGCCACGTGGTCTTGTCGAATACGGAGTGCAGTATGCATAGGCTTGTCGATAATCGCGAGGGCGCCTCCATGGTAAGATAGAGGCCCGTCACCATCCGAGAAAAGATGTCCAATGCCAGTGTCAGCCAGGGCCGTCCGAGCGGCTGACGCGTGTCTTCGTCGACAACGAATACGTCGACTTTGGTATGATCGACTTGAACGAGCTCAAGCGGCCGCGACGCCGAAAGAGTTCCCGGCGTGGCCGTTGTTGCTTTTACGACCTCGCTCTCGCCGCGCTTACGTCCCCTCACCTGAAGATCGATCTCTTCAACGCGGGATTTGATGGTGCGCCAATTTGGGGGAGCGAGGCCCGCCGCGGTGCAGTCGATTTGGACCTCGCGAACCAACCGAGCGAAGGATGGGCGTGTCGGTTTGAGATAAAAGCCTTCAATCGTCCGACGCACGAGGGCTTCTCGATCTTTGTCGAGGGCACGATGTCCCTGGCGCCGACCGCGCTTTCGGTCCATCAGTGAACTTACAGTGCCACCTGCTCGAAACAGCTTGATCATCCGGTAGAGGGTGGCCCGGCTGAGGTCCAGTTCCCATGCCAGATCCGCTACGGCCTGACCGTTCAGGCTTTTTGGATAGCGCTCCACGAGCTTGCGAATAGCCTCTTCGCGCCGGCACGCCTCATTCCAGCGCGAGCGCTCGCGGCTATCATCGGTATCGTCGTTCATGCTGCCCGCGAACAATTCAAGCTAAACGTTAGGCAGTCTGAATCTCACATTAACTGCAGCGAGCCAAGTGCGAATCTCAAATTAACTGCAAATTCTCATTTTAAGTACAAGACTAAGCCCTTGATATCATTACGCCGAGGAGTCTCATTATTAAATGCAGCGCGACAGCGAGGCACGTATTTCACAAATAGGGCAGGGGGGCATGTCGATTGCGGGGAGGCAAGCCTTGCAATGCTCGTCTCTCTCATTCGGGATCTCAAACCTCAATGCTACACGGCCGCCTGGCAGGCCGCGACCAAAACGCGCTTCGTCGTTTGCGTCGCGCAGCCTACTTCAGGATCCGCGGCCGGTTCTCGCATCGATCTCGGCACGGCGCTGATCTCGACCGGCTGGGCGTTCGCGGCTGTCACTCCGAACGGCGCTCCGGTCCATGCTCCCTATATCGTCGCGCAGGAGGTCGCTAAAAAGCAGCACCTTGGCCTGTGGCAGTTTGCCGACGTGCCCGATCCGAATGCCATCATCCTCCGCGATATCCGAAACGCATCTAACCAGGCTGGTCAGTCTTCGAATCCGCCTGCAAATCCGCCTGCAAATCGATAACCGGTCCCCGGCGCGTTGGATCATACTGTACATTCTGCTGAGGCCATTGGAACTCGGGACGTCGCCTTGCGCAAAGGCGTCTAATCATTTGCGTTACCGTATCAGGCAGATCGCAGACCTGATGAAACAGGCGGACGGTCTGTGCGCATGATTGAGCGGTTGCTGGCGCGTTGGGACTGTTAGAGTTTGAAGCGGCCAAGGCGCCGATCGTTGAGGCGGTACTGCCAGATGAGGTTCGGATCCTTGGGGTTGACGCCGGATGTCGACCAAGGGGAGCGATCGGGCTTTGCAGCGTCATGTAAAGGAAGATCGTCATCACAGCGCGACAGCTGTAACGAGGAGGGAAGACGATAACGTCCGAGTTTGCGCGTCAGAAACGCGATGACACAGACGGCGGCGAGGGACAGGATCAAGAAAGCAGTGGAAAAGCTGAGCATGCGAAGGCCGGCTTCCTGATCGGGCAGAGCGAAGAAAGCGAGCACGCCGCCGGCGAAAATTGCGAACGCGAACCTCATGAACATGAGAGAGAACCTACTATTTCGATGTTGATCATTATAATATCACAGATCGGTCGTCATTATAATGATCAATGGAGATAGGATGGCCCCTCGTGGGTCAAGCGTCCTTCGACGGCGGGCGGCATGGCGCCGCTTTTGGCGGTACCGGCTTCAGACTGCGGCGGATTACCTGTCGCCTTTTCCAGTTCGAACAGGGAGAGAGATTGGATCCCTCGCCGACTCCGCGGGGCCAAGCCTTGCGGTCCGTTTTAAGCGTAGTCGGCAAATGGCGAATCGTGAGCTGCGCAGCCGCCTGATATCGTTACATAGCCGGGAAATCATCCACGCTCTTGAAAACAGCGGCGTCGAGGTTTCGCTTATGGTCGACCTGAACCAGGTCATTCAAAATGGTATGGGGCAACAATTGCAGGGCCTGCCTGCCGCGGGGCCAGAGAACAGGGTTGTCCCGGATGATCATTTAATTATTCATTTTCAACAGGGGCATGCAGATCGAAATGCTATCGTGTTTGGAATGATTTTAGCGGCGGCCAAAAGCTATACGCCGTCACTTTGCGGGAGTATGGGGACGATGCGCGACACTTTAATAGGCCAATGAGTCATCGTTTCGGCTAACAGCCTGAGCACTAGACATTTTACAAAAAATGGCCGTCATATTCCGACCGATAAGCAGGAGTGCAACCGTGCCGATATTTAAAAACAAGACAGAAGACAGCGATGGTTGGCTTTCGATCCTGCTCGCGCTGCGACTTCGCCAAATCGAGAACGAGTACCCGGACTATGCGAGTTTTGCCGACGCTACGGGGCTATCGCGCGGCACGCTCTACCAGTTGCGGACGGGGAAGGGGAACCCGACATTCGTCACCCTGGAGCGGCTGGCACGGCATCTGAAGGTGCCGGTGTGGACGCTCGTTGGTCGGACTGGTGACGACGACAGCGTGAAGCGGGACATCGAGACGTTCGGCTTCAACTTCAACGAGATTGCCCGGCATATCGAGGCCACGCGTGCTGTGAAGCGCTCGATGACGGAGTTCAGTGGTGTACCTTCTTTGAAAGAGGCAGTCAGCCCCGCTGGGGCAACCTCCGAGAAGAAGCGGCTGCCTCCGGCCAAAAAGGGACGCAGGACAAGCCAGTAGCATACAAGAAAAGTAGAAGCTGCTAAACTACCAGCGTAGATTCATTTGCTACGATAGGCAGAAAATATATTTTATATTTCTTTGACTCGCTTCAGGAAATCCGCCAGCGTCGATGCAATGGCATTATTTTGCTGAAGGGTCCACGATGCAAGCGAATATCTGGCAAGTCGCAGGAGACGACGCGCTTTATAGGGAGGCGGCAGCGTTCGTCGATTGCCACCCGAAACCATGGGTGGAAGAGGTTTCGGAATTTCTGCGGAAGAAAGGCAAGCCCGAGGCGATCACGTTGGTGATCGGACAGTTCATCGTGGCGGCTCTGTTCGAAGGACGATACGCGGATCTGCTGTACTGGTCGCTGGTTGCGGCCGAAGTGAACTGCGTTGTGATGGAGCAATGGCCTGATGATGTGCGCCAGGAGCTGGCGAGCCATCTGAAACGGGGATTTGGAAAGCTCTCGTCGCGAAATCTCTCCCATTGAAGGCGGCGGGCCGACGGCGTGGCCTTCAACGGGAAGATGGGGTTACACCTGACCAGAGGCGACATTGATATCGTTGCCGGTCGGGCCTGGAGCGGCAGAGGCGAGTTTTGTGTCGCCTCCTGTATTGAAATCCCCCGGCCCCAGGCACGCGGCCGTGTCACCTTCTTGGCAGCTGGCGTCGGCCATGGAGCGTGCGTTCTTCGCCATATCGCAGATCGTTGTCCCGTTGATATCGGAGAATCCGCTACAGCGGCCTGAGCGAACCATCTGCTGGCAATTGCCAGTCCCCAATTGAATACAAGCCGCAATAAATGAGCCATCGACCTTCTGACCGTCGAAGGTCCCCATCTGGATGAGCTGCTTGACGGGCGCGGAGTTATAGCCGTCGTTTGTAAGCTTGGCCCAGGTGTCGACCTGAAACTGGAGGGATTGGCAGCCAAACTCGGAACGCGACATGCCTGCGTAGTTTTTGATGTTGGTGTTGTTCAGCTGGAAAATGCCGGTGCAGCAAGAGCCATTGTAGACGCCTTTGTTGCCGCCGGATTCGAAGCGACCGAGGCCACCAAGGCTGCACGATGTGGTTTTCAGCTCGTCGTGCAGGGACGAATTCTTCACGGCATCTGTGATGTCCTGTGCGGAGTAGTCGGTGCGCTCGCAATATTGTGCGCCGGCATATGCTGCCGTCACCGAATTGCAGACTAGAAGGCCGGCCGCAAGGACGCTGCTGAGTTTGGAATAGAGACGATACATAGGAATGCGCCTCATGGAAGCTTGGCGCTGGTTGTGCATCGAGACCACTCCTTGCCGCCGACGAATGAACGAAAATGGATCTCTTTGGCGTTCGCTTGGACGTCGATTTCGGTTCGATCGTTACGATTGGCCTGGGGTCTATCGTCATCGGACAGATCGACGTAGCAGGCTTCCGCGCGTGCAACGATTTTGCCGCTGTCTGGATCAATGATGCGCGCCTCGCATAGGTCAGGCTCTATGGAAGAGCTGGCGTTGTTTGCGCCAGTCTCGCATTCGCGGGTCGAGGCGATCGAGACGATGAAGGTATGCGATCTGACTTTGATGGGCTTTGACAGGATATCGAGTGGCGGTATCTGCCCGGCCGGAATGGTTCTGTGCAGCTCGTCACGCCAATAGGCGGCATTCGAGGCGATGATATCGGACCATGCGGTCTGTATGGCCGGCTGCGCGTCTGTGGTCGTGAGCGACTGGTAGCCTAGAGGCTCCCATGCGTGTGCGGAGATGGCAGACATGGGGATAATCGCGAGGGCGGCAAGCGTGGACATGGTAAACCTCCTGACACCGCCGTGGCCGCCGCCAGGAGCCCCGGTCAAGGCCGCGCATCGCGGGTCGTGAGGGAAGCCTTGATCCGCTGGCGCTGGCGATGGCCGGTGGCAGGCTGGTGTACTGAATAAGGTCAGGTTTTCCATGTCGATCATGGTTGCGCTCCTTCCGAGTATCGAGGTTGCCGGAAACACACCGGGCATCGCGACTTCCCCTAGGGTTGCGGGACAGGGACCCGGAATTGGCATTCCGGGGCGATTTCACCTTGGAATACGATGCCGGCGCGAATGCTTTTGGCCTGAACATCATATGCACCCATCGCACCATTCCGAGCGAGGTCGGGGCGGACGTTGTTCGGTTGCGCGCCATATTCGATGAAACAGCCGGAGCCAGCGTCAGCGACCGTTGATCGGCCGTTCTGGTAGATCGCCAAGCGCATGGGGCATCGTTTCAGCGTGGCATTGCCGACAGGATCGGTGCGGATCGGCGAGCAGCCGGTGAGCGTGTGCAGGACCGAGAGGACGACGGTTTTGGTCGGGCTGCGAACGACGATGTGACTCTCGGAAGCCGGCGCGTTGGCGACCGCAAAGCGCGTATCGCCTTTGGCCGCGTAGGCGTCGTTGTTCTTCTTCAGTCGGTCGGCCCATAGGGAGGCGTAGGGCACAGCCTCCGAGTTCGGGAGCTCGAGATCGGCGTAGGCGACGGCGCGCCAGGCGTTCGGATCATGCGTGAGCGACTGAGCCGAAGCGTCGGGCGCCAATTTAAGGGCAGCCGCGACTGCGATAAATGTCAGGCGTCCATGCATTCCTTGCCTCGCTTTTATACCCTATGATTAAATCAATGTTGTGATGATTGTCGAGCGTGATATTCGGATGAGACAAGAAGCCCGGCTATCGGGGCTGGATGAATTGCGAGGCCTTGCGATCGGGCTGGTGGTGCTGTCGCATGTCGGGCCGGTCTTCGGAGAAGGCGGGACGGCCGCGGCTCTGCTGTTTGCGCCGGCATGGGGCGTCGGGGTCGACCTGTTCTTTGTGATTTCCGGCCTGGTGGTGGAACGCTCATTGCGAAGCCTGCGCCGCGAGCGGGGAGCGCTCGAGGCGGCCTTCGCCTTCTATGTCAGGCGTGCTATGCGGATCGTGCCGCTGGCCTGGTGCGTCGGCGCCATCCTCTCAATCGGGTTGATCCTCCCGGGAAGCGGCGTTGAGCCTGCAGACGCGAAGGCGGCATTCGCCTTCATCTCGAATGCGCATTGGGCGCCCTGTTTCGGAGGCGCCACAGGATGCGGGAACGCCTTTGCGTTTGGGCCATTCTGGTCGATCGCCGCCGAAATGCAATTTTATCTACTGGCTCCGCTCCTGATGTTCTTGCTACCGCGGCGGGCGCTCGTCGCGCTAGCCAGACTCGTTCTCGTGGTCGGGACGTTCACGCTGCGGCCATGGGGCGGGACGCTTTGGACGTTCCGCATCGATGCAATCGCGGTCGGGCTGGCGATCGGAGCAACCATGGGCACAAGCGCATGGCCATGGCTGGCGGAAAACCTGCTGGCGATCGGTAACATGGAAACGGCGTTCTGGATGACGGTCGGGGCCTTCATGCTGGCGATCTTGCCGCCGGCGACGCATGGCGTGGCGACTGCCGCACTGGCGCTGACGTGCGGGTGGATCGTGACAAGGGCGACCTTGCGGAATGGTTCTGTGAACTGGCCAGGGCGGATTCTGCGCCGCCTAGGAGACATTTCTTATGCGCTCTATCTGATCCATCTGCCGGTGCTGGCGCTGTTCAACTGGTCCGTTGGCCAATTCCTGGGCGCTCCAGCGACGGCAACGTTCTCGATCGCGATTGCGATCGGGCTGTCTCATGTACTGACAGCGGCGATCGGAGATCCGCTCCGCCAGCTTGGCCGCCAATGGTCAAATCGAACAGTCCGGGAGGTGTCGCCGTGACGGAAGAAAATCGTCAGTGGTCGCTTGGTGGTGAAGATGTCAATCAAATTCCGCGAGGAGCGAGGGCGCTGGCGGAGCAGCTATTGACCGAGACCGACGGCGATGCCGTGGCAGCGCTCGTCGCGGCATGCTGCGTCATTGGAGCCATGCGCTCGGCGGTATCGAGGGGTATGGTGCGCAACGGATCGCCGTCAGGGATCAATATCGCGCAAGTGCTGGACGTGTTCGTACGAAACGAGCCCCAGCAGAAGAGCAGAGCCTAACCGATAGATGACCTCGACCGTGAAGTAGCGGCGATGTTGGGAGGCTGTGCGGCCTGCCGCTCGCTCCCCCAGAATGCTGAACGCACGATACCAGAAGAATCTTCGTGGGCGACCGTCAGCAATGCCGAGCACTGACGCTGATTTCGCCAGGAAAGAGATTGAACTAGCTAGAGCCTTGCGAAACGCTTGGCCGAACGACAGATCGATCTCGCATAGCGAGTGCCTTTGAAATAGTCGCTCGCCGGGCCTGTTCTTCCTAAAAGAAAAGTGCGGGAAGCATGATTTCGGCCGGAGGTGAGCGATGCGGCCTCCGTGCTGAAGGTCGCCATGACTGCTGGCGCGACCACACGCAATACGCTCGAAGTCGCCGAAGACGGCTGTCGCCATCTTCGAACTGGGATCTGCACGAAAGAGACGTGGTGGTGAATCGGCACGCTGCGTGACGACACATCCGGAGCGTCGTAAAGCCGCTCGAAGCGTACCTCTCATACGCCGCGGACAATCTTGGCGACGCTGGCGCCTTGCCGTTGGTTTGGCCGTCGGCTTCTGTGCGCGTCTGGCCAGCCGACACGCGGCAGTGTGACGGCCGCCGCTTAGTAACGGTTGCCGAACCAGCCCTTGCTCTTGGGTGGCGAGGGTTCCTGATAGGCCCACGGGACGGATTTGTAGGACGGCCTCGGGTCTTGGACGCGCCAAGCCTTCTGCCAGTAGTAGAAATTGAGGGGTACTCGGGCGAGCACGCGACCGTCGGCAGACAGGAGGTCGGAAGCGCAGGCGACGACGGGGCCGTCGTAGTATTGCACGCGGCCGGTATAGCCGTTGAGCGCTCCGGGCCGGCACGCAAAGACACGAACGCCTGCAGCGATCGTGTCCGGGGCTTCCGCAGGGACGGAGATCGTCTTGATACCTTCCTCGGTGATGAGCGTGCGCACAGGCACGGAACTCCAATGCGAGCGGCGCAAGGCGTTGTTCGCCTGAGCTTCGGTCGGGTAGCCGGTTCGCTGGGTAATGACCGGCGGGAAGCGGCCCCAGTCGGGCGCATATTCTTGCCGGCTGCGACTGACGCGATCCGGTTTCCAATAGGAGTCCGTAACCGAAGCGGGGCCGGCCGAATGTGAAGCATCCGGCACTCGCTCGGCGCAACCGGCGAGCAAGGCCGCGGATGCGACGAGGTGGAGGATGTGACGAAAAGAACGCATGTCGTGCTCGTGGGTCATGGGTTTGCAGGTGAGGATTTCCGGTGGAGCCAAGCATCTGGAAGGTGCTGGCCCAAATGCCGCGATGGGTTATGCGAGCCTGATGCTCGATCTGGGCGTAGAGGCGGATGCGACGATCGGGATCGTCGGGGAGGGTGACGCCTATACCGGCTTTCAGCATTTGGCCTGCGACGTCGGCCATTTCGCCGGTCGCGCAACGCGCGACGATGACAGCTGCGTCTTTCCGGACCGGCAAGCAGACAAGCCATTTTTTCAAGGTGGCGGTTACGAGCTATGCCATGGCGACAACGCCACAAGGCCACGCCTGCTTTCCCAGCGTCGCGGTCTGGCCCAGGTCGCAGCCGTCGACGCCGCGATAGGTGCACGAAGCAAAAGTTGATTGCCGGCTCCCCATGGGCCACCCCTCTTCAGATTCATTGAGTCAGTAAACTATCTTGCAAATCGCTGTGCAAGTGTCTCTCACTCATATCCCGCGAGGGGAGGAGGGTGCTCGTATCCGGATCCGCGCCCGATGGGCCGGGTAGGGCCTCGGTATCGAGCTGACGCGGGGCCATCAGGCAATCGATACTCTGAATGCGCGCTATGCCGCGGCGGTCGCAGCGGCATCCGCTGGACGAACTCAGCGGCTTCGTGGGCGGCCTTGCCTGATGTCGCTGCGCGCCTCTCGAAGCCGCTGTTCGAGCGCTAAATAGCGAGCCGTAATCGAGTTCAGCTTTGTGAAAAACTGCCTGCTCTGCGCAGGGTTGCCCGGCGCAGGCGGAGGGAAGAAAGCAAATAGAGCTTCCCGGTCAGCGTCTAATTGTTCTAGCTCCGAGCAGAGACGGCAAATTTCGTGGTCGTCCGTTGCGGAACGCTGATGTGATGCACGGCGGTTGGCACGTCTGGAGTTAGTCTGCCGAGCCACATCGTTTGACGAAAGTACAATCGTATCCAAGGCGTTTTCTCCACGCCGGGTTGTGGTCATCCAATCTGGAATAATGCGGGTTGCAACCTATGTATACTGGCGGTTTTGCCTGTCACTTTTGACAGGTCGTGAGACGCTGGAATCCAGCGAGGAGCAACCTAGATGCCGTAATGGGCCGGCCTTCGCGAGCATAGCCAGGTTGGGTGGCTGTCCCTCAGAATGAAGGTGTTGAAACGGAGTCCGAGCGATCGGCTCCAAACATCATGAGAGGAACAGCCACCCAACCTGGCTATGCTCGCGAAGGCCGGCCCATTACGGCATCTAGTTGGATAGCCGCGCGACTGGCTTGGAGAGGCACGTCGATAGCAAGAAGGCAAGCTGGATATGGCGCAATTTGACTCAAATTTTCACGACATGACGGAGGGTATTCGCGCAGTTGCCTCTCCTGCGGACGCAGCGGACCTTCTGAACACAATTGTCGAGAGTTACGGCCTTGAGACGGCGGCCTTTCTTACCGTCAGGCCGGTTTACGAGGAACCGAGTAAGCCGTTCTGTGTGACCACCTATTCGCCTGAGTGGGTGAAACGCTACATCGAGAAGGATTTTTTCGACATCGATCCCGTGCTTCGCTACGGGCTGCGTGCTGTGACATTGGTTGATTGGAAGGAGATCGACCTATCGGACAAGGCCGTGCGCACGTTCTTTGGTGAAGCGAGGCAACATGGTGTCGGGAAGCATGGCGTCACGTTCCCGGTTAGGGGTGTCGACGGCGGCCGCGGCATTCTGAGCGTGACGAGCAACGAGAACGCAGCGGCGTGGCAGGCGTTCCTCAAATCCGAGGTTCGCGACCTCCAGCATCTCGCCGGCGAATTTCACAATGCTATCGGTCGAATCCAAGGAAGGCGACTCCATCGGACGGTCTGCTCCGATAGAGAGATCGAGTGCCTGAAATGGTACGCGAGGGGAGAGAAGGTCAAACGGACCGCAGAGATACTGTCGCTATCCCCTCGCACGGTCCGATTTCATCTTGATCTGGCACGGGCCAAGCTGGGTGCCAAAAGCTTGGCCCATGCGGTTGTGATCGCTGCCGAGCGCGGCCTTTTCTTTCAAAGACTGTTCTGATCGGTAGCCAAGCGCTTCGCGGAAGCCGCCGGCAAAACTCGTTCCGTTTCGTGAAGCTGGAAATGATAGAATGACTGGATCATGGGAAAGAAGGGAGACGTCGCTCTGGACAACCTGATCAGGAAGGCACCGCAGGGGTAGAATGCTGGCCAAACCAAGTGTCCTATTCGCAAACCACACGGTACCGCTTGCCGGGCTCGCTGATGTTCTTGCAGACAAGTGGCTTGTGGGGCTCGGAAGAGGAGAGCGGAGGGCTTGCGGCCGGCGATGCCCCTCTGTTTGATGTCTTGAGACTTGCCGTACGGCGCGGTTTGAGCCGTCCCGGCTCCTGTGGCGCAACCGGAAACACGCTGGTCTCGATCTGTTGCTGCCGCAGGCGTAGCGGCTCCTTGTCAAAGAATCGCCTGGCATCAAGCGATCTCGGAATAATCACCGTACCATCATCGCTGTGCGCGCAGCCGCTGCCCAACAGTAAGGCCAGCGTCAGGAAAACAGGCAGTATCCGTCCAAACATAAGCATAACCCTTGGCGGGCATACCCCGGCTTGCGGGTCGCCGACAACCGGCGCAATGGACACGAAGAAAGGGCGGTTTTGTTGCAACGGGTGAATAGAGGGCACAGAGAGGCCTGATGCGAGGTCAATCAGGCGGCGAGGATTTCGAACTGCTCGGCCAGGGACGGATACGGATTAAAGGCATACCTCGCCTGTCGCTTGCGCATCATGTGAATCATTTCGATGCCGGAAAGGATGGCGGAGGCGGTGGCCGTCGATTTGAAGCCGAGCATCGGCCGGACTCGGCGCTTGTTCTTCACTACACGCGACCGGCATATCCAGCGAGCAGGTCCCGACAGGCAGGCTACAGTCTGCTGCGATGACTGGGATAAACGCCGAGCTGCCAGATACCGCCGAGGAGTAAGCCTCCCTGGCATCCTTGACCCATTTGCGCAGAAGGTTGGCATTGACCCCATGGGCAAGCGCGAGGCCTGATATCGACACACCAGGCTCAAGGCAGGCCGCAACAAGCCGCGCCTTTGATCCCGGATCGTACTGGCGTCGCCCATCGCGCCCCACACGCCGCACAGGCAGTTTCTGATCATCGTCACTCATATTTGGTGTCCACCTATTTTAAGTGGACACTTCATGCGGCAGAGACCTCAACGCGAAAAGGTGCCAGGAAATTAGCGCTTAGTGCGGCTGCAAAGCCGATGAAAGATAGTTGATGAAAGTTCAATACGGAGAAGAAGTGGCGAATCACTCTGACCCCGAGTCATGCGGGGCACATCGCGAGGTGTGCGTCGAAGCGTTGACAGGGGAAACCGGCAGGCCGGCCATTGAGCCGCGAAATGATCAATTCGGGATGCCGACGCTGTTAAGCGAAGCGGAAGGCAACACGGTGCATGGCGTTAATCGCAAGCCATGCCCCGATCCCGCGCGGTCGGAGACCCTGTGCATGCCGGGAAGTCTTTCATACGGAAGCAGCGAGATCTCATCAGTGTCCAGTGCAAATGGACTGGACGGGACTGGGAAGGTCGCTGACCACAAGCCAGTCATCGACGCTGATGAGAAGTCGGATACACCCATAGTACCGCAGAAGTTGCCGAACAAGGGAGATGATCCTGCGGAGGCGATGGAGGGAAGGGGTGTAATCGGAGGGAACGTCTTCGAAACTCCAGCGTGCCGGACGCAGAGCCGGATCAAACACGCTTCGATGGGTATCGAGGGCGTACGGGAAGCCGCCAAACGGGACCCGAAGTTGCGTTTCACGACGCTGATGCACCACATTACCCCGACGCTATTGGTGGAGAGCTTCCATGCGCTTCGCAAGCAGGCGGCGAGCGGTGTGGACGGCGTGACGTGGTACGACTATGAGAAGATGCTCGACTGGCGTGTGCACGAATTACATCGGGAGATTCAATCCAGTGCATATCGTGCACAACCGTCCCGACGGGTCTACATTCCGAAGAATGACGGAAGACTCCGTCCCCTCGGCATTGCAGCGCTGGAAGAAAAAGTCGTGCAGATGGCCGTCACCACGGTTCTGAACGCGATCTATGAGCAAGACTTCCTCGGCTTCTCATATGGGTTCCGACAAGGAAGGGGACAGCATGACGCGCTGGACGCCTTGTGGGTTGGGATCGACAAACGGAAGATCAACTGGATACTGGACGCGGATATTCGCTCGTTTTACGATGAAATCGATCACGAGTGGATGGTTCGTTTCCTGTCGCATCGAGTTGGTGACCGCAAGCTGATTCGTCTGATCCACAAATGGTTGAAAGCGGGCACGATTGAGGATGGCCGCCGCGTGGCATCAACGCGAGGAACTCCTCAAGGCTCTGTAATTAGCCCCGTGCTATCGAACATCTACCTGCATTACGCATTGGATTTATGGGTCCAGCAATGGCGTACTCGAGATGCTAAAGGCGACGTGATCATTGTACGTTATGCCGACGACAGCGTGATTGGGTTCCAGTACGAAGGAGAGGCGCAGCGCTTCCTGCAAGCATTGCGGGAGCGTCTCGCTCAGTTCGGCTTGCAACTACACCCGGAAAAGACGCGGCTAATACGCTTTGGGCGGTATGCTGCGCGACAATGCCGGGAACGTGGTATCCGCAAGCCAACGACTTTCGACTTTCTGGGATTCACGCATTGCTGTGGCAGGCGGCGCAATGATGGGGGCTTCAAGATTGTCCGTCTGACGATCAAGAAGCGCATGCGCACGACGCTGGCGGCCATTCGGGAAACGCTAATGCGACGACGCCATGAACCGGTGGCAGTAGTAGGTCGGTGGCTACGGCAAGTGTTACAGGGGTATTTGAACTACCATGCGGTGCCAGACAATCTACGAAGATTGGGAGGGTTCCGCTGGGAAGTTGGTCGCGCTTGGCGACACGCTTTGATGCGTCGAAGCCAACGAAACCGGCTGTCTTGGGATCGTTTCCAAAGGCTGCTTCGCAAATACCTGCCACCATGTCGGCTGGTGCATCCGCATCCAGATGCTCGGTTCACCGTCACAACATCCGATAGGAGCCGTATGCGGTAGTGCCGCACGTACGGATCTGGCCGGGGGGCGATGGGCAACCATCGTCCCTACCGGGACCGGACATGCTATCCCGGATCAAATGGTATCTGTGGCACGGCAACACGCACCGGGCTCGCGAGGAGATCGATTGGTTGCTCGACGATGCCGATGCCACGGAAACCGACTATCCCAACATGAGAAAGCTCCTGACGGCGATCGGCGAGTTCCGGTCGTATATCGGATCAAACCACGCCAGCCTGATCAACTACGGCGAACGCTACCGGTCCGGAGAGCGGATATCCTCCGCCTTCGTCGAGGCGACCGTCAACGCCGTCGTCAGCAAGCGTTTCGCCAAGAAACAGCAGATGCAATGGAGCCGGACAGGCGCGCATCTCCTGTTGCAAACCCGAACGCAGACCCTCGACGGCTCTTTGCGGGCGACCTTCGAAAGGTGGTATCCGGGCATGGCAAACGATAATCACCGAAACTCCGGCAATCGGGCGGCGGCATAGCTGCCACACAATTCCTCATGGTCCCTTGGCGCTTGCCACGACACAAGGGCTTCCGGCGTCAGCCACAGGGTCAAGCTACCGCGTCGGCAGAGCCCCGCCTCATACTCTTGCCAGTTCGTCACCCTGAACTTCATCTTGCCGATGTGATGGCGGCGGGGGGCATTGTGTTTGAAAGGCATGGCTGCGACAGACCGATTAGTGAGCTTCCCGCCCGCCTACGCCAATGCGATTAATGATCCGCGCACCAACGTCCAACTGCTGTCGAGTTTGTCGGACCCGCGACACATTGTTTCGCCCTGGTTGCCGGCCGTACTCCGGGTCAAGTCATTGAACAAAACTCAGAAAATATTTCTACGGCACCCTCGGCGCAATCGGCATGACTTTTGACAAGTCCTCTTCGTGAAACGCGACGCGAGGCGGCACTCGTGTTCGCCTGGAGGGTTCCAATGGTTAGTGATAGCCAGCGCTTCTCGATGCCACGCAACGTCCAGCGAGTGAGTTTCCAAAGACCGACCGAGATTCATGCAGCGGAGGTGTGGGAACTCATCGCGAAGTGCCCGCCACTGGACCGCAACTCCCTGTACTGCGAGCTCCTGCTCTGCACTGATTTCGCCGACACCTGCGTGCTCGCTGAGCATGCTGGGGCGGTGGTTGGGTGGATGTCGGCTTATCGACGGCCGAGCGAGCCCTCGACGCTCTTTATTTGGCAGATTGCCGTGCATCCTGAGATCCGTAACGCAGGGGTGGGCAAGGGCCTGATCATCTCAGCCCTGAACAGGCCATGTTGCGAGAGCGTGACGCACATCAAGGCCACGGTCACGCTCAGCAACCGGGCGTCCATGTCGTTCTTCGCAGGTGTGGCGCGGAATCTACGCGCGCCAATCCGGCAGGCTCTGTGCTTCGACCGAGACATCCATTTTAAGGACAGCAGGAGAGCGAGCATACGATAGCTATCGGCCCCATTGTACGCTCCATCAGCCCTGCAGGCATCCCCGCCGATCCGCCCCTACCCAACTTAGATAAGGAGGCAACGATGACTGACCAAAGTGCGCCGGATCGCGAGGAGGAATTTGCGATCTTCAACCATCTCGAGTCAGAAGTTCGCAGCTACGCCCGCAGTTTTCCCGTCGTTTTCGCGACGGCACGAGGGGCCCAGCTGTTTGCGCGCGATGGGACAGCCTATCTCGACTTTCTCATGGGCTGCTCGAGTTTAAATTATGGGCACAATCCCCCGGAGCTGAAGTCCGCGCTCGCAGATTACATTGCGAGTGACGGCATCACGCATGGCCTCGATCTCTATAACGAAGCCAAGGAGTCTTTTCTGCGAGAATTCCATGAGACGATCCTTAGGCCGCGACAACTAGACTACGTCGTACAGTTTCCGGGTCCGACCGGCGCCAACGCGGTCGAGGCTGCCCTCAAGCTAGCCCGCAAAATCACTGGGCGCTCCAACATCATAGCTTTCACCAACGGCTTTCATGGCGTGAGCCTCGGCGCTCTCTCATGCACCGGCAATCGTTACCACCGCGCAGCCGCCGGCCAGCTGCTCGGCGGCGTCACACGGCTACCCTATGATGGCTATCTTGGATCCAGTGTAGACACCGCCGACTACCTTGATCGCCTGCTCTCGGATCCCTCCAGCGGCGTGGACGCCCCGGCGGCGGTGATTGTCGAGACAGTTCAGGGCGAAGGCGGCCTGAACGTCGCCGGCACAGAGTGGCTGCAAAAGGTGGCGGCCATTGCGCGCAGGCACGGAGCTCTGCTGATCGTCGATGACATTCAGGCGGGTGTCGGCCGGACCGATGGATTCTTCAGCTTCGAAAAATCGGGGCTTCGTCCGGACATCGTCACGATGGCGAAATCGATATCGGGCTACGGCTTGCCTTTGGCCCTCGTCCTAATTGATCGAAAACTCGACAAGTGGGAACCGGGAGAGCACAACGGGACGTTCCGCGGTAATTGCCATGCTTTCGTCACCGCCCGGGCAGCCCTAGAGCACTTCTGGCGGACAGACAGCTTGGCCGCGTCTGTCAGGAAGAAAGGCAACCTGCTGAAAAGCCGCCTTGAGCAGATCGCGCAGAAGTACGACCCAAGCCGAGTGTCAATTAAGGGTCGTGGTATGATGCAAGGCATCGATCTCAAGTCTGGCGAAGTTGCGGGGCAGGTCATTAGTACCGCCTTCCAGAGGGGCCTCATTGTCGAGACCTCTGGTCCCAAAGACGAGGTCGTAAAGTGTCTGCCACCTCTTGTCATTGAGGAGGATCGGCTTAACCAAGGCCTCGACATCCTCGAGGACGCTATCGATAGCGTAATCGGCGGCACAGTGAAAACGGCAGCGTAAGGGGCAAATCATGATCGTCAGGGATTTCAATGAGGAGAAACTGACAGCCCGGCGGGTCCAGACGCCGAGCTGGGAAAGCGTGCGGTTGCTCCTCAAGAACGATGGGATGGGCTACTCCTTCCATATCACCACAATCCAGCCGGGCGCCCGCCTCAAGATGCATTATCGGAACCACCTTGAGGCGGTCTACTGTATCTCAGGAACGAGTTCCATCGAGGATCTCCAGGCGGATCCGGTCCATGTCGTGCGACCGGGCATCATTTACGCGCTCGACAAGCATGATGCTAACCTGCTGTGTGCCGAGACCGAATTGGTGTCGGCCTGCGTCTTTGTACCTCCACTAGCTGGGCGCGAGGTGCATGATGAGACTGGCGCCTATCGTCTAGACTCCGAGGCGATTTGATGTGGCCACCAGGGAACCTCAATAAGCATCGGTAGCGAAGTATTCGGCTATTTCGTCTCTCCGCCGTCGCTCATCACTCAGGCGGGCCTCGTAGCAAGCACAGCCACAGACCTGAAAAGTACGAGACGCGCGCAATTTCGAACGATCTCCAGATGGCTCGCGTACGGTATTGCTGCTGGCAACGCGAAAAGGGGAAGAATGTATGGGTGTCAGCGCCCATCCAAAACGGCTGAGCGCGAAATAAAACCCATGGATGGCCGCTGGTGCCGCGGACGGTTAACCGGCCAAGCTACGTTGCTGAAAGGAATTTGGAGGTGATTCTCTTGCCGAATTGCGAACTTGGCGTCCACACCGTGGAGAAGATCGGAGGCACATCGATCTCCAACGCCGTTGCCGTACTCGAGAACGTCTTGGTTGGGGGACGCAAGGGGAGCGCGCTGTACAACCGCTTATTCGTCGTATCCGCTTACAGTGGGATAACGGACCGGCTTCTCGAACACAAGAAGACCGGCAGGCCCGGCGTCTATGCACTCTTCGCGCGAGCCAGTTCAAGATCGGCTTGGGTCGAAGCGATCGCGGAGGCCCATCGGGAGATGAGGAGGCTTAATGCGGAAATCTTCGGCGGCTCGTCAGAAAGGCGCGTAGCCGATGAGTTTGTGAGCGACCGCATTGAAGGAGTGCGGGGCTGCCTGTTGAATCTACAGCGGCTTTGCTCATATGGCCACTTCAGGATCGAAGAGTCCTTGAATACCGTGCGCGAGATTCTGGCCGCGCAGGGCGAAGCCCACAGTGCTCACAATACGGTTCTGCTCCTCAGGACACTCGGCGTGGAGGCGATCTTCGTGGACATGACGGGCTGGCGCGACGAAACAGAAGTGAGCCTTGACGCGCGAATCGGGACAGCGCTATCCGCGATCGATCTCGGCAAGCAGCTGCCGATCGTCACGGGCTACAGCCGATGCCCTGGTGGCCTAGTGCGGCTCTATGGCCGCGGCTACACCGAGGTCACATTCGCTCGGATCGCCGTGCTCACAGGCGCCAAGGAGGCAATAATCCACAAGGAGTTCCATCTGTCGACAGCCGACCCCAAGATTGCCGGCATCGAGCGGGTCCGCGCTGTCGGCCGCACCAATTATGATGTCGCCGATCAGCTGTCTAACCTCGAACTGGAAGCGATTCATCCGGCCGCGTCCAAGGAGTTGCGCCATGCAAATATACCTCTTCGTGTCAAGAATACGTTCGATCCTCAGAACGATGGAACCGTCATCACTCGCGACTATGTCTCTGACACACCACGAGCAGAAATCGTCGCAGGACTCAGGGGAGTGCATGCCCTAGAGTTCTTCGATCCGGATATGGTGGGTGTGAACGACTATGATGCAGACATTCTCAAGACGTTGAAAAGTCATGACGTCCGCGTGATTACGAAGGCATCGAATGCAAATACCATCGCGCATTACCTCGCCGCGGCGCCAGAGGCAATCGCCCCCGTTGTCAAGGCGCTGAAGGAAAACTTTCCAACGGCTCACGTTGCCACAAGAAAGGTAGGCATTGTCTCAGCCATCGGAAGCGCTCTCAATCTCCAGAGCCTAACGGCCACTGCTGCGCAAGCGTTAGCGGATGCCTGCATAGAGGTCCTGGGAGTACATCAGCTAATGCGCAACGTAGATATCATCTTCATAGTGGACGAATTGCGCTTGGATGACGCAGTTAGGGCGCTTCACGGCGCCCTGATCGAAGGTTCACGGCTTCGTCTTGCAGCTCAGCCTTCCGCTGGTGCGGACCCGTCAAGGCTGACTCGCCCGTAGATGGCCGATGATTGGCGTGGGTGCGTGGATCGGGACTTGAACGGATGCCAGTGTTTGATGGAGCTGTCTACGCGGTGGCTCCATTACGGCGGACGGATTTCGGGCGTGCGCATTCGAGCATGCGGTTGAGGACTGTGCAGCCGATGGCGATTTCCGTCTGCTGAGCATGAAACGACCGGGTCCGCAGGCGCCGCCCGATGAGGGCCTTGTATCGCCAGATGGCGATCTCGACCAGCGCGCGCTTACCATAGCCGGTGGTGGCCTGCCATTTCATTCGACCGTCTCTGCCGATTGCTGTGATATGCAGATCCCTTTGGCCGGGAGGTTCGGTGTCGGCGCGCTCGACCGCGTTAGCACGCGGCGGAATAACGATCACAGCGCTGGCGCTGTGGTTGATGACAGCGTCGTAGGTCGGCTTTCCATCATAGGTGCCGTCGGCGGTGAACTGTCCGACCGGGCGACTGATCTGGTCGAGCAACGGGGCCACCTGCGAGGCATCGCCTGTGCCCTGGCCGGTCATCGCGCGGGCGATGATCTTGAGACGCAGCCCGAATACCAGGCCCAACGTCAAGGCGGTTTCGATCGCCAGATCGGAATAGCGGGGGAGACCGGTAGCTTCTTCTGTGGTTGCCGCCTGTGATGCAAGAAGTTTCTGATCCTATGGGTGGTGATCGAGCGCGGTCTTCTGTAAGAGTCGGACTCGAAACGAAGTGATTGAGATCAAGGCCTTGCGAGCCGTCGCGTGATGGTTCGGATGTGCGCGACGAGGACCCAGGCAGTCGCACTTTCGACGGTCGTCTCAAAATCCTTGGCGAGCCTGCGACACCGACCGAGCCAGGCGAACGTGCGCTCGACGATCCGCTGCACAATGTTGCGTGGAACTGGTTGTCCGGCTTGGCGGTTTCTGGCCGGCTGAGCCATCGAGTGGCGGAACCCTGAAGACGATCTCTACCTGCGTGTTGTCGATTTCGACCCGGCGGACCACGGTACGGATGATCTGCTGCGTTCCGATCCTGTCAAGGCCGGCGAGCCCTGCTTTCACCTTGGCTGAGAAATCTTCCAGACGGTTGATCAGGAGTGAGAGCTCGTGTTCGTTCTCGGCCACGTCGACCGCTGCCTGGTGCCGCACCTGAAGCTGAGAAAGGCGTTGTTTCAGACCCGCGATCCGCGGTTCGAATTCCGCCTTGTCGATGATGCCCTCGGCATAGCTGTCGATCAGCCGACCGATGCCGCGACGCAAGGTGGCCATTTGTCGTTCGAGGCGGGCGATCTCCTCCGGCTCACGGACTTCGTCACGGGCCGCAAGGAGGCGGCGACGGTATTCCTCGGCCATGCGGCGCGGATCCTCCAGGAGACCTTTGACTTGATCCCACACCGCTTCTTCCAGGTGATCGCCGCGCACCTGCGGGTTGTCGCAAACGGGGTGGCCGCTGAAGCGATAACCGTCCGTACCGATACAGCGATAGTAGCGCAGCGTGTCCGTCGGGTCGTATTTGCGGGCGCGAGGTGCGCGCTTGCCATAATAGGCGTAGCCGCAACGCCGGCACACCGCGAGGCCCTGCAGCAGCCAGTCCGAGCTCGGCGTGCGTTGGCGCTTGCGCTTCCGGTTCTCCTCAAGCTGAGCATGGACCGCCTCGAATTCGGTCGGATCGACGAGCGGGGGAACAGGAATTTCGATCCACTCTTCAGGCGGTACGGGAACGCGCGAAGTGGCGTGCGGCGAGGGTTGTGAGTGGCCGCGGATCGGCCGCAACCGCGGTCGTGGCGGCACGTAGCGGGCTCGCCCGAAAGCGGCCCGTCCGATATAGGCGGGATTGGCGAGCATGCCGCGGATCGTGGAGGCGTACCAATGCGTCGTTCCTGTCCGCGTCCGGCAGCCGATCTGCTCGAGCCGGCGGCATACCCCTCGCAAGCTCATGCGATCCAGGCCGACCCATGCGAAAATCAGTCGAACAATGTGTGCCTCCTCCTCCACGACCTCAAAGCGTGCCAGGCCGCCACTCTGGTCGCGGCTCACATAACGGTAGCCGAAGGGAGCACCCGTCAGCGCGCTGACGGAGCCGGAGCGTGCCGCGTGACGGCGACCACGCCGGCTCCGCTCGAGGATTTTGGCCCGTTCATATTCGGCGATCACACCCTGAACCTGAAGCAATAGATCATCCTCGGCCGTGCCACCAATGGGGCGGTTGAGGAACACGATCTCCACACCGGTACGACGAAACTCGTCGATCAGCAGCGCCTGATGGGCATAGCGGCGGGCGAGCCGATCGGGGGCGTGGACATAGAGACGGTCGACTTGGCCACCGGCAACCGCATCCCTCAGCCGTTCCAGCGCCGGTCGAAGCAATGTCGAACCACTGTAGCCGTCATCCACGTAGCTGTAACCTGGCTCAAGCATGAAGCCGTCGGTGGCAATGCGTTCCTGCAACGCAATCACCTGACTTGCAATCGTGTTATCGCGCGCCTGCGCCTCGCTCGACACCCGCGCATAGAGCGCACATTGCGTCTCGGTCATTGCTCACCTCCCGATCTCGTCATCGCTTTCGTCACCTTCGATGAGGGGTCCGCTCGACGCTTCTGCCGTTGCTTCGTGCGCCGTATCGTCGGCACAAGATGGGCGTAGGCCTCGAGCAGATGTTGGGGGCCGGTTCTTGTCGCTTCGAACGACACCTGCATGCGCAGCACAGGGCGATCCTTGCGCCGGACCATGTGCGCCTCCATCGGCCGGCTCGCAGCTCGGCCGTCGATGGCGCATTAAATCCCCAGTTGGCTCTGATTCGGCCGCGACAAATCGACTCGCATCCCAACCGCGGCGAACCTCAACAAGCGACCGCATACGGCGTGGACGCTCAATGCGCACCGACCACTCGAAACCAAACTTGGCAACATTGTACAGCGGACCACGACCCATCGACGGGGCAGAACCTCGAAGCCCTTTGCGTGATCGGATCACTTGATGATTTCGAGCGACCATCGTCCTATCCTCGCCAGCGCGCCGCGCAACTTGTCGCCGGCATAACCGCCGTTGGCGAAGACATGGCGCAGCCATGGATAGAGCCGACGGATCGAGGCAAGCACGAGCGGTCCGCCATCGCGATCCTGAACATCGGCGCTATGGACGACGAGGCCCACCAAATTTCCGTACGTGTCCGTCACGATGTGGCGCTTGCGTCCCTTGATCTTCTTTCCGGCGTCGTAACCGCGCGGGCCGCCTCTCTCCGTGGTTTTCACCGACTGACTTCTCTATTCGGCGGTTTGAAGTCAAGCGCCTTCTAGCTCTTTTCCACTTCACCGGCATTGGACGTCTTTCGCGGGCCTTGCTTCTCTCCGGGATTGGCGCGCTGGCCCTACCCTTTATGGGGATAAAGAAGAATGGGGTGGAACAATCTGTCGAGCGCCTTGATTGCCGATGATGGGCAATCCAGGCAAGCCAGTCGGCGAACTCACCTCATCCTCGTCCCGCGAAGGACATCTTTCCACCGGTAGGTGGAAACTGGTGTCGTCCCCGTCTATCGGGGGGGGCGATGTTTATCAATTTTTCAGCCCGCGACCGGCATGATTTCCGTCCTGGTCCAGCGGAACTGTGTGCCGTCGCTCCAGATGCGATGCATGATCACCGCCAGCCGGCGGGCGAGCGCCACGATGGCTTTCCCCTGGCCGCGCCGCTTGGCGACGCCCATCGCCCAGGCCTTCAGCCAGGACCATTTCGTCACCCGCGTCAGCAGGGTCTGCGCGGCCTCGTAGAGCAACGTTCGCATCATGCCGTCGCCGCATAACGAGATCCCGCCCACCCGGCGGCTTTCGCCCGATTCATGGAGCGCCGGCGTCAGGCCCAAAATCGGACCGACCGCCTTGGAGTTGCGGAAGCGAGCCGGGATATCGATCGTCGCGGTGTAGGCCAGCGACACGACGGGGCCGACACCAGGGATCGACATCAGCCGACGGCAAACCTCATCATCCCGGACGATCGCCAGAAGCTTGAGGTGCAGGACGGCAAAATTCTGACGCAAATTGCGGCGCGCGTCGAGCAGCGGTTCGACGATCTCGGCCAGCTCGGGCATGCCTTCGGTGAGATCGCGGATCTGCTCCTCAAACTTGACCGCACCGACCTTGCCAACCTTGAGCCCGAAGTTGCGCAACAGCCCGCGGATGTCGTTCTCGATGGCAATCGCCTTTTCCTTTAAGAGCTTGCGCGCCGTCAGCAGCGCCCGACGCTTCTGGCTCGTCAGGGTCTTGACATGCACCGGGCGGAACAGATTGACCCGCATCATCTGCGCGATCCCGCGCGCATCATTGCGGTCGGTCTTGTTCGGCTGCGCCTTCAGGAATGCTTTGACGTGACGCGTCTCAATGCAAACCACTGGCAAGCCGGCTTTGGCAAGACCCTCGAACAGCCATTGCGACAACGGTCCGGCTTCAAGCCCCACGCGTTCCAACCGCCAGGCGGGATCCTTCAGCACCCGCGCAAGATCCTCGGGATGGCTCGGCACCTTCACCTCGCGGCACACCGTGCCTGTTTCCTCGACGATGCAAATTGCGGTCTCTTTCACCGAGACGTCCAATCCTGCATAATGGTTCATGCTGCGCTTCTCCTTCCTGATGCTTGTGGCTGTTCCAGGGAACCGACCACGTTTTATCATCAGCTCGAAGCGCAGCACCTTAATGGCATCACCGCCAAAAGATGAGGCTCAAGCCGAATACCCCATCTGTCGATGACGCCCGCCGTGGGGCTCGCCCCGCGCCCGGCCTTTTCACGCGCCGCCATGACCAGCGCGTGGCTGATCGCGGCGAATGTTCCAGTGCGCGACCATTCGTAGAAATAGCCCTGCACAGTCGAATATGGCGGAAACTCCCTGGGCAATTGCCGCCATTGGCAGCCGGTCGAGGCCATGTAGAGGATCGCGTTCACCACCGATCGCAAATCTGTTTCGCGCGGCCGCCCGATCGGCGATGGCGCCGGCATGAAGGGCTCCAACAACGCCCATTCCGCGTCAGTCAGATCGCTTGCATATCGAAGCCCGTCGCGGCGATAGTGTCGCCGAGTGAACCTCGAGCTGTACCATTGTAAGCCGCCATAGTTCTTCGTAGGCCTGATCTGTCCTATAAGCCGCGTGCGCTGCCAGAGTGACATTTGGAGCGGTCAAAAGCGGGCTATCATATGGAAGGGGCTCCGTTGGATATACGTCCAGCGCCGCATAACCTATCTGACCTGAATAAAGCGCCTCGAGCATAAGGTGCTCGGTAACGAGTTCGGCGCGCGCTGTATTGACGAAAATGAAGCCGGGTTTAGCCATGCCGAGGAGACGCTCGTCAACGATGCCCCGCGTGTGCTCGTTCAGTCCAAGATGAAGGGAGATGAAGTCGGCATCCCAGAACGCATTCTCGATGTGTGGGTCGAAATATGGGAGGTCGCGCGAAGAGCGATTCCACCCAACCACCTTCATGCCCAGCGCGAGCGCCATCGACGCGAAAGTCCCGCCAACCTCGCCAAGACCGATAACACCCACCTTCGATCCGGAAAGTTGCCGGCCCTTGCGCGGATCCCAAATATTGTCGCGAAGGTCGCGATCCATGCGCACGATGTCGCGGGCCGCGGTAAACATCAACGCCATGGCATGTTCGGCGACTGCCTTGTTGCCGTAGCCGGGTGTCGCACGAACATGAATGCCAAGCCGCTCCGCTTCTTCCAGATCGACATAGGTACCGGCGCCCGTGCCCATAAAAACGATAGCTTTCAGAGCCGCTGATGAACGTAGAATCTGGTTCGGTATCACCGTGTGCTCGACCAACACGATCTCTGCGTCGCCGGTCAAGTCTATCAGATCGTCATTCGACGGATTTTTGTCGAAGACGCGGATGTTGTCCGGTATCGCGAGGTTGCGCCTGACCATGAGGTCACGCAGTTCGGGCGTGCAGTCAACGAAGACAACGCGCATGTTTCCTCCTACTCGGCCGCGCTTGGTAATTGGTCGGCCGCCGAATCCAAGCCGCCGATTTGCAGCGCCTTGGATTCCAGATGTTCGTCGATGCCGCAGCTTGATCCCTCGCGTCCAAGACCAGACTGTTTGACGCCGCGTTTGGTCGTGGCGTTCATCGGACTGTTCAAAGATTGGCAAATACGCTCTTCACCGCATCCGCCGTATTCGCCACGACGATGTCGGCCTCTTCGCGGGTCAGGCAAAGCGGCGGCGCGAAGCCGAGGATATCGCCTTGCGGCATCGCGCGGCCGATGACGCCGCGCTCCGCGAGAGCGGCCGAGACCTGCGGTCCGATCTTTTGCGAGGCGTCGAAGAACACACGATCATCCCGGTCGACGACGAATTCGACCGCCGCCAGCATGCCGTCGCCACGGACGTCACCGACATTTTTGTGACCGCCGACGGCCTTGGCCAGTTCGGCTCGGAAATAGGCGCCGGTCTCACGGGCGTTTGTCACAAGGTCCATCTCGTCGATCAGTTCGAGGTTGGCGACACCGGCAGCAACGCAGATCGGGTGCGCCGAATAGGTCCAGCCGTGGCCGAGCGAGCCGAGCTTGTCGGAGCCCTGCACCAGCACCTGCCAGACCTTGTCGGCAACGATGACGCCCGATAGCGGTGCATAGGCCGAGGTCAGGCCCTTGGCGATGGTGATCAGGTCCGGCTTGATGCCGTAATGGTCGGAGCCGAACATGGTGCCGAGACGGCCGAAGCCAGTCACCACCTCGTCGGCGACCAGCAGCACGTCGTACTTCTTCAGCACGCCCTGGATTTTTTCCCAGTAGCCGGCCGGCGGCGGCACGATCCCGCCTGTGCCGAGGATCGGCTCGCCGATGAAGGCGGCAATCGTCTCCGGCCCTTCGGCAAGGATCATTTCCTCGAGTCTGTCGGCGCAGTGTTGCGAGAACTGCTCCTCGCTCATCGAGCGGTCGGCGCGGCGGAAGTAATAGGGCGCCTCGGTGTGCAGGATCGGCGCGCGCGGCAGGTCGAAAGCGTTGTGGAAGAGATCGAGCCCGGTCAGCGATCCGGTCATCACGCCGGAGCCGTGATAGCCGCGCCAGCGCGAGATGATCTTCTTCTTCTCCGGCCGGCCCAGTACGTTGTTGTAATACCAGATCAGCTTGATGTTGGTTTCGTTGGCATCCGAACCGGAGAGGCCGAAATAGACGCGGCTCATCCCTTTCGGTGCGCGGTCGATGATCATCTTGGCCAGCGTGATCGAGGCCTCGGTGCCGTGGCCGACATAGGCGTGGTAATAGGCGAGGTTCTTGGCCTGGGCGGCGATGGCATCTGATATCTTCTGGCGGCCATAACCGACATTGACGCAATAGAGGCCGGCAAAGGCATCGATGCTCTTCCTGCCATTGTTGTCCCAGACGGTGACGCCCTCGCCGCCGGCCATGATGCGGGTCGGGCTCTCACCGCGCGCGTGCGTGCCCATATGCGTCGAGGGATGGAAGAAGTGGTCGCGATCCCAGGCGGCGAGTTCGTTGGATTGGTCGAGCATTTTTTGACTCCTTGAGGAAAGGGCGGACGAACCTATGCGACGTCCAGGCAGAGATATTTGAGATCGGTGAAGGCTTCGAGCCCGTGGCGCGATCCTTCGCGGCCGATGCCGGATTGCTTGACGCCGCCGAACGGGATTGGCGCACCCGTGATCTTGACGCGGTTGATCGCGACCATGCCGTAGTCGAGTGCGCGGCCCATGCGCTGCTGGCGGGCGCCGTTCTCGGTCACGACATAGGCGACCAGGCCATATTCGGTGGCGTTGGCGCGGGCAATCACCTCGGCCTCGCTGTCGAACGGCGTGACGGCGGCGACGGGGCCAAAGGTCTCTTCGCGCATGATCAGCGCTTCGTCGGCGACATCTACCAGCAGCGTCGGCTGGTAGAACAGCGATCCCGCCGCGTGAAGCTTGCCGCCGGCAAGGCAGCGCGCGCCGCGGGCGAGCGCATCGGCCACCTGTTCCTCGACCTTCTTGATGGCGCGCTCATGCATCAGCGGTCCGATTTCGGTCTCATCGGCAAGCCCATTGCCGGTTCGCAGCGTCTCGATGCGCCGCGCAAAGGCGGCGCAGAAACGGTCGTAAAGCGAGCGCTGCACATAGATGCGGTTGGCGGCGAGGCAGTCCTGGCCCGAGGTGGCGAATTTGGCGTCGAGCGCGATCGTCACTGCCTTTTCGATATCGGCGTCGTCGAAGACGATCAGCGGCGCGTGGCCGCCAAGCTCCATCACCAGCCGCTTCATCGTCGGCGCGCTCTGTGCGGCGATCAGCCTGCCGATTTCTGTCGAGCCGGTGAAGCTCATGGCGCGAACGCGCGGGTCCTCGCACATCCGACCGACAATGATGGAAGCCTTTCCGGTAACGACGTTGAAGACGCCGGCGGGCAGCCCGGCGCGCTCGCCAAGCTCGGCCAGCGCCAGCGCGGACAGCGGCGTTTCCGAGGACGGATGCGCGACAATGGTGCAGCCGGCGGCGAGTGCTGCCGCCGCCTTGCGGGTCAACATCGCCGACGGAAAGTTCCATGGCGTGACGATGCCGACGACGCCGATCGGTTCGCGCCGCACCATCATCTCGGCCCCGGGCAGGTGGCTGGTGACGCTTTCGGCATTGAGGCGTTTGGCTTCTTCGGCGTGACGGCGCGCAATGGCTTGCCGATGCGCGTCAGATGCTCGACTTCAACCTGAAGCGCCTCGCGCACAGAGCACGGTCCGGAAAGCTCGAAGGTGTTCGTCTTGAGGCCGGGACGTTGATCGTGACGCCAACGGCTGGCGAGGTTCCGGCGGGCGCCGAGGAACTGAACGCCGAGATCAGCGACATGTATCCGTTGGTCGAGGTGCCGGACCTCCTGAGGGAGGTGCATGAATGGACCGGCTTTGCGGATTTCTTCACGCATGTTCGCACCGGCGACGTCCCAAGAAATGTCTCGGCCATGCTGGCCGGCGTGCTGGCCGATGCTACCAACCTCGGTCCGAAGCGAATGGCGAGCGCAGCCAAAGGGATCAGCGCTCACCAGATCGGCTGGATGCGCACGTTCCACGCTCGATCGGAGACCTATCGCGCGGCGCAAGCATGTATCACCGATGCACACACCCGGCATCCGCATTCTCGACTTTGGGGCAACGGAACAACCTCGTCGTCCGACGGCCAATTCTTCCGCACGAGCGACCGAGCCGCAAAGCGCGGCGACATCAATTTGCATTACGGCAGCGAACCCGGATCGAAATTCTACAGCCACCTTTCCGATCAGTATGGCTACTTCAGCATTCTGCCCATCAGTCCGACCGAAAGCGAGGCGGCCTATGTGCTCGATGGGCTATTCGATCAGGACACAATCCTCGACATCCAGGAACACTTTACCGATACGGGCGGCGCGAGTGATCACGTCTTTGGGCTGTTCGTTCTGATCGGCAAACGGTTCGCACCGCGACTGCGCAATCTCAAAGATCGGAAGTTCCACACGTTCCAGAAAAGCGATGCATATCCGGCGCTGTCGAACCACATCGGGGCGCCGATCAACACCACCCTGATCCTCGAACACTGGGATGATCTGCTTCATCTGGCGGCGTCGATCACCACCCGTGCCGTTGTACCCTCGACGATCTTGAAGAAGCTCTCGGCAGCACCGAAGGAAAGCCAACTGGCCAAGGCTCTTCGGGAACTCGGCCGCATCGAGCGGTCGCTGTTCATGATCGAGTGGTACTCGAGCTCGACATTGCGTCGGCGCTGCCAAGCCGGTCTCAACAAGGGCGAGGCAGCGCACAAACTCAAACGCGCCGTCTTCTTCCACGAGCGTGGCGAAATCCGCGACCGGTCGTTCGAAAGTCAAGCATTCCGCGCATCGGGCCTCAACCTCGTCGTCAGTGCGATCGTCCATTGGAACACGGTCTATATCGAACGGGCCGTCACCCACTTACGCAAAATGCATCGCGAGATTCCGGATCACCTGCTCAAGCACGTATCGCCGCTGAGTTGGGAACACATCAATCTGACCGGCATCTACACCTGGGATGCAGAACATCAGATGCCTGAAGGCTTCCGGTCGCTCAGACTTTCGGCTCGGCTACGTCACGCTGCATGACGTTCATGCTCCGTTCGGCCTTAGCGTGTCGCGCCTTTATCAACCAAAGACAGCATTTGTGTTGAGATCATTGCCTTTTCGTGCGAAACTTTCGCATGAGCTAAGGAGACGCAAATGCCTGAGACATTGATCGAATTGCTATCTGGCATCCGCACTGTCGAGGACATGGTCGCAGCCTTCAGCGATGAGGACCATTGCCGGCGGTTATTGGAGGGCATGGTATGGCCGGATGGTCGGGTCTGCTCGGCCTGTGGCTACAAGCGTTCGATCGCCATAGCCGGCCGGGACATGGGAAAACGCCGCGCCCGGCCTGGACTGTATCAATGCTCGAGCGGCGATTGCCGGTTCCAGTTCACGGTGACGACGCACACGCCTCTGCATTCCACAAAGTTGCCGCTGCGCACATGGCTGAAGGCGATGTGGTTGCTGCTGCAATCGGACAAGGGCCTGTCCTCGGTGCGGCTGGCGGAAACTCTTGGGGTGAGCCAACCGACCGCCTGGCGAATAGGCCACGCGTTGCGTCTCATGGTGGCGCGGGAAAACATGTTGGCCGGCACGGTGGAGATCGACCACTTCCATCTCGACGGCAGGCCAAGGAAGCGGCCCGACGAGCCGCCGCCGGGACGTGGCCGCAAAGGTCAGGCAAACACGGAGAAAACAACGGTTCTCGGCATGGTGCAGCGGCCCGCGGACAGGGTTCCCGGCACGCTTGCTGGCGATGCGCGCGCCGCGGTCGTCACCGGTCTCTCATTGCGAGCGGCAGAACGTGCGATCGAAACGCAGGTCTCGCCGGAGGCCCGTTTGATGAGCGATGAAGCGAAAGCATTCATGGCGATCGGCGAGGGCTTTACAGACCACGAGACGGTCAATCACTCCAGCCGCGAATATGTTCGCGACGCGGTTCACGTCAATTCGGTGGAAGGCTTCAATTCCCGGATCCGCCGCACTATCGCGGGAGTGTTTCATCACATCAGTCCACAGCATGCCGACCTCTATTTCCACGAGATGGGTTTCCGCTGGTCCCAGCGCATCGTTACCGGTCAGGCGGTCAGGAAGACACGGCGTGGCCGCCAGGTCGTGCGAACTCTTTGGTCACGTGTGTCGCCAGCGCTGCAATTGATGCAGGTCTTCCGATTCGCTACCGGGCGTCAGATGCGCCGAAGCCCGGATGGCGGAATCACCATCAAATCAGCAGTAGCTGTCTTTGGTTGATAAAGGCGGCGTGTCGCTGGGAACAGTTCTTGTTCCCCATATTCCAGCCGGTTTGGCTAACAGGGAGGGCGACGACGATGTCGTTGAGGCCCAGGTGTCGTGAGCGGGCGTTGTCGCGTTGCGACCACAGAGACAGTTGATGACTCAGGAGCAGGACGACTGGTCGTGCGGCAGCCGGTGATCGGGATCGTGAACCGCGACATGATCGCCGTCGACAAGATTGGCCGGAAAGATCACCAGATTGGTGCCGCCGGCGTGACGCAGCGACGGGAACAGGATGCCGCGAAGCCCGGCAGTGATGATCAGGTCCGCGAGCTTCCACGATGGCGGGATCTTCTTGTCAATGCGAGCGGCCTGGCGCCAGGCACAATCCCATTCCTGCCAGGCGCCGTCCCAGACGTTTGGGTCGAACCCTTGCGAAAGGTCGGCCACCTCGCCGAGCGTGATCTTGTAGGCGGCAAGCGTTGCCGGCGGGACGATGCTGGCGCCCTGCTTGTATTCGTCAAGAGCCGTCTGCGTCGAACGGGACAGATAGAGCGCTTCGACGCCTGGCCGGTTGAAACGTCCGCCGTCGATCGCTGCTCCCGCGCCACTGGTGGGCAGGAAAGCCATTTGGGTGTCAGATAGCGATGGAAGATCTCGTCCGGCCCGACGCGGGTGACCTTCACCCGCGCGCCCCGTTCTCGAGATCCCGGATGAAGGCCAGGACTGCTTCGACTTGGCCGTCCGCGACGAGTTCGGCCGCCGTGCGGTGGCCATAGTCCGCGATGGGCTCGTTGCGATACCAGTAGATCGCCTTGTCAACATTGCCGGTGAGTTCCGTCGCCGCCGAGATCACTTTCACCATCTCGCGCATCCGACCCTGCAGGCGTTCCGATGAGGGATTGCGGAGCGTGTTGCGATGAACCCCGGTCAACTGTGCCAGATTGGCCACCTTCACGCCAAGCGCCTGCGACAGGCGCTTTGGCGAGATATAAGGCGTACGCGGCTCCTGAAGGCTGTCGACAAACCCTGAGACCACTTTCGATTGTGCGAGCTGTGCGTGGGTCATGACAAATCTCCGACCTCCTCATAGGCACAATATATGCACATTCCAACGCATAGCAAGTGAACAGTGGCTTGGCGCCTTCCGGCGACCTGTTTGTCCTTCCTCATCCTGGTAGCGGTTTCCGGCTGACGGCAGCAATGCGCGCCAATCGGGCATTGAGGCTCCGAGATGGAGCCCGCGAAAGCAGACACTCACTTTCGAATTTGTCGAAGTGCAGGAGGAAGCCAAGTCGCCGCAGAAAACCTGCGGTATCCGCCGAAAAACATCGCTTCGCCCTCGATTGACTTCCGGCGTGACTAAGTAGCGACCAGTTCGGCGATTTTGGCGGCGACTTCCGCCATCGACTCTTCGGCAGTATTCAGCCCGGCTCGGGAGGCTAACAGGAGGCTGACCTGCTCAAGCTCTTCATAGGTCGTTCCGTGTACAACCGGGACGAGCCGCTCTCGCCGGAGTAGCGCCGAAAGCTCTTTGTCTGCGATGCCTTCTGCCGGGAGGCGTCGCAACATAGCTGGGGTCACCAAAACGATACCGACGCGCGAATTCACCAAGCCCTTGTCGATCGCCCGCATCATCGGCACCCCGAGGCCAAGGTCTTTCTCGCTGAACCACACGCGAACACCGCGCGCTTCGAGCAGATCATGCAGTTCCTTAGCGGATCCCTGCCTGTCATCCCACGCGTGACAGAGAAACACGTCTCGAAGGTCAGGCTGCGACGCCGCTAGGTTCTCAACGTTCTCGCGAACCGGCGTGAGCGCCTGCACTTGTTCAGGCGTGTACCACACAGCCGAACCGGCTCCCGACCAGCGCGGCTTTGAGGTGCGGCGCCCCGACCCGCCGCTGCTCCTTGAGGAGGAGTATGAAGGGGACGAGTATGATCCGGAGCTGCTATAGCCGCTGCCGTACCCGCGGTAACCGCTATAGCGGCCATAGCGGCTCCCGCATGCAGGACAGTCGGCTGCGGCAGCCGATGAGCGATGGCCCCTTACTGGTGCAGTGCATCTAGCCATGTCTTTTCTTCTCCTTCACCAATCCGCAGCTCGCTGAGCCAACGCATTCAGGGTCGGTATGTGAACATCCCCGATCGCAGGGCCGCATCTCAGGGGGCATTGCTTTGCCTGCCCTCCTGCGCGATTCTCTGTCATCAGAATATGCTCGGAGTGAGCAGCTACCGTGTCAAGGTACTTCCCCGTTCTCAGATGATTGAAGCAGTTGCAAAGCGGGTGAGCTCTGATGATATTGCGAGAAGGTTTGGGACTTCGTCTGATCTCGTTGACTACCGCCTAAAGCGCCTGGTCTCTGGCGGGATCATGTGGGGAAGAAGGTCACACTGGCGCGTAGGTCGTCCAACCTTATCGGACCCCAACATCATGTCCGCTGTCCCTGAGGCCTGAGCTGGAAGCCGACCTTCAGCTTCCGGCCCTAAGGCGGCCGTCATCGCAAGTGATTGCTTGAGCAAGGTTCGCTTTGACGGTCAGTAAAAGACGGCAGTCAAATACGCCACTAAACGTCCGCTCCCGCTCGAACTGGAAATACTTCTGGGCGAGTTCTCAAAAGAACTCATCCCAGCTATGCTCAGAACCGGAGGGCGGGGCAAACGGGATGAGGTTGCCGTTTCATTGGACGATGGCAGTCGCCTTGGCGACAGTGCTGAGTGTTGCAGGCACCGCAGCTGCCCAGGATTCCCGATATTCTGCGCGACAGGTTCAACAGGCCCTTGCTGAACATGGGTACAATCTCGGGACCGCGGACGGAATTTGGGGACGTCGGTCCATCAGTGCACTCAAGGCTTTCCAGAAGGCGAGCAATCTTCCTCAGACTGGTACTTTGGACCAAGCGACGTCAGCGGCGCTTTTTCCGCAGCCGCAGGCGACGCGTGACCCGTTGGCACCCATAGCCGCGGATGTGCACCCGTCGCCTTGGGAGCAGCCTGGTGTTCCGACGAAGACAACTCCACAGACAAGTAACGGGGAAGCCGGGCAAGCTGGTAGCGATGTCCACCCGGCGCCGCCTTTGCCGGCGCACACCGAGGGGGCTTCAGCCAAATCCGATCGTTTGGCGCCGGAGCCCAACAAGGTCAGAGAGGGGCCAACCACCCCAACGCCGCGTTTGACCTATTTGGGCCTGCTAGGGATCGCAGCCGCGTTCTTCTTCCTGCGGAGACGCCGAAGAAATTCAGCCGCGGAGTCGGTTCCAACGGCATCCGAAAGCAAGCGCAGCGAACCTGAACGCATTCCCAACCGGTCGGCCAGAACCGATAGGCATCGCCTCCATGTCCCGACCGTTCGCATGGTTCCGGCCAACAATGCTGCTGGAAGACAGCCAGTCGAGCAAAAGCCGGTCATGCCTGCGGAAATTGCGGCTTCTCTCGCGGCACACAACGCCGCCGTCCACGATTTCATCCGTCAGAGACGAGCGATCCGACTGCCCAAATCAAGGGCCAATCCTTCAGCCGGGCAGCCGTCCGTTCCCGCAAAAACGGGTTGGCAAAGCATTGAAACCACCAAGGTCATTCCGGCAACGACTACAAACGAGGGATCGCTCGCATCGCACAATGCTCAGATAACGGAATCCATTCGACAACGCGGTCCTGTTCTCATTCCCCCTACGGCCCCAACGGATCAGACGCAGCCGTTGGGTTCCGAAAGCAAGGACAGCCAACTTGATAGCGGTCTCGACCAATCGGCCAGAAGCAACAGGCACCGCTTGGTTCGGAACGATCCAAGCGTTCCAGCCGATATTGTAGTTGGAAGACAACCGGTCGAACAGAAACATGCATTGCCATCAGATATTGCGACTTCTGTCGCGGCACATAATAGAGCTGTCGACGACTTCATCAGACAACGCGGAGCCATTAGATCATCCAAACCAGTGCCCGATCCTTCAGCCGCTTCCGCAGAAGCGGATTGGCAACGCATTGAGAACACCAAGGTCGCCCCCGCAGCGCCAACAACCGTAGCATCGCCCGCATCGGATAATGCTCAGGTTTCGGATCCCATTCGGCAGCGCGGCCCTATTCTTGTTCCCAACACGGCCCGGACGGACCACCCGCGGTGGTTCGACCGGCTACCCGCAGTGCGAGCGAGCCCTGCCGCGCGCCAATCGGCACATTGGATTCCTGCGAATACGGCAGCAATGGTGGGAAGCCATAACATTTCCGGCGGCATGATCTACGTAGGTGAGTATCTGCCGAGGCAGGGCAGTTCAATCGACGCGGAAAACTGCCTGATCGACCCAAGATTGTCCGTGGGCGCTCACGGCGATCCACTGGGTCAGACGATGGGCTACTGGCCGTCCTACTCGCGCATTTCGCCCGCGGCGCGAAAATCCTATCTGGACTGGCTCGCCGGATCGCGATCCGATCCCGACGCCTATATCGGATACGTGTTCCTCTATTTCTATGGTCTCGAACGCCGCCTCATGCTGGAGGAAAGCCCGCCCGACGCCGATGGTGTCGTTGTCGAGGTTCGCCGACTATTGCAGGTGTATGGAGGGAATGGTTCGTTCAAACGTTATGCTGGTGAGTTGCTTTCGGCTTACCAGCTGAAATCGGCTCAGTTGCCGGAAAAGCTTGATGTGGAGGTCGAGGAAAATAGCTACGAGATCCCGATAATGCTGAAGGTCGCCCTGGGGATGCGGGTGCGCAGCGGAGAGGCGATCGAGTCGGACCTTTTGTTGGCTTACGTTTTTGCCGACCCCGAAACGAGGGTGCGAACGCCGGCGCGACGGGCACAGACTCTCTTGCGAGAGCTGTTCGCGGAAGCGGTGGAGAAGCAATATCCAAATGGCGTGCGCGTTTCGGCCGCCGGAGTGCGAAAACTGAAGGTCAACTACCGTGCCTGCAGCGGGACGTTCGATCTTGCAATCCGCCCCTTTGGCGGTGACCTCCCGGACATCACAAACCGCAGCGAACCGATAGGCGGTGCACGTCGCATCTTCGACGACTGCACGGATCGGCTCGACAACTACAGCCGCATGCTCGGCCGTTCGGAGGGACTGAGGCCTAGCCTTGCGGCTGTGGCTCAGCTGCCCGTGGGTTTGCGCTTGAAGTATGCTGAAGAGCTTCCTGGTCAGCCTTTGAGCCGGCTCCAGGAACTGGTGAGCGATGGTGCTCTGGTATCCATTCAGCAACTCGCCCAATTGGCCGGGATCGAGCCTGACAAAATTGCCACGCGGGCCAAGCAGAAGGAACTGTCGGGAATTCTGGCCGCCCTCGGCTATGGCAACACCGCCGACCCTTGCTTTTCTCTGAAGTCCTCAAAGCCAGACGCACTGGCAATGGTCTTTGCCCTGGAGCGCGAAGCTGAAGCCGATCCCGAACCGGGCCAGCACTACCGCCCCATGCAACTGTCAATCATGCTCGGCATGGTGATTGCGTTCGCCGACGGTCTCCTCCACCCCCTGGAGGAACGCAGGCTTTTCGAGAGGATAGACGAGGCGCCCGGTCTTTCGAGGGACGAACGTGTCCGCCTCAAAGCCGAGCTCAAGGTCTGCGCAGCCGATGCCGGCCGCGTAGTGGACTGGACCAAACGCATAGGGGACGTGCCAGCGGGCCGCCGCGAAGATCTCGCCGATGAATTGGTGGCTGTAGCAGCCGCAGACGGAACCCTTCACGCGCGAGAAGTGTCGCAGCTCGAGAAGCTGTTCCGGCAGATGGGTCTGGACGAAAACTCGCTGTATTCGCGACTGCATGGCAGTGTCGCGCCGCAGAAAAGGCCGCGCGACGGAAATGATGATCTTCCCCTGGTTATCCCCGCCGGGATTCAGCCGCCCGGCATTCCGGTGTCGCCGGCGTCTGCTGGCGCGCCTGCGACGCGCGTCGACATCTCGCGTCTCGAAGCGATCCGATGCGAAACCCGCAGCACGTCCAGCGTCCTTGCCGATATCTTCGTGGACGAAGCAGAGCCGCCAATCGAGCTTCAGCCCGCGATCGAGGAAATCGAGACGTCCAATGGGGATGCGCGCTTCGACGGACTGGAGCGACGCTATGCGTGGCTTCTGTCGCAACTGATCGAGCAGGAAACCTGGACGGCTTCGGATTTTGAGCGTTTGGTGCGCAATGCCGACCTGATGCCGGGCGCGGCGAAGCAAATACTGAACGATTGGTCGCTCGACCGCTTCGACGAACTAGTCCTGGATGGCGAGGACCCTGTCATCGTCAACGCCAGCCTGTCTTCCGAGGCTACTCCCCAATCTCCGTCGCTTACCGTATCCGTCGAAGGAATGTCAGCATGACGACAAAACCCCCGCCTATCAAACCGAGAGATCGAGACACCATTATCAGCGCCTTGCGCGCCGGTGTCGTGCCGCGCATCGGTCTCCAGCATATTCAGGTGGGGCGCCAGCGCGAGATCGAAGCGCTGATCCAGGACATCGAGCGGATCAGCAAGGGCGGGTCGAGTATCCGTCTCGTCATCGGCGCCTATGGTGCCGGCAAGACCTTCTTCCTGTTTCTCATCAGGCAAATCGCACTTCAGCGCAAGCTCGCTGTCTGCCAGGCCGACCTTTCTCCGGATCGCCGCATCCACGCCACCGGCGGGCAGGCGCGCACGCTCTATGCCGAGCTCGTCACCAGCCTTGCGACCCGCACGGCACCAGACGGAGGCGCGCTCAGAAACATTCTGGAAAGTTACATACAAAAGGCATCCGAACGCGCTTCCTCAAACGGGACGACTATTGAAATCGCCATCAAGGAAGGCCTTGGCGATCTTCGCGAGATGGTCGGTGGCTATGATTTCGCAACCGTCATCGTTGCCTATGCGCGGGGCTATGAGGAAGGAAATAGCAATTTGCAGGACGCCGCGCTGCGTTGGTTGCGCGGCGAATACACGACCAAGACAGAGGCGCGAGGCGATCTGGGCGTCCGCACCATCATCGATGACGCGTCCTTCTACGATGGCCTGAGACTGCTCGCTCGCTTCACAAGGCTGGCTGGCTTCGGCGGCCTGTTGGTCTGCCTCGACGAACTCGTCAACCTCTACAAGCTGCAGAGCGCCCAAGCCCGCAAACAGAATTACGAACAGATCCTGCGCATCTTTAACGATGTCCTGCAGGGTACGACGCAGGGTATCGGTTTCATTCTGGGCGGCACACCGGAATTTCTGCTCGACACACGGCGCGGCCTTTACTCCTACGAGGCCTTGCAATCCCGCCTTGCCGGGAACAGTTTTGCCGGGAATGGCCTGGCCGACTATTCCGGACCGGTGGTCAATCTGCCGAACCTGACGCCGGAGGAACTCTACCATCTCCTGGAGCGGCTACGCGACGTCTTCGCGGCCGGCGATCAGGAAAAATGGCTGGTGCCGGACGCGGCACTCCATGCCTTTATGGACCATTGCGCCAACCGGATCGGCGAGGCTTATTTTCGGACTCCGCGTAACACGGTGAAAGCCTTTGTCGATCTGCTCGCGATCCTCCAGCAAAACCCCGGCACAGATTGGAAAGACATGCTCGGCACAATGGACGTCGCGGAAGATCGAGGCGGTGCAGGTGATCAGCCAATCGATGACGCCGAAGGCGGAGCGGACGACGAGCTTGCAACCCTCCGCATTTGACACGCTTTCCGAGCCCGTCAGGCGCTGGATTTGGCAGCGGAAATGGCCGTCGCTACGGGATGTCCAGGAAAAAGCTATTCCGGCCATACTCGCGGGCGGCGATGTCGTGATCTCCGCACGCACCGCCGCCGGCAAGACTGAAGCCGCCTTCCTGCCGTTGTTGACCCGGCATGCCGAGCATGCAGTCAGTGCCGATGGGTTCGCCATCCTCTATGTCAGCCCGTTGAAGGCGCTGATCAACGATCAGCACCGGCGGCTGGAAAGCCTGTGCGAAGGGAGCGGCGTCCTCCTGCACAAATGGCATGGCGACGTGTCGGCGGACGCCAAAACCCGTGCACGAAAGCGACCGTCGGGTGTCGTGCTAATCACCCCGGAATCGCTTGAGGCGTTGCTCGTCCGCAGGGGCGGGGAGGTTGCGCAGATGTTTTCGCGCCTCGATGCGGTGGTCATCGATGAGTTACATGCCTTCATTGGCACCGAGCGAGGCATGCAGCTGCAGTCGATCCTGAACAGGATCGAAGTGGCGACCGCGCGAGACCGCATCGATCGAATTGGGCTGTCGGCAACACTTGGCGACATGAGCCTGGCTGCCGAGGCGCTGCGGCCCGGCAAGGGCGCTAGCGTCACGATCGTGGAAGGCAAGGACGAGGGAAACGGGGTCCGTTTGCAGATCCGCGGTTACCTGCTGGACGGCACCGCTCCAGGCGATCTCACGGCTACCGCAGACGATAGCGATCCGCCGGGAAAGCCGCCCGAACCTTTTGAACAATCGACGGTCCCAGCGGCGCTTGCGTCCGACTTGTTTCGTCTGCTGCGCGGCCAGAGCAATCTGCTGTTTGCCGGATCTCGCGCCAATGTCGAGGTCTATGCCGACATGCTGCGTTCGATGTGCGACGAAGCGAGCTTTCCAAATGAGTTCTTCCCCCATCATGGCAATCTCGCAAGGGCCATGCGCGAGGAGGTCGAAGCGCGGCTTCGAGACGATCCGCGCCCGACCACTGCGGTCGCGACCACCACCTTGGAACTCGGAATCGACATTGGCGAGGTGGAGACAATCGCCCAGATCGGGCCGGGTTTTTCGGTTGCGTCACTTCGCCAGCGCCTCGGCCGATCCGGCCGCAGGGCCGGAAAGCCCGCAGCGCTGCGCATGTTCGTCATCGAGCCTCCCATTGGTAAGGGGCGACATCCAATCGACCGGCTTCGCCTGGATCTGGTTCAGTCGATTGCGATGGTTGAGTGCCTGCGGGCGGGATGGTGTGAGCCGCCATTGCCAGCTGGCCTGCATCTTTCAACGCTCCTCCATCAAGTGATGGCACTGATAGTGCAGACAGGGGGCGTAAGCCCGACGGTCGCCTGGAACCTGTTATGCGAGCGCGGCCCTTTCCAAGCCGTGGACAGGACGCTGTTTGCCGAATTGCTTCGGTGCATGGCTACGCCTGAAAACCGGTTGCTTGAGCAATCTCCGCAAGGCTTGCTCATGATCGGAGAGACCGGGGAAAAGATCACGGAATCGTACGAATTCTATGCTGTTTTCGCCACGGAACGAGAGTACCGCATCATTCACGATGCACGCACGCTCGGCACCTATCCGCTGAGTTCCCCGGTTGCACGTGGCGAAACCATCATTTTTGCGGGGCGCCGCTGGCAAGTCAGCGAAATCGACGATCGCGCTAGGGTCATCATGGTCAAGCCGACACGGGCGGGAAAACCACCGCATTTCAATGGCAAGGGGGCGGCCGTCCACGATCACGTGGTGGCAACAATGCGCGCGGTTCTCGCATCCGATGAGGCGTACCCTTATCTCGATCCTGCCGCCAACCGGCTGCTGGATGAGGCGCGCAGTTCTTTCCTCGACCTGCAGCTGGATAGCCGTTCAATCATAGCGCATGGGGAGGGCGTCCTGATTTTCCCCTGGGTCGGAACCAGGAAATTACAGACGCTAACCCTGGCATTGCTGTCGCGCGAGTTCAAAGCATCGCATCTCGGGCATGGGATTGAACTTCAGGAATGCGAGGCCGAGAAAACCGTCGAAACTCTGCAGGACATAGCTGATTCGCCGGCGCCAGACGGTAAAGAACTTGCTGCACGACTGGCGCAACCGGCATTGGCAAAGTTCGACACGTTCCTGAGCGATCACCTGATGACATTGGTCACAATGGCGGAAAGAATCAGCGCCAAGGACTTGCCACTGATCGCCGCCAACGCACTGGGAATCGATACGACGCATGAAGTCTCATAACCGCCGGGATCGGTTGCTCGCACTCGGCGCTGGCAGCCTTTCGCATATGTCGAAGGCTGCCAGAGCGGACGCATCGGCAATTGACCGGGTTCTGCGTGCGCCAATTGCCGCCACTCAGCGGCACACAAGAGCGTCTCGTTTGGGGGCCGGAAGGGGAATGGCAGGTTTCGCGAGATCAACCTGGGAAGCTGCCTTCGACGAATAGACAAGCGGTTCCTTTTCGCAGCTTTTGAGTCGCTCAATTACCGAAGCTCCCAACCACGAGCCCTCGCTGGCTACAAAATATACATGAAGGGATCTATGCAGGCACGGCTTAGTCCCGATGGTTAAAACGAGTGAGACAGTTTTTGATCCGCCCAAACTGAGCGACGTCCAATCGATGGCTGTCCCTTTCAATCGCGGCTAGATAGTCGCGCCCGCGCGGAGTTCCGCTCAATCGACGCAACGTCTCGCTTTGGATACCTGCGGCAAGCGACGTGAGAAGCAGATCCGCCGGAGGCCACGACGAATACAGATAGGCGTCGACCAACTCGTGTCGCGCCGGTTTGGCGCGGTCCCAGTCGATGAAGATGCTGAGTGGTAGCGCCAGAAGAGCGGGTAATCGTTTGAAATCTTCTTCACCCGTCGATCTGAGGAGCTCGGCGTACACTGGCGGAAACGCCACACCGATAAGGGCACTGACCGGCCAGTCTCGCTTTCCCATCGCGAACGGTAGCGTGGGCAACGAAGCACGAAGCTGCATGTTGGGAGAGACTTTTCCCGACTCTCTCAGGATGGCGGCCCAAGCATTGTAGCCGGCTTCGCACAAGTTCTCGCCATACCGATGGATTAATCTCTCGCAGAGATCCTCGATGGCCGCGGCGGCCATACGACGGACGGGTTCGGATACCGTGCTCAGCAGCACAAGGTTTGCAGCCACCCGCTGCGTGGGTGCGCCATTTGGCGTCGCCAGAAGCACTAGTTGCCGAGGCGATACGATGCCGTGCGAATCCTCGACCACGGACGCGACTCGCGCGTCGCCCGGATCCGCTTGGGCCAACGCCCGAGCGAGCAATTCCAAAACGAATTTATCCCGCTGCTCAGACGCAAGGAAAGGCAGCACGGCTCGACCGATGTCCAGATAGCGATCGACGAGCAGGTCGCTCGAGCTACCTACACGGATCACCTGTTCCGCCGAGCCGGCTGGGTCCTCCATCAACAGCGCGAGAATACGATCTCTGTTTGTCGGATCGCGAAGAACCGAGACGAGCGCCTTCGATGATGCATTTTCGAGGAGTCGGCGCAGCAGCTCGACGGCTCTCGTTTTTTCCACTTCGCCGTCGAGCCATGCGAGGTCCGCAGCGGACAGATCCAAGGTCCACAGCAAAAAGCGATTGGCGTCCGCGCCGCGGAAGTTGGACACGATCGAAGCGCGAAGCGCGTTGAGCGATTCCGCATTCCGCGCGGCGTTCGCCATCGGTTCGTCGAACGCTGCGATACCGAAGCCAGTCTGCTTCCCGATCGCTACGGCAAAGCTCGCCAGATCGTCTCCGGATACGCCGTCGAGGGCTGCCACCATCATCGGCGCCTGGGCTTCCGTTTTCATCCACGCGGGAATCCTTCGGAGAAGATCCGCTCTCTCCTGCGAGCTCATCACACCGATCGCAGCCGTCGTTGCGGGCACCCATCCCGAAGCATCCGCCGCGCACCTTTCCCAGACTTCCCGCGCGTACGCATTGCTGCGCGAAATCATGACCGATGACAGGTCGGGAGGTAGCTGCAACAGGAAGTCCGAGGTCTCATCGTCGAAGTGCTGCTCACCGAGACCGTCGGCTATTCCCGCGACGATCGGAATTACAGGATCGCGACCGGCTTCGATTTCCGACCGAAGATACGACAACGCACGATGCGGCGAACGCCTGGTCAGATCCTTTGCCAAACGGGACAGACCGAGGTCGTCCAGCATTCCAATGTCGAAGTTCGCGACCTTGGCCGAAAGTGTCGCGAGGAAACGTAAGGCTTCGGCTTCGTCCGGCTCACTGACGGCGATCCGAGCCGCTCCTTGAACGACGTCCTGAAATCGGCTGCTGTCGAATTGAGGCCATGCACGGGAATTGAGGATATCCAACATGCCGAGAACGGCGGACGGCGTCGTACGCGACTTCGCAGCCAAGTCCTTCCACATCAACGCCAGTCTCAAGACGCCCTCGTCGCCCCTCCGGTCCGCTCGCAGCGCACCGAGCGTGTCGATCGTCCGTAGATCTGGATTCTCGGCGTCGAATATCTTTTCGGAGACCAAACGAGACCACGGATGCCGTTCCGACTTGGATCCGGCGTCGATGCGTCGGCCGCTCCAGTCGGAGAACCGAGCGCGTGCACCTCTCGGTGCGAAGATGAGGTCGAACGGTCGTCCCTCGATCTTGCGCGGCGCCAGCGCATAGGTTGAGACGGAGAAGTTCTGCTTCAGCGCCGGCCAGAACGCGGCGAGAAGTCGCTCGACGATCAACTCAGCCTCCGCGCTGTCGAAGACGACGATAGGTTGACGGGGCTCGAAGAACAAAGCCTCGGCCAATTCCGCCCGCCGTGGATCGGAAACCGTTCGTATCAACGGGAAAGAATCTGCCGGTGCCAGTTTTGCTGGCTTCTCGTCGAACTCCACCGGCACCAGCAGGGGCAAGAGAGAGCGGATACCTTCCATCAATAGCCATTCCGCCATCGGAACGATCAGGCTTCGGGTGCGGACGCAACCGGACCTCGGTGCGCTGAGATCCTGCCACGTGCGGGCAACAACGTAATCGCTTCCGGTCGGTAACGGATACGCGGACAGATAGGGCCTGAATGTTTCGCCCGGCCGCAATTGGCCACCGATGTCGGAAAGACGATCGATCAGATCCTGATCTTGACGCGGCAGACGCCTGGTCGACGCGATCAACTGATGGCCGCTTCGGTAGCCGTGGATCTGTTGGTCTATGAAGAGCGATTGCATCTAGCCCGCTTGATGCACGGCGATCGGCTTTCGGCGGCCTGCATGGCGATCTGGCCGCCCTCGGAGTGCATTTTGACAAGCCTCGTCGGGCGCCGGCGATGATCCGTCGTGGTGGAAGGCGGGGGTTTGCGGGTTGAGGTCGGCGGGTTTGTTTCGGGACGTCTGCGCCCCATCGTTTATGTCGCGAGTTGCGGGATGCGGCTGAGGACGATGCGCAGAATACGCTGGTCGGGGCAGGATGTCGGCAGGTGCAGGCGGATCTGGGTTTTCATCTCGACCACGCGGGCGGCGATCTTGATGAGGCGCAATCGCAGCGTGTCGAATTGGGCGACGGCAAAGCTCGAGCGTTTCGGCATCGCGGCGCGCAGGCCCCACATCAGCCAGTAGGCGCCGGCATGCAGGAACAGCCGGAACTGGTTGGCCGTCGCTCTTGTGCAGGAGGTGCGGTCGGCGGCGAGATGCGTCTTCCACGACTTGATGTGGTTCTCGGCAGCGCCGCGCCGGCAGTAGACATCCTCGTAGAGCGCCTTGGCCTTGCCACTTGCAAGGTTGGTGACGATGAAGCGGGTATCGGCACCTTGGGCGCCGACCTCGACGCGGGCGATGATGCGCTCTACGCGGCTCCAACTGGCGGCGCCGTCAAAAAACTCCTTGAAGCGGCGGACCTTGTTCGTCTTCGATGCTTCAAAGCGCGCCATCGTGCTGGTTTCCAGGTCCGCGACATGCTTGCGCAGGGTCGTGGTGGGCGCCACGCCGAGGATGAAGTCGACATCGTTGGCGCGGCACCAGTCGATGACCTGCGGGCTGCAGTAATGCCCGTCGGCCCGGATAAGGATGCCGGTGTCCGGCCAGTTGCTCCGGATCGCCCGCACCAGGCGGCGCAGGTGGGGGCGGATTTCTGCCCCGCTCGGCCGCTTCGCTGGTCGCAGGACCGCACCGACGAACCGGCCGTCGCCATCGAACACAACAATCGGCTGGAAGCCGTATTCGTCGTGATGGGCATTGAACAGGCGGAGCTGCTGGCCGCCATGCACGGCGTCAAAAGTGTCGTCAATGTCGAGCACGATCCGCTTCGGAACCTGGCGGAAGGAAGCGCAATAGAGGTCGACCATCGCCCGGCCCATAACGACCAGTTCCCGCACGCCAGGCAGGTTCTCAAGCCGGCACATCGTCGATTGCGAGGCCAGATCCCGACCCGAAGGCAGCGCATCCTGGGCCATCTTGAAGACCGGATCGCAGCGCAGCCGGTTGGCGTCGTTGCCATCCTCATAACCGGCGGCGATCATCTTCATGCGAAAGCCGATCATGTCCGCCAGGCTGTGGATGATCTGGTCCGGGCGGCGCGGATCGTCGATGCAACGCGCCACACGGTCGGCCACACGCAGCCGCTTTTCCACCTCGGCCAGAGCCAGAACACCACTGTTCGAGGACAACATGCCGCCGTCAAAACGGGCGACGACGGACTTGCCGCCGACTGATGACAAACCGCTCAGCGGCAGCGTAAGATCATTCATGGCGGGTGTGGTCTCCGGGAAATGGTTCGGATCGGCTTAAGCAACCAAATCCTACGTCATTTCAACGGCTTGCACCACATCCGCCAACCCCCATGAATTTTCCGGGCTAGCTCGTCATCACCCAGGAGACCGGCAGTGTCAGGTCCGAAACGAACTCGGCTGGCTTGTCGTCGGTGACGACGTATCCCGAGTTCTTTAGACCCTTTTCGAAGAATTCCGCCTTGAACACCGGATCGGAAAAATCGCCCGAGACGACGCTGACACCGAAGGTCTTCACATCAAGCGTTTCGATATCTTCGACGCGTCCCGCGAACATCGGATATTGAGTCCGCAGATACGCCATGGGGCCCTTCACCCGTTTCTCCTTGTCGAGCCTGTCCCACGCCGTGACGAGTACGGCGACGCGTGCCTTCGGTCCGACCGGTGTTCTCTTTAATCCGAATTCGAGAAATCGCAGGAATTCGCACAGGGCGATCTGCGTCGGTATTTTGATAGGCTTGCCTTCGTCATCGCCCGGATGGTCGGTCTGCGCCTGGCGGGCGCCGCGAGTTTCGGAACGAGCGGGCGGCTCTTTACTCGCCTCGGCTGGCGCGGCGGCACCTTCGCCGGCGCCGTCGTTGTCGGCATCGCTGGCCGCGTCGTCGCCAGCAGCGTTCCTGGCGTTGCGGGCCGCCCGCGCCTTCGCACGCTGGGCAAGAAATTTGCCACATGTCACCCAGTCGAGAGCCACCTCGTTCTCTTCAGAACCTTCGCGGACGAACAGCAAGGCCCCCGATGCGCCTTCGAGGCTTTGCATCCAGTCCTTGGGTATTTCGTACGTCTCGAGCGTCTTCTTCCACAATTCTCCCGTCACGTCGGGCACGACGATGTCCGAAAGCGGCCCGTTCGGATCGCTCGCATTACGCACCGATATCTCGAAGCTGTGGGTGGATTCCGCCACGTCCCGATTGGAGCGAGGAGCAAATTCACCCTTCAGAAGAAACTCCAGCGCCTTCTCAACGAATTCGACGTTCTGCGGCGGATGAGGTGCGACCAGCGCGCCGGCCTTCGAGCGGATCGACTCCCACAAGCGCGCGATGTAGTTCGTCTTGCCGCAGTCTGGCCCTCCGACCAGAATGTAGGTTCTTTCGTTCATCCCCGGTGCTCCAGGTGCCGGTAGCGCAGCATCGCCCTACTCTCCTCGATATCCGATCCCGATGCAGGCCAGGTCGGCGTGCTGTCCGGGGCGATGGCCCGGCAGTCCCGCATCAGAGCCTCGATGCCGTAGCCGGGATCGACCTTGCCTTGGTCGCCGAACGAAGCAATCTGAGCGACGGAAATCTTCAGGTTCTGTTGCTCAGCTTCCTGAATGATCGGCTCGACGAATGACGCTTGCACCTCGCCGCCGTCCCGCCTAGTCAGCACCAGCACCAGCGGCGGCACAGGATCGACCGAAGCGCGAAGGCGGTCGATGAGAAGCTGCATCCGGTGCACAACATATTGGCGTGTAGACGGCTCGCGAAGCTGCGATCCGTCCATCATTAGCCAGATGACGTCCGCTCTGCTCAGAAATTGAAGTCGATCCTTTCTGTTCTTGTCTATGAAGGACTGCGACCATTCGCCTGGCAAATCCGGTAGCAAGAAGTCGATCTTCTCTTCTCCTCGCCGCAAGCGCAAATGCAGAAAACCGGGCATCCGGTCGTCGGCCAGCTCAGTATGTTGCGTGAACTGCTGCGGCGGGTCGTCTTCGTTCCAGTCGAGAGCGCCTTGGCTGATTTCGTTGAACGCCATCAGGGTGCGGCTGTCAGCGAAGGAGAATTCCTTGAGTTTGGCCTTGGAGGCTAGCAGATAGAGGCTAACCAACGCTGCCGTCTTCCCGGCGTCCGGATCTCCCAGGATGCCGACTAGCGTGCAGTAACGCTCGCACATCAGGTCCTGCGCCAACTCGGGAGTCAGAGCCCGACTGTGAGGCAGGCTCGGATTCCGCTCGGGCTTCGGAAGCGGTGGCTCCGGCGACACCGGTACGTCGTCCGCCAGCTCCTTCATCCTGAACGAACACGTCGCCGGCGGATTCTCGGCGATGCAGATGCCGGTCTCCGCAACGGTGCAGTTGTCCTTGGTGCAGCCACGGGCCATCACACAGACACGCCGTTATGGTTGGAGCAGAAATGCGCGAGCGAGCTTTCCAGCAGAGCACGCGAGGCCCAATCGCCCAGCGGACGTTTGATCTTCGCGAGCGCATCAGTGGCCGCGCCGGTTTGCAAGGCCGTCGAGAGCGGGAAGACCGCAGGGCACTGCGAGATGTAACTTTGTGCCTCGGCAGGCGCGAGGGCGGCTCGATCTTTGCCGATCGCGGCCAGAAGTTCCTGCAACGACAGATCCTTTCCGTCTTGAACGTTGCGCAGGACCAGATGACGGTGTGATTCCGCAGGAGCCCTTCGAATCATGCGCCCGGCCTCGAGGCCCGAGGCAACCGCAACCGCCGCGCCGTTACTACCGTCGGAGAAGCGCCGTCCAAGCAGCGAACTCCAACCTGACAACACCCACCACAAGAGGTCGATCTCTTCGCGATCGATGGCGGCGTTCGACCTGAGATCGGCGATCGCGTCCTTGAAAGGCTTGAGACCGTCGTTCACCACCAAAGCGTCGAGAGAGGTTTCCGGGTCTCCTTCCTTTTTCTTGGCCGCGTCCTTGAATTCGGGGTTGAGCACTTTGATTCGTTGCCGGCTATCGCGCGCAACGGCGACGCAATGAGCCTGCGCGGCCTGCAAAAGTTCGCTGCGAAGCAGTTCCACTTTCGGGTCGGTCTGCGGCTTCTGGAACGAAAGCGCCGACCACAGTCCGAACGACAACACATCGGGAGTCGATAGGGCACCGTTATGCAGGGCCGAGCTACCCGATACCGATTGCAGAGCGCCCGACATGCCGCAGGCCAACATTTCGAGTCCATGTCCATCGGCGACGAATGCACTCGACGTCTTGCGGATAGCTCCCTCGATGGTCGCGGTGAGCGCCGCCGGAAGTTGCCCGCCCTGTTGAACGGCGACGGCAAGATCGTTCGCGGTCTGAAGCAACTCATTGATGTTTCGACGCGCCTTGAATAACCCTGCGATTTCACCAATCGCGGCTGTGCGCTTCTCGACAAGTTCGTCCGACGGATCGGCCGCAAAAATTCGGATGTGGGTGGCTATGTGCGACATGAAGTTCCCCCCGAAGGTATTCTTAATGTTGGTTACGTTCGATCGAGCTCTTATTAGCGTCAAGACGCCCGTCTTTCACAAGATCCTCAATGAGATTCCGCTCCATCATGAGGGTCAGCTCTTCATTCCAGTCGTCAGGCAGCGCATCGAGATCAATCAGGACCTTGAGGCGTTGAGCGGCCGTCAGGTCGCGGAAGAACTTGAGCAGGACAAGCTGAAATGCGGCGTCATTCATCGCGGCCACCGGCGCACTTTGAGACGGTGCGGGCTCGGGCGCCGCGACATATCCCGCAGGCAGGTCTTCGCGGCGCTCAAGTGCTGGATGTAGTGCATCGGGGACCAGTTGCACCGCCGGTTCAGCCTGGACTGCGACCACCGGCGGCGCCCCGCGACGAAAATTCGGACTCGCAAGCAGGTTTCGCGGTTTATGGCCTCCCAAACGAACATCGTCCGCCTCGAACCTCTTCTTGTCGTCGTTCCACGCTCGCGGCACGACTTCGACCGACAGCTTGTCCTCCTTCGAGCACCAGTCGAAAGTCAGCAGATTATATGTGTAAGTATATCCGTTCTCGACCTTCGGCGGAACGGTCGCCCCGGACGCAAGCATCATTAGGTCACATCCGTCTTCGATGGTTTCGATCTGCAGGTCCGGTTTGTGTTCGTGCCCGGAGATAAACACGCGCGCCCGATTGCGAACGTATTTCCGCGCGTCGACGCTATCTTGCAGACAGTGAAGAGGATGGTGACAGAGCACCACCAATTCGACGCCGGGGTCCATCGGCAAGACGCGCTGCGCAGCCCCCAGAATCAGCTTGCCTTCCTCGTCCTTTCTTTTCGAGCAGATCAGAGCGGAGTTAAGACCGAAGAAGCGGATGTAGCGGCCCGGAGCCAACTCCTCGCTCGAGTCGCTGGCGATGCCGCCGCCGGGATGAAGCGGGCAGTAGGTTTCGAGCGCAAACGGCTCATATCCGACGAAGCGATTGTAGAGGGCCTTGCAGTCGTCGGCGTCGGCGAGAAATTCGTCGAGCTTGGTCTCACCGCCGGTGAGGATCTCGTTGATCAGATAAGTACAGCCCGCGGAAATCCTGTCACGATCGATGTCATGGTTTCCCGGCACCAATTTGACGGCCGTGCGCGGACACCTGACGGCGCTCGCCAGGCGGTCCAGCCATTTCGCTGCGACGGCGTATTCTTCCGGCTTTCCTGCGTAGGCGATGTCGCCGGTCACAATCAGGCCTTTTGCGACTCCTCCGGCATGAATCCTCACCTGTTCCGCGGCATCCTCGATCAGCCGTTCTTTCGCGTCGTGATTAATGACGACGGCGGGTAATTATCCTTGCAAGTCATCGATTTGGTATGAACCGGGTGGCACCATCCCATCCGCAGCAGCTGGGCGATCCCGCGTGCATCTTTCCGGTCGGTCTTCACCGTCATAGCCGAGAGCGCCGCCTTCACGTGCCGCGTCTCGAGCAAAGCCGCATCGTGTCCGGCGGCCACAAGCCCGGCATGCAGCCATTGCGACAATGGCCCGGCCTCGAGCCCAATGCGACTAACAGACAATTCCAGTTCGTCGAAATAGCGGACCAGCGCCTCCGGCTCGCTGGCGATCTTGACCTCGCGCATGATCGTTCCGGTCGCGTCAACAATGCACACGCTGCTCTCTTCCAGAGAGACATCAATTCCCGCATAATATTCCATGGCTGTTCCTCTCGTGATGCGTGGAGCCGATCACTCGGACTCCGTTTCAACACCATCATTCTGAGGGAGGACAGCCACCCAACTTGGCTATGCTCGCGAAGGCCGGCCCATTACCGCATCTAGATGTCCAGCCAGGCATCCAGACCCACTTCATCGTATCGGGCCGAATTCCGCTCGGCAGGGTACCCGGTAGGACAATGCACCAACGAAGGAGGAGTTGATTTCTGCCGGAAAAGTTCGACGAACTCTCCAAGGTCGTTCAACAGGTTGAGAAGCCTCACTCTACTGACCTAAATGCGGCGGCCTAACGTTGTCCGCGAACAGAAGCGAGTGACCTACGGGGCGACATGCGAAAAAAATCAGGAGGAGCCTCACCTCAACGACCCAATCCCCAATCAGAGAAGGGTCTTTGGTATTATTTGCATGCCACAACTATGAGACGCGAGCTATCAGAAGTAAACGCTCCGCCTTCCTGCCCATAACATTCAACATTTTTGAACCCCGCAGTTTGCAACATGCGAACATAGTCAGAAAACCCATACTGCCTGAAGGAAAGGTACGTTCGTCGAACGCATCCATCGCGGACAACAATCCTTTCAATGTTCGAGCGATCGCTTAGCACATCGTCGCTATATATATCAATTCTTACATTGTCGTTACGACGCGTAACGTAACACATAGGCGACTTATGGCGCAGGAAATAATAGCGATTGGCGTGATCAATTAGCAGACGCCCGCCCTTTCGAAGTGAAGAAGCGGCTTCGCGAAGCACTCTCTCATTGTCCGCGTCATCGAAATAACCAAACGTCGTGAACCACAGAAAAGCCGCATCGAATCGGTCTCGCCAGGGAAGTGCGCGCATGTCGCCCAGAACATACTCAACTTTTACTCCACGTTCGGCCGCACCCTCTTCGGCTTCTTTGATCAATACCGGTGACAAATCAAGTCCGGTTACCTGCACTCCTTTTTCCGCCAACCGGTTAGTGATCCGCCCATAACCGCATCCAAGTTCGAGAACTTGGTCACCTTGTCTAAGGGCGAGAAGATCCACAATTAATTGGGCTTGTCGATCACTAATCTCCGGTGCATTTATTATGTCTCCAAAATATATATAGTCGTTACTGAAGTATGATCCAAGCTCATGTGACGACATAGTTCCGGAAATCTCGCTATTCATGTATGTTGCCTTCCTTCCAATGTCATGCTGTTGGGAGCGATATTGGCATTTCCAATTTTTTGTTTAAAGTATAAAATTGTAAATTTTTCAATACGATTTTTTTATCTTTTTGCAAAGTCATTCACCTCGTAGCGTTCGAGATTGTCGGGGCCAGTTGGGCGTCTCGCAGGACTGCTCCCAAAGCTTGACAAGATGACTGGGGATTTTGGTGCGAGCCGGACGACGCATACCGGCCTTGAGCATACGAGTTTGTTTCATCGCGCGGCGTAGCGAAGCGCACATTCCCATGTGCGTGTTACAACGACGCCCTGTCGCCGATGCCGTCGCAGCAACCCGACCGGACGATCCGGGGGGCGGAACAAGAGCAGTTCCCAACGACACGCCGCCTTTATCAACCAAAGACAGCATTTGTGTTGAGATCATTGCCTTTTCGTGCGAAACTTTCGCATGAGCTAAGGAGACGCAAATGCCTGAGACATTGATCGAATTGCTATCTGGCATCCGCACTGTCGAGGACATGGTCGCAGCCTTCAGCGATGAGGACCATTGCCGGCGGTTATTGGAGGGCATGGTATGGCCGGATGGTCGGGTCTGCTCGGCCTGTGGCTACAAGCGTTCGATCGCCATAGCCGGCCGGGACATGGGAAAACGCCGCGCCCGGCCTGGACTGTATCAATGCTCGAGCGGCGATTGCCGGTTCCAGTTCACGGTGACGACGCACACGCCTCTGCATTCCACAAAGTTGCCGCTGCGCACATGGCTGAAGGCGATGTGGTTGCTGCTGCAATCGGACAAGGGCCTGTCCTCGGTGCGGCTGGCGGAAACTCTTGGGGTGAGCCAACCGACCGCCTGGCGAATAGGCCACGCGTTGCGTCTCATGGTGGCGCGGGAAAACATGTTGGCCGGCACGGTGGAGATCGACCACTTCCATCTCGACGGCAGGCCAAGGAAGCGGCCCGACGAGCCGCCGCCGGGACGTGGCCGCAAAGGTCAGGCAAACACGGAGAAAACAACGGTTCTCGGCATGGTGCAGCGGCCCGCGGACAGGGTTCCCGGCACGCTTGCTGGCGATGCGCGCGCCGCGGTCGTCACCGGTCTCTCATTGCGAGCGGCAGAACGTGCGATCGAAACGCAGGTCTCGCCGGAGGCCCGTTTGATGAGCGATGAAGCGAAAGCATTCATGGCGATCGGCGAGGGCTTTACAGACCACGAGACGGTCAATCACTCCAGCCGCGAATATGTTCGCGACGCGGTTCACGTCAATTCGGTGGAAGGCTTCAATTCCCGGATCCGCCGCACTATCGCGGGAGTGTTTCATCACATCAGTCCACAGCATGCCGACCTCTATTTCCACGAGATGGGTTTCCGCTGGTCCCAGCGCATCGTTACCGGTCAGGCGGTCAGGAAGACACGGCGTGGCCGCCAGGTCGTGCGAACTCTTTGGTCACGTGTGTCGCCAGCGCTGCAATTGATGCAGGTCTTCCGATTCGCTACCGGGCGTCAGATGCGCCGAAGCCCGGATGGCGGAATCACCATCAAATCAGCAGTAGCTGTCTTTGGTTGATAAAGGCGCGACACGCTAAGGTCGAACGGAGCATGAACGTCATGCGGCGTGGCGCAACCGAGCTGGTAGTCTGAGCGACCGGAAGCCTTCAGGCATCTGATGTTCTGCATCCCAGGTGTAGATGCCGGTCAGATTGATGTGTTCCCAGCTCAGCGGCGATACGTGCTTGAGCAGGTGATCCGGAATCTCGCGATGCATTTTGCGCAAGTGGGTGACGGCCCGTTCGATATAGACCGTGTTCCAGTGTACGACCGCGCTGACGACGAGGTTGAGGCCGGATGCGCGGAACGCCTGGCTTTCGAACGATCGGTCACGGATCTCACCACGCTCGTGGAAGAAGACGGCCCGCTTCAGCTTATGCGCGGCCTCGCCCTTGTTGAGGCCGGCTTGGCACTGGGCTTGAGTACCATTCGATCATGAAGAGCGAGCGCTCGATTCGACCGAGTTCCCGTAGCGCCCTTGCGAGCTGGCTTTCCTTCGGAGATGCGGACAGCTTCTTCAGGATCGTAGACGGCACTACGGATCGCGTTGTGATCGACGCCGCCAGATGGAGCAGATCATCCCAGGGGTCGAGAATCAGAGTGGTGTTGATCGGCGCCCCGATGTGGTTCGACAGCGCCGGATATGCATCGCTTTTCTGGAACGTGTGGAACTTCCGATCTTTGAGATTGCGCAGTCGCGGTGCGAACCGTTTGCCGATCAGAACGAACAGCCCAAAGACGTGATCACTCGCGCCGCCCGTATCGGTAAAGTGTTCCTGGATGTCGAGGATTGTGTCCTGATCGAATAGCCCATCGAGCACATAGGCCGCCTCGCTTTCGGTCGGACTGATGGGCAGAATGCTGAAGTAGCCATACTGATCGGAAAGGTGGCTGTAGAATTTCGATCCGGGTTCGCTGCCGTAATGCAAATTGATGTCGCCGCGCTTTGCGGCTCGGTCGCTCGTGCGGAAGAATTGGCCGTCGGACGACGAGGTTGTTCCGTTGCCCCAAAGTCGAGAATGCGGATGCCGGGTGTGTGCATCGGTGATACATGCTTGCGCCGCGCGATAGGTCTCCGATCGAGCGTGGAACGTGCGCATCCAGCCGATCTGGTGAGCGCTGATCCCTTTGGCTGCGCTCGCCATTCGCTTCGGACCGAGGTTGGTAGCATCGGCCAGCACGCCGGCCAGCATGGCCGAGACATTTCTTGGGACGTCGCCGGTGCGAACATGCGTGAAGAAATCCGCAAAGCCGGTCCATTCATGCACCTCCCTCAGCAGGTCGGGAACCTCAACCAACGGATACATGTCGCTGATCTCGGCGTTCAGTTCCTCGGCGCCCGCCGGAACCTCGCCAGCCGTTGGCGTCACGATCAACGTCCCGGCCTCAAGACGAACACCTTCGAGCTTTCCGGACCGTGCTCTGTGCGCGAGGCGCTTCAGGTTGAAGTCGAGCATCTGACGCGCATCGGCAAGCCATTGCGCGCCGTCACCTTGGACGCCCAGTCCAAGGCGATCCTCCTCCTTCATGGTGGTGAATGTTGACCGCGGCATAAGATGCTCGTCGATCGGCCGGAAGGATCGGCTGCCATCGACCCAAATGTCCGCAGATCTAAGCCGGTCGCGCAAAGCCGCGAGCGTGGCGATCTCGTAAAGTCGGCGATCTGGTCTTCCCTGGCCGAAGACGAGCCTCCGATCAGTTTGGCTGAGGTGAGTGACCGGGACGCGATCCGGAAGTGTCCGCCGCTTCTCGGTGTAGAGCCGTTTCAGCAGCGAAATTGCCGCAAGAAGCGGATCGTGGCGGCGCGCTGAGCGGAACGTGAACGCCTGCAGGAACGCACCGGCATATTTGTTGACGGTCGCATATTGCTCTGCCGCCAAGGTCAAGGGCGACGCCTCGTTGTCTTCGACCATCGACTCAAGCTCAGGCTTGATCCGGAGCAACCGGTGCCACCCAACCTCTTGGTCGAGAACCTCCAATGCGTTCCGGTCATGGTCGTTCGCGGATTGCAGAGCAGTGATGGTCTGGAGGAACATGCGCAGCGCCTTGGCGGTATCCGGCCTGCAGTCCATGTGCCGTTGCTTCTTGCGGTTGTTGGCTTGGGAGAACAGCCGACCCATCAGCTTGATGAACATCGAAACTGCATCGTCCGTGAGCTTCTGGCCGAGCTTGATGACCTGTGCCACGATCAGAGCGTGCCGACGACTGGCATTGAAGTCGCAGGCCAGCCAGGCCGGCGTGGCGGTGCCCTCGCGGATCATCTGGTCCCATCGTCCCGACGAAATGCGCACCTGCAAATTCGGATCGATCTCCAATCTACGCAGGAAGGCAATACGGTCGGTCAGTGCGACCAGGATCGACGCACCTGGCGCATCCGGCGCCGATCGCAGCCAATGAAAGCGCGTCTGGCCGATGGCCGGGTCAACCTCCAACAGCCTGTCCAATGATGTAAGCCGATCGGGCGGGATACCTTCGACAAGTTCCTTCTCACCCCGTCGGCGAGCTATCGCGCGACCGCCGAGACCTATCTTCTCGATGGAATGCAACGACGGAAGGAGCGCATTTCGTTTCCGGAATTCGGCAATGACTGCTGTCGCGATCGGCAGTCCGTGATCCCCATTGGCGGCCGCATCGATTGCAGCCACAAGGGCGGCGCGACGATCGTCTCTGGAGGCAGTCCGCAGACAGAGGTACGCCATCAACGATCGGCTGTGATCGAAACGCGTCTGTACTCGATGTGCATATAAGGCGTAGAGGCGCGCGTCGATACCAAGCTGATCCGCAAGATAGTTGATCACAGCCGCGGGTGGCTGCTCGTTGTCCCACAAGATCCGTCCCGTTTGGCGCATTGTGCAGAGTTGAACGGCGAAGCCCAGTTTGTTCTGCGGTCGCCGGCGGAGTTCGCATTCCAACCGATCTGCCGGGTCCAGTGTAAAGTGACGGATCAGGCTATCCTCGTCCGTCGCTATGCCCAGGAGTATCGCCGCTTCCTTTGAACTGACAAGCTTTCTTCTACCCACTCGCGTTCTCCCTCGGAACACCAAATTCCCAGGGAAAGTGGTTCGCCATCGGCCGGAGGCTTTCAACCGGCCGGTGGCTTCATCTACAGATCAATGCGCATGTTCGCGCTTCGTTCGGTCTTAGCGTGTCTGCGGGAACAGTTCTTGTTCCGACCCCAGGCTGGCGCGGCAGCAAAGGCATTGGTCGGGATGATGATCGATGATGCGATCGGCATCCTCACTCATGGCGCGGCTGTGACCTTCATGACCCGCCTTGGCGCCGCCAGGCTTTGCCCTGTCCCGACGCGCCTTGCGATCGCTCGAAGGTGGCTTGGACGACGTGCGTGATGTCTTCTCTGGCCGCTGCATCCGCAGCACCAGATCGATCAACTCTTCCTTCGTCAGACGCTGCAAATCAGTGCGATCCATATCCCCATAGATTCAGGGATTCTTGCCCCTGACAAGGGCGTGGGTTGTCTAATCGCAGATCATTGATCAAGTCTTTTTTGAATAGCCCGAAGACGCCATTGCTGTTTTTTGGACAGACAGCGAACAGGAGGCGATGTTACGATCGCGCTGCCTGGTCTTCTTCGCGCTGTTGATGATCGTTTGCCGGGAGTCATGGTTGTCTTCGCGGTCGACATCTGTTCGCCGCATTATGGATATTCGCAAGGCGAGGCCTTCCAATGTAATTAACGCAGTTTGTGTGGACGTTACGCACCTGCAACCCACGATAGCGGAATGGCCCGACCTACGTCCCGGCAGGGACGTCTCGGCGTGTCCGAAGAAAGGACGCAATCTGGTTGTGGCTCAATTTCAAGTCATGAGTGGTCTCCCATGCCATGCGGTGCGATCTCAGGCGGTCGCGCCGGCGGACCGATCAAAAGGCTCGCCGGTTTTCAGCATTGTGTGCATGATGACAGCGAGTTTGCGCGCCACGGCGACCGCGGCCCGCTTGAAGCCGACCTTTTTCCTGAGCTTCAGTCCCCAGGTTCGAAGCGTGCTGTCAGCAAGGGTTCTCGTTAGGATCACCACGGCAGCTTGATAAAGCAGACCCCGCAGATGGTTGTCGCCACGCCGCGATATATGCCCGTCAAAATCAACTTCTCCCGACTGGTAGCGCCGGGTGGTGAGACCGAGCCACGCACCAACTGAACGAGATGTCCTGAAGTTTTCCGGAGCCTCGATCGCTGAAGCGAAGGAGGCTGCGACAACCGAGCCAACACCCGGTATCGACACCAGCAGCTGACATGGCGCGCTTTCCCGCGCAGCGGCGACAAGCTGCCGATCAAGTTCCGCCGCCCGGTCGCGCACGGTTCGCCAGGTCTCGAGCAGAGGCAGGATAATCCGCTCCAGTCCCTTGTTATCGACAATCAGGTTTCGGACATTGGCTTCGAATACGCGGCCGGCACCCTTGGGAACGACCAGCCCGAATGTCTTCATCAGCCCACGGATCTGATTGGACAGCTCGGTTACGATCTTGATCAGCTGGCTGCGCGCGGCTACCAGTGTGCGGGTCAGCATGCTGTCATACTGCTTGACCCGCACCTCCCGGTAAAAGCCAACTTCTGCAAGCTGCGCCAGACCGTCTGCATCGTTCGCATCGGTCTTGTTCGGCGCCATGTCGAGCGCCGCTTTGGCGTGACGGGCATCGATGCAGATCGCCGGCAGGCCTTCCCCCGTCAGCGCATGATAGAACCAGACCGATAAGGGGCCGGTCTCGAAGACGATCTTCTTCGCGTTGGGCGCACGCTTGCAGATCACTTCGGCCAGCAACTTCGGATCAGATGGGCATTTGCCGCGCCAGCTCCGCTTGCCATTCTGCCGCACCGAGATCGAGGTCTCTTTCAATGACACATCAAGGCCGATAAATTGGTCCATGGTTGTTGTTCTCCGATTGCTGCTGGGCCCGGGTCCGACTCGTGAGCCCGTTTTTCATCATATCGGGGAACAACCGCCGCCTATGCGCAAGGGCTACAAAGCGGCACGTGGACGCGGCTCCCGCGATTACCCCATGTAATTACGCAGCTTGGGCTGATTTGAGATCCGCTCCTGAAAGCCGATCTCGAGGGGCCTACCCTCATCTTTCACGCAGCTTCTCAGCATGTTGTCAGTTCACCATCGAACCTCCTTCTGCTTGCTGCAGCACACTATGGATGGAAACTAGACTAGCTACACTATGCAGGACCAGCCGTTATTGGCGGGATGAACAGCCGTGGCTATGCCGCTTGCATTTGAACATAAGAGTTCCAATGAGACGAAAATTGCGCCAAGATTGGTGCGAATAGCGGTCGGCGCTTGGGATCGGTCAGTGATAATTTGCGTGGCCACTCCCCATGGGATCTCTTTTCGTCAACCGACAGCACGATGGCATGCGCAGGCGGCGAGACGTAGAGCCCGACCACATCGTGAAGCTTCTCGGCAAAGGCTTTGTCGTTGGACAGCATGAAGCTGCGCCAGCGGAGGGGCGCAAGGCCGTGGTCGTGCCAGATCTTCACGACCGAGGACGCAGCAATACCAACCGCTCTTGCCATTGCGCGGACCGTCCAGTGGGTCGCCTCGTGGTCGGGCTGCTCCAGCGTCAGCGCCACGACCAGCGCGGTCTCGAGCGGCGCGATGCCCGGAGGCCGGGTCTTATCGCGCAGCAGGCCATCCACGCCCTCGGCCACGAACCGCTCCTGCCAGCGCCACACGCAGGTCTTCGACTTGGCCGTTGCCGCCATGTTCGCGACGGTGCCCAAGCCATCGTCGGTCAACAGGATGATCCGCGCCCTCCAAACGTGCTTTTGCGGCGAACCGCGCGCCGCGCAGAGCGCCTCAAGCCGGGCCCTATCCGATGCTGTGACGACGATGCTGATACCGGTACGCATCCCGCATCGTCGCACAGGCACGCAACATCGGGGATCCCCAATCGGACTCGTCTGTCCCGATCAATCCACTCTCATGATTGCTGACAATAGCCTTTGGCATAGGTCGCAGTCCGCCGAATCCGATCGGCGGCCGAGGTACTTGTACGGCGGATATGAGGTGCAAGAGGCGGGACTTGAACGTCGGTCAACAATCTCTCATCCGCGGGTCGAGCCGCATGACCTTGTTTCGTTTGGGGCTGCCTCTGTCTAGGTGGCGAGCGTCAAGGCTCATAGTGGAGACGAGGGCTCCCCGGCATTGTCCCGCCTCCAGCACCGTATATCGCGCCGAGGCTGATGTTGGATGTTGCGATCTCCTCTCCTGGCTGCCTGTCAAGTTGATGTCATGCCGCCTTTGGGGTGGATTGAACCGTGCAGGCGATCGACCAGATGAAGCCCACCATCTCGCGTGCGATGGCGACATTGACGACGTTGGCGTTCTTGCCGCGCGCGCTCAGCCGACGATATCGGGTGCACAGTCGAACTTGCGCTTTCCATCCGATGTCGCGAACGACTTTTGGCAGCGCCTCGATCCGATCGACCTTGTGACGGCCGATGCGCGGCCTCATCCGGTAAGCCCGGGCGCCTTCGACCAGCGCGCGCCGGGCATGGGTGTTGCCGGTCTTGGTGATGCCGCCGCGCCAGACGCTCTCGCCGCTCGATCGCTCGCCCGGGACCAAGCCGAAATAGGCCATGAGCTGACGTGGGTTTGAGAAGCGTGTGAAGTCACCGACCTCCGCGACCAGCACCACGGCATTGATCAGCGCGATCCCGCGCATCGCCTGCAAGGCGTCAACGACCGGGCGCTGGTCCCATTCCGGGAGAAGGCTGAGTATCTGTTCCTCGACCTGCCGCAGGCGCCGTTCCGCATCCATGACGGCATCGACGTAGTCCTGAAATGCGATCTGCTGAGCGGGATGTTCGAAGGCCAATGTCGAAAGCCATCGCCGATAAGCCATTCGCCAGGCGGTTCCCCGCTCGTGCTTGCGTCCGTGACGCAGCAGAAATCCTTGAAGATGTTGGCGCGCTCGCGTCACCACTTGTCGCACGACGCTGCGCAGCCGGATCAGGTCGCGCATGGCTTCATGATCGGCGTCGGGCACCCAGACCGGCGTCAACTCGCCGGCCCGGTGGAGGCGGGCGAGCATGGTCGCATCGCGACGGTTCGTCTTCACGCGATCGCCGGGCTTCTTCGGAATCAGTGACGGCGCCACCACGTCGCATCGATGGCCGAGGCTTGTCAGTTGGCGATGAACGCCATAGCCGCACGGTCCGGCCTCATAGCAAAACACCAGCGGTTTACCGGACTTCACGAGACGATCGCACAGCTTGCTGATGGCATCAGGGTCATTCGCAATCTCGCCAAGATACTCCACCGAACCGGAGCGCCCGTTCTCCGCCACCGCGATTGAAATCCGTTCTTTGTGAATATCCAAACCGACAAATCGGGTATGTTCCATGTGGCCCGTCTCCTATGCATGAGGCTCTGTGCCGGCCCAGCCGGCGTAACCCTCGTACCGTTGCATATCGGATGACGGGCCGCCCTCAGGCCCAGCAATCATAGGGACTAGGGCGCTACAGGCGCCCTAGTTGAGATGTTCACAATGCTATTTCCTTATCCAGTAAAATTCTCAAATTTTAGGTCGATAGCAAATTCAATCGAAATACCTTTCGCTAAGAAAATATCCTTCGTTGTCGGCCCAAACAATATTGGAAAATCTAATGTTCTTAGATTTCTGGCTATACTATTCAGAATACTGGATGCCGTCAGGCATTTCGCCCCAGTCGCCGCAAGGTGGTTCGGGAACCTCGTTGGGATCGGCAAGCGCTTTCAGCTCTTTCGCGCTCCCTTCGGCTGGCTTAAGAATCACTGGCAGCCCGATCTCCGCGGCAGAAGTCGAGAAGGGGAGCCAGGTCGACGAGTGAAACTTTGTCGAAGGAATGCCGCTGTACGCGAAGCCTGTCGTCGAGCTGTGTGACCATCGATTTAGCCATAGTATTGCATCCAAACTGAGTGGGTGTCGGCTTGCAGTTGTGAGGGGTTTGAAGCGCTGGAGCCCTTTATACAAAAGCGTCTCTCGGTTGCAGGGGAGAACTACGCTGCCCGATGCCACGCAGTCTTGGATTTCGGGAAGTTGAAGCCCTCCGCAAAGGCTTCATGGTCATCCGAACTCCTCATCGTGCGTATCGCCTCCATCACGTAGCCGACGGGATGACGCCTTAACGAGGACGAGGCGTGACAACCCTGGTGTCTCCTTGAACGCCCCCTTCACAGCACGGAAGAATTCATTCATCAGATCCAGGCCTCTCGCCAGCGGAAGGCGGTCGACCGCTAAGTGCATATCTTGCGACGGAAGGGCGCCGAGGAAGCCTGTTATATCCTGATTAGCAATCTCAAAGGCTTCGTCGACGGTCTTGCCGGCGATGAGTTCGGCAAACGCCGAGTAGGGGGTAACGGCCGACCCGCAGCCGAATGTGAGGAACTTGGCGGCAGTTATTGTCTCGCTCTTCGGGTCGATCCTCATCATGAACTTGAGATCGTCGCCGCAGGCGATCGCACCGATTTCGCCGGCCGCATTCGCAGTCTCCAGAATGTCCTCGTCGCTGTAGTCCCACATGGCGCCAATCTCAATCGTGTTGTTGGTGGGCCGTAGCTGCGCGCAGGCGCATTTTTCTGTACCTTCGGGTTGTCAACGGCAAACGATTCAACCCTCTGATTAAGTCGATGGTCATTCCAAAGACCTCGGGCTGGGAAGCGGCATCGATGTACACCTTGTTCGCCCTGCTTCGACAGCGATGTCGCCGGCACGCGAGGCGCCCGACGGCATTTTAAACTGGACAGTCGCCTTCGCGATCATGATGCATCATGGCGGCCGTCAGCGAGCATCGTCTTCTCGGCGGCATTTCGGTGAGCGTGATCACAGGAACGTCTCGCTAGAGTAATGCATTCCGGGACTTCAATGCAGGAGTCGTGCCCACAGAAAAAAATACGCTAAAGCAATGAGTTGCCGTGTTTGCTATCCTGTCGCATATCCGACATTGGCGGATATGCGACATTGACTCGCGTTGGGCGCAGTCGGGGACCTAAGGACCGGGAATAGGACATTGGTCTACCACCTCAGAAACTCATACCAACCGCAACGGCAGGCAAGCATGTAGCCGGGCTTCGGTTGCGGGACTGCGAGCCGCCCGTATTGTGCGGAAACCGTAGAACGCTTCTACTCCTCTGAGCGCGTCGCAACCGATCCCACGCCCCGTGCATATGCTAGCGGACTCAAATCTCACCGCCTTCTGACTTTCCTTAGCTGCCCGGTCATACCGCATTCAGCAGCTCCGTTTCACAGCGGACCGCTCACCCAAGCGGCGTCTTCGACAGTGTAGATCTGTTTGGGCGATGTGGTCATTCGGGCCGGCGCCGACGTCGGCCAGGATCATTTGGCCAGGATTATCCGCGCGGTCCGCCAGTCATGATCCCGGCCGGTGTGAAGGTGTTTGTCGCCAGCCATCCGGTTGATTTTAGAAAAGGTCCCGATGGCCTGTTGGCGCTGGTGCGTGATGCCGGCTCGGACCCCTTCAGTGGCGGGCCGATGGGCAAGGTCGGCTTGGAGCTTGAGCCGCTCGCCGAGTACGCACTGACCCGCATCAAGCAGGGCGAGCGGCTCTTTGCCGATGAGACCACGCTGCCCACGCTGGCGCCGGGATCGGGTAAGGCCAAGACGGCCTACCTCTGGACCTATCTGCGCGACGATCGGCCCTTCGGGGCAGCGGGCCGCCCATCGTCCCTATCGCTTCGAGGACAGTCGCGCCGGCGAATGTATGCCCGCCATATGGAAGGCTATCGCGGCATTCTGCAGGTCGATGGCTATGCCGCCTATAACCGGCTGGCCAAGCCCGAGCGGGCCAACGACAGCGTGACGCTGGCCGGATGTTGGAGCCACGTGCGGAGGAAGTTCTACGAACTGCATGTCGCAGGCTCGTCCGTCATCGCCACGCAGACGGTCGCGCAGATGGCTCCGCTCTGGGCGACTGAGGACCGTCCGCGGCAAGGATGCCGCAGCCCGGATGGAAGCCCGCCAGGACAAATCGGCATCGGTTGTCGCCGCGCTCTTTACCCGGTGGGAAAAGGAGCTGCCCAGGCTATCGGGCAAGTCGAAGCTTGCCGAGGCGATCCGCTATGCGCTGGGCCGCCGCGCTGCCATGTCGCCGACAGCACCTTGGTGACGGCGCTCTTGAGGCCCTCGTGGGCATCGGAGACGACGAGCTTGACGCCGCGCAGGCCGCGACGTGTCAGCTTGCGCAGGAACTCCGTCCAGATCAGCTCGGCCTCCGACGTGCCAATCTCCATGCCCAGAACCTCGCGCCGGCCGTCCGCGTTGACGCCGACGGCGATGATGACGGCGACCGAGACGATCCGGCCACCGCGGCGAACCTTAAGGTAAGTTGCATCGATCCACAGGTAGGGCCAATCGCCCTCGATCGGCCGCTCGAGGAAGGCCTTCACCTTGCCGTCGATCTCCTCGCACAGCCGCGAGACCTGGCTCTTGGAGATGCCGCTCATCCCCATGGCCTTGACCAGGTCGTCAACTGAGCGTGTCGAGATGCCTTGCACGTAGGCTTCCTGGATGACGGCGGTCAGCGCCTTCTCGGCCATGCGGCGCGGTTCGAGGAAACCCGGGAAGTAGCTTCCCTTCCTGAGCTTGGGGATGCGCAGCTCGACCGTGCCGGCCCGCGTCTCCCAGTCCCGCTCGTGGTAGCCATTGCGCTGGGCGAGCCGCAGCGGGTTCTTCTCGCCATAGGCGGCGCCGGTGGCCGCGCCCACCTCCATTTCCATCAGCCGCTCGGCGGCAAAGCCAATCATCTCCCGCAGCAGATCGGCATCCGCCGTTCACTCGCTACAGCGCTACTAACGGCGCGCTCGCGAGCGGCTTCGTAACCCCCAGCTACACCACCTGATGGGGCACGACCAGCAGAACCAGCAGATGCGTCAACTACCAGATGCCGTAGTTTCGCCGCTCACCCGACAACCCTAAAAATGAGCTCGTGTAAACCCACTGATCGAGAGGTTTCAGGATGCAGAGCAACATGACGACGGGAAAGAATCCTAAATGAATACCGACATTTTCACGGCCTATGAGTCCAATGTTCGCCGCTATGGGCGGTCGTTTCCCGCGGTCTTTACGAAGGCTCTTGGGGCGACAATCTGGGACGAGACGGGTAAGCCTCATATCGATTTCCTTGTAGGATCCGGCGCGCTCAACTACGGACACAACAATCCGCGCATTGTTGCACCAGCAATTGAATATCTTGTCGGCGAGAACATTCTTCTGTCGCTTGATATGTACACGGCGGCGAAGCGTGACTTCATTGAAGCCTTTGTCGACTCCATCCTGAAACCCAGAGGCCTCTCGTACAAGATACAGTTTCCCGGGCCGACCGGTACAAACGCCAACGAAGCGGCGCTGGCCCTGGCCCGAAAATATACCGGCCGCTCGAGCGTAATGGCCTTCACAAATGCGTTCCACGGCATGTCACTCGGCTCTCTGTCAGTGTCGGGTTCGGCGTCAACCAGGGAGCTGGGCGGCGTTGCTCGCCACGATGTGGTCCGTATCCCCTATCACGGCTATCCGGACGAGGCTTTCGATTCTGCGAGTTATATCGACTGGGTTTTGGACGACCCAGGGAGTGGCATAGAAAAGCCTGCCGCAATCATTCTGGAGACCATCCAGGCTGAAGGCGGCATGAACGCCGCATCCGCAGCTTGGCTCACAGAGATTCAGCGCATTTGCCGCAAGCACGGCGTCGTTTTCATCGTCGACGACATTCAGGCAGGTGCGGGGCGAACAGGCGACTTCTTTTCCTTCGAGTTCGCGAAAATCCAACCCGACATCGTCTGCCTGTCGAAGTCCTTAAGCGGATCAGGTAGTCCGTTCTCCATTGTTTTGATTCGCCCCGAAATGGACGTATGGAAACCCGGAGAACATAGCGGGACATTCAGAGGCAATAACTTTGCCTTCGTGACGGCGGGCGCTATGTGCAAAATGTGGACCGACAGCAAGTTTACTGAAGGCGTCGAGCGAACAGCCGTCAAACTGCAAGCACTCCTCGATCGCCTCGTTGCGAAATTTCCAAAGTGCATTGAACAAAAGCGCGGCCGCGGCCTCATGGCCGGCCTCAAGTGCCGTTCACCGGCCATTGTCGGCCGTGTGCACGATGTCGCGTTCGAAAAGGGCCTGCTGATCGAATCTTCAGGGCCAAATCGCGACGTCATCAAAGTCCTCCCGCCAATAACCATCAGCGATGACGAACTCCACGATGGCATCGCCATCCTCGATCAGGCACTCCAGGAGCAAGACAATGACGACTGACCAAATATCTCACGGGCTAACCATCTCGCCTCCTACGATTAGAGAACGAATCGGATCGATCAGCACGGCGGACATTATCTCGGTCCTTAAAGGGGCGCGCGGCATCTTGAGCGCCACCAGGCTGCTCTTGAGCGAAGACTGTACGATTCGGTCCAGATGTACGGCCGATCCACAAAACGGGCGCGGCGAAGCTACGAGGCCATCGGCTTTGTTGCCGAAGGCGTGGCGCGCAGCAGCGCTGTCTTCCGCCGCGGGCATCGCAACGTCAACTGGAACTGTCGCTGCTGAGGCCGGAATGGGATGCACAGTCGCGCAGGCCCCTGGAAGGTTGAAAAATTCATAGTTCACTTAACACCGCGGGGTTTGAAAGGCGCTAGCATCGAATTACATCGGTGGCGTTTCGGAAAATCAGCAATAACCTTGATAGAGCAGGTAGGCAGAATACAACTGGAAAGGATCGGATGTGGGTAACCATCGTAATATGTCAAAAAGTATCGTAAGAACAGTCGAGCACTCATATTTGTCTGAAAGTGATTTGCTCGATTCTGGCATCAAAGTGGTCGGAAGCAACGTTAGAATTTCAGAGTCATGTACAATTATGGGAGCAGAAAACGTTATTATTGGGAATAATGTAATAATAGATGCAGGAGTCGTCTTTAATTGCAAAACTGGGTCAATTACGATTGGAAATCACGTGCACGTTGCATCGGGGTGTTACCTGAGTGGGGCAGGGACAATTGCGCTCAGCGATTTTAGCGGCCTCGCCTCGGGTGTCCGCATTTATTCAGCGTCCGATGATTACATGGGAGAAACTCTGACGGGACCAACTGTTCCAGAAGAATTCGTTGGCGTTACTTATGCGCCAGTTCATCTTGGGAAGCATGTTATCATTGGATCAGGGACTGTCGTTCTCCCTGGGTGCGGTATAGGAGAGGGATCATCCGTTGGGGCGTTGTCTTTAGTTACAAAGGCTCTCGACAGCTGGGGTGTGTTCTGCGGCATTCCAGCGAAGCGCTTGAAGGACAGATCAAGAAAGCTTCTAGAGTTTGAACGATTGTGTACAGAGAGGGCAATCGGCTGACATTTCCTCGAGGGCTGGGTTCTACCTGCGTGTTCAGACGATCGTCAGCACGGCTTTCGGCGGAGAGAACGGTCGTTGCGATGTCGACGCAGCTCCATGTGACTGGCATATGTGCGGCGGACGCGTGCGATCCGATGAGCCGATGGTCAGCCCGTCTTGCGCTCGATGCCCGGAAGAAGGCCGTCAAGGAAATCTGCGCCCGCCTTACGAGATCGCACCTCGTGGCTTCCGCCATAACTCTCGAAGTGAATCATAGGGTCAAATGATCCGAACTGCAGTACGAATTGAGTTTTGCGAGAAACTTTGAACGGAATTTACAGAAACTTTACGCTCGCAGATCGGGGGTAATGGTAAGTTCGCCACAAGGATTGAGGTCACGCATGGCTTGAAAACCTAAAGCCGATGGACCCTCGGTTCTGCTGCAGAGCACGCAACGGAGGTCAACAGACAATGGCAAGAAGAGCGCTCATCTTGATTGAAGGCCATCCAAGGGGTAATGGTCTGCGATACGTTCAGGCAGCCAAGCATCTTGGCCTTTATCCAATTACCCTGACGGCCGATCCGGCCCAGTACGACTATTTGGCGGCGGAAGGGATTGAGTCAATCCACGTCGATACAGACAACCTAGATGCGCTTGCCCAACAATGTTCCCGGCTGCGTGCAACCTATGATATCGCTGGCATTACGGGTGCGTTGGACACCGTGTATGCGACAGTTGGCAAACTCTGCCGGCATTTCGATCTTCCGGGACCGAACCCCGCATCGATTGATCAATGTCTCGACAAATTCACTCAGCGCCATCTCCTCGCAGGCGGCGGCCTGCCGATACCTGCGTATCGCTTGGCAGCGAATGCAGCGGACGTGAAAAGCTCAGCCGCGGAGATCGGCCTGCCAGTGATTCTTAAGCCAGCCGAAGGCAGCGGTAGCTGCGGTGTCCGATTGTGCCGCAATGTGGATGAGTTGACTGAACATACGAGGTACCTGTTGAGTGGAAAGCACATAGGGCGGTCCCCTCCGAGGATACTCGTCGAAGAATTCGCAGAGGGCCCCTACTATTGCGCCCACACAATGGGAGATGAGGTCGTTGGGATCGAAAGCGGTGACTTGAGCCCTCCACCGTATTTCGTTTTTCACGGGACCGCCTGTCCGACCCTGCTAACCGATGATGAGCAAGAGCGCATCGCGAATGTTTCGCTGAGCTGCCTGCAAGCTCTCGGCCTTGGCTGGGGACCAGCCTGCATTGAATTCCGGTGGACGAAACGCGGCCCAGTCGTCATTGAAGTCAATCCTCGTCTAGGGGGTACGCCATCTCCTCAACTGATTGAGCTGGCTTACGGGGTCGACATCATCACGGAGCACGTCAAGCTTGTAATCGGCGACGAATGGGATCTGCGCAGAAAGCATTCCCATAATGCGGCGGCACGGTTCCTGGTTCCTGATCGCGATGGCACCCTCGATTGGATCAACGGCGACAGTCAGGCAGTTGCCGTACCAGGTGTAGCCGAGGTGAAATTGTATTTCCAACCCGCGACACGGATCGTCAGGAAAGGCGATATCGGGGACTGGATCGGACATATCACCGCCTCTTCACCCACGCTTGCTCAGACGGAGGCGGTACTTCAGCGTGCCGTCGACTTAATTGACTGGTCAATCACATCATGCCCTGACTAGGCAAAGGTGTATCTGCTCAACGAAAGTAGTTGGGGCCACGCAGGTTAGCGAGATCGACGAGGCCGCGCCTTCCATCTTGCCGGCGCAGGCGTGGAACTCGACGTAAGTGAACTTCGAAACTCTGTCGATGGCCAAGAACGTGGCCAGCTTGCCGTCCGTATGCCAGTTCGCAGCTGTCGATATGGACATAAGGCCTTTTTCAGGCATTTCATCCAGCGGGACGGTGCAGCCATATGTCCGGCCTTTCAACGCTGTCTAAGACCGCTGAAGGCCGCCGCGTAAAAGGGGACTAGCCATGCGGCGCTTTGTCGTCGCCTTTCACGCGTCCCAAGACCGCCGTCGCGCCACAAACGAGCAGCGAGCGGAGCGTCAGGTTGCTCATTTTCGATATGCCGCCGAGCCGCAGCCTCAAGCGTCCTGGATTGATCCGCAGGCAACCGGGCCTCGCGCGCAGCATTGAACTGCTCGTCGAACCCAATAGCCTACCTAGATGCCGTAATGGGCCGGCCTTCGCGAGCATAGCCAGGTTGGGTGGCTGTCCCTCAGAATGATGGTGTTGAAACGGAGGCCGAGCGATCGGCTCCAAACATCATGAGAGGAACAGCCATGGAACATTATGCGGGAATCGATGTCTCTCTGGAAGAGAGCAGCGTGTGCATTGTTGACGCGACCGGAACGATCATGCGCGAGGTCAAGATCGCCAGCGAGCCGGAGGCGCTGGTCCGCTATTTCGACGAACTGGAATTGTCTGTTAGTCGCATTGGGCTCGAGGCCGGGCCATTGTCGCAATGGCTGCATGCCGGGCTTGTGGCCGCCGGACGCGATGCGATTTTGCTCGAGACGCGGCACGTGAAGGCGGCGCTCTCGGCTATGACGGTGAAGACCGACCGGAAAGATGCACGCGGGATCGCCCAACTGCTGAGGATGGGATGGTACCGTCCGGTTCATGCCAAATCGGTGACTTGCAAGGATAGCCGAGCCCTTCTTGTTGGACGCAAGCTTCTGCAAGGCAAGCTTCTCGACGTCGAACTTAGCATCCGCGGGATCTTGCGCGGCTATGGGCTGAAGGTCGGAGAGGTCAGTCGTGGAAAGTTTGAGACGCGCATCCGGGAGCTGACAGCAGGCCACGTCACTTTGGAGACGGTGATTGGTGCGATGCTGGCGGCGCGGATGGCGTTGTGGTGCGAGTTCAGCAAGCTCCATCGCGAGATGCTGAAGATCGCGCGCGCTGATAAGGTCTGCCGGAGATTGATGAGCACACCTGGCGTTGGGGCCTTGGTCGCCCTGACCTATCGCTCGGCGGTGGACGACCCGATGCGGTTTGGGAAATCCAGTACGGTCGGAGCCTACTTCGGGCTTACGCCCAAAAAATATCAATCCGGTGAGACCGATCGGGACGGTGGTGTCAGCAAGGTCGGCGACGCCATGGTGCGAACTGCGCTCTTTGAAGCTGCGCACGTCATGCTGACGCGGGCGATCCGCTTCTCGAGCCTGAAGCACTGGGCGCTCGACGTGGCCAAACGTCGGGGCATGAAGCGCGCCAAGGTGGCCCTTGCCCGCAAGTTGGGCGTCGTGCTCCATCGCATGTGGGTGGATGCGACCGACTTCCGCTGGAGCAAGGCCGCAGCGATGGCATAGGAGATAGAGCGTTCGGAGCGAGCCGAAACGGCACCGCTCTCCTGGGGTCCCGTCGCCGGGACGAGGGCTTGGCAAGGTCGTGTGTAGTGCTGTGAATGCTTCGGCAAACCACGCTTCCTAGATTGACCTGTCAGCTCTGGATCTGATGGCATAGTGTGGCGGCCTTCGCGCTGACCACGGACAGAAGCATGATCCTGGCGACGAGATATCATTCAGAGGGGACTTGACGAACGAAGGCCCATTACAGAAGCACTACTTTGGCAGGTTTTTAGCGGCGGGCGCGTTTTTGGAATTCCCAAGAGAGAGTTTGCGTGATTCATAGGAGGTCGGCTTGTGGAGGGCCGATCAATGGATGTGGACTGGCAAGCCGATCTCGAGCGCTGGCTTCAACCGTTTTTGGCGGGTCTTTCGCATCCAGCTCGGCGCCGGATGTGTCCGCTGTACATTGCTGGTCTGATCGGGCCGGGCGACCGTAAGAGCGTACAACCGATGGCCGCGCGAGCGGGCGATGTCGGCTACGATCAGCTTCATCATTTTGTCGCGGCAGGGGTTTGGGACAGCGCTCCGCTCGAGGCCGCCCTGCTGAAGGAGGCAGATCGCCTGGTCGGCGATGAGGCGGGTTTTCTCGTCATTGACGACACAGCGTTACCGAAGAAGGGACAACATTCGGTTGGTGTCGCGCCTCAATACGCTTCGTCGCTTGGCAAGACGTCCAACTGCCAGTCGCTGGTGTCGGTGACCCTGGCCTCACGCGAAGTGCCGGTGATGGTGGGCCTTCGGCTCTTCTTGCCCGACACCTGGACGAATGATCCCGAGCGGATGATGCGGGCGCGCGTCCCGAAGGATCGACATGTCGCTCTGACAAAGCCGGAGATCGCCATCGAAGAGATCGATCGTGTCATCGCCTCCGGCGTGCGTTTCGGCTGCGTGCTTGCCGACGCGGGCTACGGGTCGAGCAGCTCTTTTCGTCAGGCTTTGAGTGAGCGCGGTCTGCTGTGGGCGGTAGGACTATCGCGGCGCCAAAACGTCTATCCGGCCGATGTTGATCTGATCTTCCCGGTCGCGACCACCGGCAGGCGCCGCCAATATCACATCCCGGACCAGCCGCCGGTCTCTGCCGAGGTGATGCTGTCTGGTGAGAGATGGCACAAGATAAGCTGGCGGCGCGGCACTAAAGGTCGGCTGACATGTTTGTTTGCGGCTCGCCGTGTCCGCGTTGCGGATGGTCATAAGCACCGGATGCTCGACAATCGCATGCAATGCATGCCAGGCGACGAGGTCTGGCTCGTCGGCGAACGCCGGTCGACTGGCGAGCAAAAATACTATGTGTCGAACTTACCGGCCGATGCGAGCCTCAAGATGCTCGCCGCCACGATCAAGGCCAGGTGGGTCTGTGAGCAGGCACATCAGCAATTGAAGGAGGAACTTGGCCTCGACCACTTTGAAGGCCGATCATGGACTGGATTACATCGACACGCCTTGATGTGTCGAAGACGGTCGAAACCCGCTGATAAACGACGACAAGATCTGAAGCGCTGGAAGAGCAAAGGCGGCCGCCCGCGCGCTCTTCAACTAGCGCTGTAGCGGGCGGCCGCCTTTGCGGCGCGGTGCTGATCATGGGAGGTTGAAGGGATAGACGCGGGGCACGTCTCCAGCCGCCCTGAGGCGGCTTTCGACGTACCCCGCCATGCGCGTGCCTTGTGGTAGATCTGCGGGTAATCAGCGCCGCAGAAACAATCCGGCGTAACACCGATCTCAACTGGCAAGTCCGGGCTCGGTGTCACGCTCCACTGACGGTGCGCGACTGCATTATCGCATTGTCAGCGCATTCCGTCGACCTTTTCCCCGAACTCCCAGCGGCGCTCCGAAAGGATCGTCGCGGATGCTCACGGGCCGCTTCTTTCTGTGCGGCCGCTGCCGTTCGCAGGTAGCGATCTGCCGCAGCTGCGACCGGGGACAGCGCTACTGCGGCCAGGACTGCGCCCGTGCTGCCCGCCGCGAGAGTGTGCGCGAGGCGGGGCGACGTTATCAGCGCAGCCGCCGGGGACGCCTGGCTCATGCGGTCCGGGCCCGACGATATCGGGCTCGGCACAATAAAGTGACGCATCATTCTCCACCTGCATCTCCTGCCGGTTCACTACTGGTCAGTCCCTCGAACGATGTCGTCGCTGCTTTTGCTGACGTCGCCGGGCGGGCGACGACATCGGTCATGCCCACGCCGTGCTGTCGGCGCTGCGACTGTCGACTGTCGCCGTTCGTTCGCACCGGCTTCGTGCGTCGCCGGGGGCCTCGTTATGCCCGTGAAGCTGACTACGCAGACGGAGAGCCCGTATCATGACCATCAGCCCCGAACTGGAAGCGCAGATCCTGCGCCTGTATCACGCCGAGAAGTGGCGCTGCGGCACCATCGCCAGGCAATTGCATGTCCATCACACGACGGTGCATCGCGTTCTGGCCCAGGCGGGATTGCCCCGGCACAAGCCGCTGCAGAGAGCCTCAATCATTGACCCGTATCTTCCATTCATTGAGCAGACGCTGGAAAAGTTCCCCTCGCTGACCGCCAGCCGCCTTTATGCGATGGTGCGCGAGCGCGGCTACCGGGGCTTGCCGACGCACTTTCGGCACCTGGTCGCCCTGCACCGTCCCCGCAAGCCGGCCGAGGCGTTCCTGCGGCTGCGCACATTGCCGGGCGAGCAGGGACAGGTCGACTGGGCCCACTTCGGTCACATCGAGATCGGCAACGCCCGCCGGCCGCTCATGGCGTTCGTGATGGTGCTTTCTTACTCACGCGACATCTACCTGCGCTTCTTCCTCGACGCGCGCATGGAAAACTTCCTGCGCGGTCACGTCGGCGCGTTCAACACATGGTGCGGGCTGCCCAGGGTCCTGCTCTACGACAATCTCAAGAGTGCGGTGCTCGAGCGCCAGGGCGATGCGATCCGCTTCCATCCGACGCTGCTTGCCTTCGCCGGCTTCTATCGGTTCGAGCCACGTCCTGTCGCGGTTGCCCGGGGCAACGAAAAAGGCCGCGTCGAGCGCGCCATACGGCATATAAGGGAAGCATTCTTCATCGCCCGCAAGTTCACCGATCTCGACGATCTGAACGCCCAGGCCGAACAGTGGTGCCGCAACCAGGCTGCCGACCGGCCATGCCCCGAGGACCGGACGATGACGGTCCGCCAGGCGTTTGCGCAAGAGCAGCCACTGCTTCTGCCGCTGCCCGCCAACCCATACCCCGTCGAGGAGCAGGTCGCCGCCAAGGTTGGCAAAACGCCCTATGTGCGCTTCGACCTCAACGATTACTCGGTACCGCATGCTCATGTCCGGCGCACGCTCAGCGTGCGCGCCGATCTCGGCCTGGTCCGCGTCTTCGACGGCGCAAAGATGATCGCCAGTCACCGTCGCAGCTATGATCGCGACCAGCAGATCGAGGACCCTCAGCACCTCAAGGCACTCGTCGCAATCAAGCGCGAGGCGCGCCAGCATCGCGGCCTCAACAGCCTGACCCGCGCCGTGCCGGCCTGCCAGACCCTGATGATCCGGGCCGCCGAGCGTGGCTCCAATATCGGTGCGATCACAAACGCGTTGCTGAAACTGCTTGACCTGTACGGCGCGCAGGAACTGCAGGCCGCCGTCGAGGAAGCTTTGCATGCCGGCGCCTCCCATTCGAGGTCGGTTCGCGACGTACTGGAACGCCGCCGGGTCGCCCGCGGTGCTCCGCCGCCGGTCGAAACGAGCCTGCCCGAACACGTGCGGCGCAAGGATACGACGGTACGGCCGCATCGCCTCGACAGCTACGACCAACTGACCCTTGGAGGCAAAGATGATGAATAATCCCGACATCCTGCTCAACCGGGCCAAGGCGTTGCGCCTCAATGGCCTGATCACCCATTGGGACGAAATCGCTGACGCGGACTGGCTGGCCGCCGTCCTTCAATGGGAAGAAGAGGAGCGCTCCGACCGTTCGATGCGGCGACGCACGCGTGCCGCCAGGCTCGGCCACTTCAAGCAACTGTCCGATTATGACTGGCACTGGCCTCGCCGCATCGACCGCGCCGCCGTCGAGGATCTGATGACCCTGTCCTTCATGAACGATGCCGCCAACATCGTCTTTATCGGCCCCAACGGCGTCGGGAAATCGACACTTGCTCGCAATGTCGCTCACCAGGCGCTCATCTGCGGTCACACCGTCGTCTTCCGAACCGCCAGCGAGATGCTCGGCGAACTCGCCGCCCTCGACAGCGACGCAGCCTTGCGCCGACGCCTTCACCACTACGCCGCCGCCGACGTTCTTGCGATCGACGAGGTCGGGTATCTGTCCTACTCGAACCGTCATGCGGACCTGCTGTTCGAACTCATCAGCCGGCGCTACGAAAAACGCTCAACCATCATCACCACCAACAGACCCTTCGCTGATTGGTCGGAGGTCTTTCCCAATGCCGCCTGCGTCGTCAGCCTCGTCGACCGCCTCATGCACCGATCCGAGGTGATCTCCATCGAAGGCGATTCCTACCGCTTCAAGGAAGCGGCCGAGCGATCAAAGGCACAGCGCGAAAAACGCACCAGCCGCTCCTCCGGCGAAAAGGTGCCCGCAGCATGAAACCAGATCCTCAACCGTCCGGCCTCAGTCGTGGTATCCACTTCCTCATCAATCCCGAATGGACACCCGAACAGGCGCTCGCTGTCTTCGAGCTCCTCAACGATCTCGCCGATAGCATCTGGTCTCACTACGGCGTCCAACTCCAGGAACTTATCCAGGAGCAGCAACGAACACCGACCGATCACAGCGATATCGAAAAAGCCCCGTCCTCGCTCTAAAGCACACATCCTCCACACTCGGCGGCCTGCAAAGGCCGCCTTTTTGTTCCGTCCACAAGCACCAAACGCTTGTCGTCGTTTAGACGCGCTTTTGAAAAGCCATCAACAGCCAATCCCAAACAACCCGGCCGCAGCCGTGGTCAGGGCCGCAACCGCCAAGCCAAAGCTAGGCGGCGCGGGGCTCAATTTTTGCAAATCCGGACCTGACATAGTTCTTGATCAGTTCAACGGCCAGATGGCGACAGCATTCGGGTCTTTGCCGAACGCCGAGGTCAGGTAGGTGGCCGAGAGCGTTTTCAGCGTGCCGTCCGCCGCCATTGCGCCTACGACCTTGTCTACGGCAGGCGTATTAGCCGAACCTTTCGGCGTGATGACATTGACACCCCATTTGGTTTCAAACTGGCCCACCACATCCAGCGCGCCCTTGGTGCCCGCCGTGGCAGTCAACAGAATCGCGGTGTCATTCATGATCGCATCGACCTGATCAGCCATAAGAGCGGCCACCATCTCGGGCACACCATGATACTGGCTGGCTGCAACATTAGGCTTCAGCGTGTTGATTACCCAATCGGCGCCAAGGCTGCCTAGCATCACGCCAATGCGCTTGTCTTTCAGGTTGGCCGCCGTGACATCGGCCCCGGTCTTCACCGCAACGCCCAGATTGGCCGCAAAGTAGTTCTGCGAGAAGTCGAATACTTCGCGGCGCTTGTCGGTGGCGCTGGCCGAGGCCATGGCGATGTCATAACCGGTCGCCGCGCCGCTGATGAACTGGTCCCAAGCAAGGTTCATCAGCTTCATGTGCTTCAGACCGGCGCGGTGGGCGATTTCAGCGGCAAGGCAATATTCGAAACCCTCCTTGGTTTCCTCGGGCGAGGTGCCGTTCCACCAGCCTGGGTTCGCCGCCTCGACCATCGCCGGCAAGCGTCGCGCCCTGGAGCGAAGTCTGGACGATATCTTCGCCACCACAACGTCGTGCGATCTGGCCCGCGACATCCAAAACAAGTTCAGGCGAGCTCGTGATCAACTTTTGACCTTTGCCCAATGGCCAGGAATGGTCGACGCGACGAACAACGCCTGCGAACGGGCGCTGAGACCCGCCGTCGTTCAACGGAAGATCACCAACGGCTATCGCGCCATGTGGGCCGCCCAGGGCGAAGCCGACATTCGAACCGTCGTCGACACGGCTCGTCTCGCGCCAGGCACGAACTCTTTCAAAATCATCCTTCAAACCGTCAGCGCCTGAAATCTGCGATGACTGAGCCCGCGACCTTGATCTTCCGAGCCTCTCTTCGGGCCCGGCTTTGTCGGGACATCGAGGTGTCGAGTTTGAGCACGCTGGCTGATCTGGCCGAAGCCATCGTAGCGGCATTTGGCTTCGACTTGGACCACGCCTACGGCTTCTATTCAAAGCTGACGGGAAAGCTGTTCGACTCGCCCCTGCGGTTCGAACTCTTCGCCGACATAGAGGGGAGCGGCTCTCGCAGCGTGAAGGGCACCCGCGTCAGCACAGCCTTCCAGAAGGTGGGCTCGGCAATGACCTTCTTGTACGACTACGGTGACGAGTGGCGCTTCCGCGTTGAACTTATTGGAACAGGGCAGGCGCAGCCCGATGCCAATTACCCGAGGATCGTCAGCAAGATCGGCAAGGCTCCCCCGCAGTACCCGGACATCGACGACGAGTGACGACGCACCGTGCCGCATCGAAAGGGTGGGTTGTCTAATCGCAGATCATTGATCAAGTCTTTTTTGAATAGCCCGAAGACGCCATTGCTGTTTGTTGGACAGACAGCGAACAGGAGGCGATGTTACGATCGCGCTGCCTGGTCTTCTTCGCGCTGTTGATGATCGTTTGCCGGGAGGCATGGTTGTCTTCGCGGTCGACATCTGTTCGCCGCATTATGGATATTCGCAAGGCGAGGCCTTCCAATGTAATTAACGCAGTTTGTGTGGACGTTACGCACCTGCAACCCACGATAGCGGAATGGCCCGACCTACGTCCCGGCAGGGACGTCTCGGCGTGTCCGAAGAAAGGACGCAATCTGGTTGTGGCTCAATTTCAAGTCATGAGTGGTCTCCCATGCCATGCGGTGCGATCTCAGGCGGTCGCGCCGGCGGACCGATCAAAAGGCTCGCCGGTTTTCAGCATTGTGTGCATGATGACAGCGAGTTTGCGCGCCACGGCGACCGCGGCCCGCTTGAAGCCGACCTTTTTCCTGAGCTTCAGTCCCCAGGTTCGAAGCGTGCTGTCAGCAAGGGTTCTCGTTAGGATCACCACGGCAGCTTGATAAAGCAGACCCCGCAGATGGTTGTCGCCACGCCGCGATATATGCCCGTCAAAATCAACTTCTCCCGACTGGTAGCGCCGGGTGGTGAGACCGAGCCACGCACCAACTGAACGAGATGTCCTGAAGTTTTCCGGAGCCTCGATCGCTGAAGCGAAGGAGGCTGCGACAACCGAGCCAACACCCGGTATCGACACCAGCAGCTGACATGGCGCGCTTTCCCGCGCAGCGGCGACAAGCTGCCGATCAAGTTCCGCCGCCCGGTCGCGCACGGTTCGCCAGGTCTCGAGCAGAGGCAGGATAATCCGCTCCAGTCCCTTGTTATCGACAATCAGGTTTCGGACATTGGCTTCGAATACGCGGCCGGCACCCTTGGGAACGACCAGCCCGAATGTCTTCATCAGCCCACGGATCTGATTGGACAGCTCGGTTACGATCTTGATCAGCTGGCTGCGCGCGGCTACCAGTGTGCGGGTCAGCATGCTGTCATACTGCTTGACCCGCACCTCCCGGTAAAAGCCAACTTCTGCAAGCTGCGCCAGACCGTCTGCATCGTTCGCATCGGTCTTGTTCGGCGCCATGTCGAGCGCCGCTTTGGCGTGACGGGCATCGATGCAGATCGCCGGCAGGCCTTCCCCCGTCAGCGCATGATAGAACCAGACCGATAAGGGGCCGGTCTCGAAGACGATCTTCTTCGCGTTGGGCGCACGCTTGCAGATCACTTCGGCCAGCAACTTCGGATCAGATGGGCATTTGCCGCGCCAGCTCCGCTTGCCATTCTGCCGCACCGAGATCGAGGTCTCTTTCAATGACACATCAAGGCCGATAAATTGGTCCATGGTTGTTGTTCTCCGATTGCTGCTGGGCCCGGGTCCGACTCGTGAGCCCGTTTTTCATCATATCGGGGAACAACCGCCGCCTATGCGCAAGGGCTACAAAGCGGCACGTGGACGCGGCTCCCGCGATTACCCCATGTAATTACCAGCGGCAGGCCGAATGTCGAACAACGGTCGCACAAGGGATTGAATAACCGGGCGGAGAATTCGCATGTGCCGCTGCGAAACCGGAGCGGATGATGCAGGGCCTCCGATCGCCAGGGACGCTGTTTCGATCTTCTCAGCACTCACAAATCTCTTCGTCGCAGCCCGCTCACAACTCACAACGCTCCACATTCGAAATTCACCACCACCGCCTCCAGGCCTGGCGGCGTGGAAAACCGTGGCTGGGGTCAGCTGAAATCAGCGCCGCAGGTCTTATCGCGTTCTTATCCACGTGACATCGCCCATGCGCTCGCTTGTTGAGAAGAGCGCGGATGCAGATTTATTGCGCGAGGTGATCGGCTTTGCCGCCGAGGGGCTGATGGAGCCGGACCGAGGCGTGCCAAGCCGGATCCGTGAAGGGGGCGCCACATCCGGCCAGGCAGCTGAAGGCGAGGATCATCCATGGATTGTAAAATCCAAGCCCCACAAGAACAGTCAGCATTATCGACGACAACGCGATTACGCACCAACCGAGCGCCATCACATTGCGACGGCTGAAATTGTCAGCAATGGCTCCGGCGAAAATCGACAGAATGAATACGGGCAGCGTCGTGGGGGTCTGCACCAGGGCGACCATCACGTCAGAGGTCGAGATGGTTGCCATCAGCCAGCTGGCCGCAACGGTCTGCAGCAGCCAGCCCAGGCTCGAGACCTGTGCGCCAAGCGCGCATCATGTGGACCATTAATGCCTGACAGGATGATGTTGGCGGGCGCCGGAGATTTGACGCCGAGCATCGGTCGCACACGGCGCTTGATGCGCCGATGGTCCTGAGTTCGCACGACCTAGCGGCCACGCCGTGTCTTTTGGAAGAGTTGCCGCATTCCTGGCATGCGGCCCTTGGCACCGACAGGTGGCTGGCGGGATCGTCGCCGACAACCACTACCGCAAGCGCTGCTTTCAAACCCGATGTCCGCTCGAGATCAGAGCCGTCATAGCTTAGCTCATGTGCTTAGAAGCGTAGCTTCCCGGGCTTGCCGGGAACACGACGACTCGGTTGCCGTTGATGAAGGTGCGGTGGTGGATATGCGCATGGACGGCACGGGCCAGCACCTGGCTTTCGACGTCGCGGCCCATGGAGACGTAATCCTCGGCCGACTGCGCGTGCGTGACTCGCACCGTGTCCTGCTCGATGATGGGGCCTTCGTCGAGATCGGCGGTGACGTAGTGGGCCGTTGCCCCGACCAGTTTGACGCCGCGCTGATAGGCCTGCTTGTAGGGATTGGCGCCTTTGAAGCTCGGCAGGAATGAATGGTGGATGTTGATAATGCGGCCGGACATCTTACGGCACACCTCGTCGGACAGCACCTGCATGTAGCGGGCGAGCACGATCAACTCGGCGCCGGTCTGCTGGATCAGGTCAAGGATCTTCGCTTCAGCCTGCGACTTATTCTCCTTCGTCACATGTATGTAATGGAAGGGGATATCGTCGTTGACCACCACCTTCTGGTAATCGAAATGGTTGGAGACCACGCCAACGATGTCGATCGGCAAAGCACCGATCTTCCAGCGATAGAGCAAGTCGTTCAGGCAATGGCCAAAGCGCGAAACCATCAGGAGTACTTTCATCGGCTTCTTGGCGTCGAGGATATCAACATCCATCGCAAACTTCTTGGCGATCGGCTTTACGCCTTCCACCAAGTCGGCCACGCCGATACATTCTTCGGAGATGAAGGAAATGCGCATGAAAAACTTGCCGGTGTCGAGATCGTCGAACTGCGAACTATCGACAATGTTACATCCCTGGTCAGCTAGGAATGTTGCAATCGCAGCGACGATACCGCGAGTCGATTTGCATGAAACGGTGAGTACGAAGTGCGTCATTTTTGAAACCGTTTTGATGAAATACCGGGAATGCATTTAAGCTAATGTCCATCTCGCCCCTCGCCGGATCGGAGTCCGTTGCCTGCCCCCCGGGTGCTTACATTTGAAGCCGCCTCCGATCCTAACCGCCTCAATCGAGCCAAGAGTGGGCTGGCAGCTGAGAACTTGAACCTGCATACCTGTGACGAGAGATGCGGAGAGGGTCAGTTGCGGTCAGCGACGCCATGCCAGCCAGTCATCACGATGCGTCGCCGGATGGGCCAAGTTCACGGCTACACCGCGAGTTTATGATGATTTACCAAAACCTGCAGAATGGGGAGAGTCATGACGCGTCTCAGATAACTAGCCCTGCCGGCGGGGAGGTGCACCGGCAGGGCTCGCCGCCCGCGGTCAAATGGGAGGACCGGACAGCAGGGCAAAAAGGCAGGTTGGTGCCCGCAAAGATTATAGTGCGCCTTCCACCTTCAAAGCGCGGAACGTCGTGTCAACTGATTTCGCAGTCGCTTCGACGATGATGTCCACCTCCTCCCTGGTGATGATCAGTGGCGGGGCAAAGCCGAGGATATCACCATGCGGCATGGCGCGCCCAATGACCCCATTTTCAAGCAGCGCGGCGGCGGCACGCGCCCCCACCTGAAGTTCGGGCTCAAACGGTACGCGCGCTTTCGGATCTCGCATCAGCTCTACGGCGGACAGGATTCCGACGCCGCGCACTTCGCCGACAATGGGATGTCCCTCCAGTTCGGCTTTCATACGGGAAAGCCAATAAGGCCCGACGTCCTGGACATGCTCAAGGATGTTTCTTTCCTTAAGGACCTGAATGTTGGCAAGTGCGGCCGCCGCGCACAGCGTATGGCCGGAATATGTCCAGCCATGGCCGAGAGGTCCGTGCTCCTCCGTTCCTTCTTCCAGGACCTTCCAGACGCGGTCGCCGATAATCGACCCTGAAATGGGGAGGTAGGCGGAACTCACGCCCTTGGCGATGGTGACGAAATCCGGACGCATGCCATAGAGGTGGGACCCGAATTTCTCACCGGTTCGCGCGAAACCGCACACCACTTCATCGGCAATTAGAAGGATCTCGTACTTGTCCAGCACCTCCTGGATGGCTGTCCAGTAGCCCTTTGGGGGCGGAACGATGCCGCCGGTCCCAAGGACCGGTTCTGCGATAAACGCCGCGACCGTATCTGGACCTTCAGCAAGAATGAGGGCTTCAAGTTCGTCGGCACAGCGCTTGGAGAAGGCCTCCTCGGTTTCGCCTTCGTGCGCCTGGCGATAGTAATGTGGCGTCGTTGTATGGCGCACCATGCTCAAAGGCAGGTCGAAGAACTTGTGAAAGAATGGAAGGCCTGTCAGGCTGCCGGTGACCAGCCCGGAACCGTGATAACCGCGATGCCGCGAGATGATTTTCTTCTTTTCGGGGCGACCGAGGATGTTGTTGTAGTACCAGACGAGCTTGATATTGGTTTCATTGGCATCGGAACCCGACAGGCCAAAATAAACCCTTTGCATGTTCTGTCCGAAATATTCGACGATAGCCTCGGCCAAACGGGCGACAGGCTCCGTGCCCTGGCTGGCATAGACATGCGCGAATGGCAGTTCGTACGCCTGCTTGGCAATGGCGTCGGCGATCTCCGTGCATCCATATCCCATATTGACGCAGTAAAGGCCGCCGAAACCATCGAGGCTCTTTCGGCCTTCGGTATCCCAGATGTAGACGCCTTCCGCTCCGGCCATGATCCGGTTGGGCGTCTCGCCGCGGCTGTGTTTTGCCAAGTGCGTGGACGGATGAAAGACGAAGCTCCGATCCTTCTCCTGAACTTGCTTGGTTCCCAGATTAGTCAGGCTCATTGCCGCTCTCCCCTTGATCGCCCGGCGGCAACACTCTGATCAGCCGCTCGTCAAGGATGAGTATACCGACGGACACTCCTCAAGTTCCACGGCAATGCGTGTCCGCGGCCGACGAATCCACGGAACTTGCGCCAATCTCCGTGGAAACGCCGGCTCCAGAAACTCAGCGCTCACTTAGTGCGGACGAGGGTATCGGCGCATTGGACTTCACGGATTTCGTCACCACAAGACTGTAATATTGGTCGATCCCGAGGCCTATCTGCAGCAATCCCTCCATGAATTCCTGATACGCAGCCATGGAAGGTGCCGCGACGCGCAGCAGGTAGTCGATCCGCCCTCCAATCGCCCAGCAGTCCAGGATTTCGGGGATGCCTTGAATTGCGGCCTCAAAGTGTCGTTGGTCTTCGAGGCGATGACGATCCAGCACCACCTCCACCATGACAAAGATCACGCCCCCAGTGAGGGACGGACTCAGCCGCGCGTAATAGCCTTCAATAGCTCCTGACGTTTCGAGGATGCGCAGCCGCTCGGAGCAAGCCGACGCCGAAAGATGGACGCGTTTCGCAAGCTCGCTTTTCGATATCCGACCGTCTGCTTGCAACTCGGAAAGAATCCGAAGGTCCCAGGCGTCGAGGCGTACAGTGTTGAGTTTCGCTTTCATGGCCTGCCGGAGCTGAATCACGGCTTTACGTTTAGGCTGCTTATGGGTCCGTGCCAATTGCATCTATGGTGCCGACGCGCCAACCAAGCGTTGCGTTCGTGGCAGGTGATGTGGCGCGTGCGTTTGCTCTTATTCGCACAGCAGCCCAAATGAGGCGCACAGCCTACTCGGATGAGTGAAGCAGAACGATCGCCTAACAGGACTATCAAATGCCGATGTTGCGCGCGATGCTATCGGCAGCCATGCGTTTACGCCACTCAATCGGCCCGGAAGTGTGAACCGAGTTTCCCTCAACATCGACAGCCATGATCACCGGCATATCCTGGACCTCGAATTCATAAATGGCTTCCATGCCGAGGTCTTCGAAGGCCACGAGCCGCGCCGCTTTGATCGATTTCGATATCAGGTACGCCGCGCCACCCACTGCAACCAAATAGGGCGTCCTGTGTCTGACAATCGATGCAATAGCCGTTGGCCCCCTCTCCGCCTTGCCGACCATCGCGATAAGCCCGGTTTGCGCCAGCAATCTTTCCGTAAAATCGTCCATGCGGCTGGAGGTTGTTGGGCCCGCCGGCCCCACGACCTCCTCCCTCACCGCGCGGACTGGTCCGACATAGTAGATCACGCGTCCCCGCAGGTCGACCGGAAGCGGTTCACCGGCTTCGATCAGCTCGACCATTCGCTTGTGGGCGGCGTCACGACCCGTCAGCATTTTTCCGGACAAAAGGAGGGTCTCCCCGCAGCGCCACGACGCCGTTTCTTCCTTTGTCAGCCCATCAAGGTTGACCCGGCGGACACCGCTTGTTTGCAAGTCCTCAGGACCGATATGAGGCCATTGGGAAAGGTCGGGCGGTTGGAGCTGCGCTGGCCCTTTGCCGTCCAAAGTGAACGTCAGGTGCCGGTTGGCTGCGCATTGCGGGATGAGTGCCACGGGCTTGGACGCCGCATGGGTTGGATAGGTTGCAACCTTGACATCGACGACCGTCGTAAGGCCGCCAAGGCCCTGGGCGCCGATCCCGAGAGCGTTGATGCGTTCATAGAGCTCAATGCGGAGCGCCTCCTCTGCGTTTGATGGCCCCCTGGCGATCAGATCAGTCATGTCGATAGGCTCGTTCATGGCCTCCTTGGCGAGCAGCATCGCCTTTTCGGCGCTGCCACCGACGCCGACCGAGATCAGGCCAGGCGGGCACCAGCCGCTGCCAAGGTTCGAAACGGTGTCGACCACCCAGTCGGCAACCGACGCGCTGGGGTTAAGGGTGGTGAAACGCGCCTTGTTTTCTGATCCACCGCCCTTTGCGGCGATTGTGATCTCGATCTGGTTGCCTTGCACGAGTGAGACGTGGACGACTGCCGGCGTGTTGTCGCGGGTGTTCAATCGTCCAGCCAGCGGATCCGAGACAATCGAGGGGCGAAGCGGGTTGTCCGGGTCGAGATAGGCCTGGCGGACGCCTTCATTCACGAGGTCCGCGAAACTGGCCGCAGAATTGATACGAACTCCCATCCCGACCTTGGCGAAGACCACCACGAGACCGGTGTCCTGGCAGATCGGCCGCCGCCCAAATGCGGCCATCCGCGAATTCAGCAGAATCTGCCCGATGGCGTTCTTGGCCGGCGGGCTCTGCTCGCGCGCGTATGCCTGTGTGAGGTACTGGATATAATCCGGGGGGTGGTAGTACGAGATATACTGGAGGGCGTCGGCAACGCTCCTTGCGACGTCCTCACCGGCAATGATGCGAGTTCTTTTACTCACCCAAGCTTACCCGAATGACCCGAGCCCGTTAACGAGTTTGAGGCTTTGGAAGCTCCGCATGCCCTGCTCGCCACCCTCATACCCATAGCCGCTCTGTTTGACGCCTCCGTACGGCGCATCCGCGGACACCCCTTTCAGGTAATTGACGCTGACAGCGCCCGCCGATACACCGCCAATCAGCGCCCGTTTCGTATCGTCGGCGCCGGTGAAGAAGTAGGCGGCCAAGCCATACTCGGTAGCGTTCGCTTCTTCGATCGCCTCCTCGAGCGTGTCGAAAGGCGCTACGGTGAGGATTGGCCCGAACGGCTCGTCATGAAGCACTTTCGCATCCTTTGCCACCCCTGTCAGGATTGTCGGCGGCCAATAAAAGCCTGGCTGGTCGAGGCGGGTGCCACCGGTCTCGATGCTTGCGCCGCGATCAACCGCGTCCTTGACCAGCCCCTGCATGGCCTCGATTCGCCGCGCGTTTGCCATCGGTCCCATCTCCGTCGTTGGGTCGTCCGGTGGGCCGATCTTGATCTTGCGAGCTGCTTCGGTCATTCGGGATAGAAACTCCTCATAACGGGTCCGCGCGACGAGGATTCTGCTGGGCGCGTTGCAGCTCTGGCCGGCGCACTCGAACTTGTATTCCGAAATTGCCGGGACAGCCTTCGCGAGATCCGCATCCTCGCAGACAACGACCGGGGAGTGCCCGCCGAGTTCAAGGACACAGCGCTGTAAGTTATTGGCGGCGAGCTTGGCCAGGTGTTTTCCAACCGCGGTGGAGCCCGTGAAGGTCAAGACCTTCACGATTGGCGAGTTAAGAAGGTGCTCCGAAATCTGCGCCGGGACGCCGAAGACAAGATTGACCACGCCGTCCGGGATACCCGCCTGGCGCAGGGCTTCGACGATGTGGACGGCCGCACTCGGTGTCTCTTCGGCCCCTTTGAGGATCACGGGACAACCTGCCGCCAGCGCAGGGGCAAGCTTGCGTGCGATAAGCACCGCGGGATAGTTCCACGGCGTGAAGGCTGCGACCACGCCCAGCGGCTCGGGGACGATCATTCGGTTCGGGCCATGCGGAACTGGGGCCGACAATTCTTCGGCGTGTGTGCCGTACCACTCCAGCGTTTCAACAGCGCGCGCATACTCGCCTGTTGCTTCGGCAATCGTCTTGCCCTGTTCTCTCGACAACTCCTTGGCTGCGTCTCCCACCTTCGTTGCCAGTATTCTGGACGCCGCAACAAGGATTTCGCCGCGCTCTTTTGCAGGCCTTGACGACCAGGCTCGGCGGCTTCGCTCTGCAGAAGCAAGGGCCTCGTCCAGATCCGAAGCCGACGCGGCGGCCACCGAGCCAAATACCGCCTCTGTCGCCGGGTTGGTCACCGTCAGAGTTCCACTACCGCCTCGCCAACTGCCATTGATTAAAAGCTGGTAGGTCGTGGCATTGGACATCGCATGCTCCGCTTCAGTGAATTTGCCAGGTACGAGGACGGCCGATATCGGACCGTGCCTAGCTCCCCTGCAATTTCATCGCGATAGTCGATGTGGTCAAATATTGAATGTCGCCCAAAACCATCTCGAATCCAGATTTGATACGCTCAAGCCGCGAAGAGCCATAGCACTGGAAGAACTTGGCTTGGGTTCCCTAAACCCGGTCCGGTACTGTCGCTGACCAGTGCTTGCCCTCAATCAAGGCTTTTGCGACCTTGGGGATCAGCTTACGAACCGCGGACACGGCCGGAGAGCGGTCATCTTTCGGGTTGACGGCAAGCACAACGGAACGGGTGATCACCGGATCGATGATCTTGACCGTTCGGACCTGGCCTTGAGACGCCTCTTTCTGGATGGCCGACGGGGTAAGGATGGAATACGCCTTTCCTTCCATGACCATATTAATGATCGTGGAAAGGGAGTCGACTTCGAATCTGACGTCCAGAACACAACCGTGTTGGGCAACGACATCAGCCACCGAACGCCTGACATTGTTGTTGCGCATGGGAACCGCCAGCGGAAACGCGTGGAGGTCGGCGAGCGGAATTGAATCTTCGAAAGGCGGTTCACCCGGCGGCACCACCAGGAAAAATTCCTCACGGGCCAGTACTGTCATTTGCCCCACGCTCTCGGCAGTGCGGTAGAGGACAGCCAGATTGAACCGGCCAGCAGCCATCCACTCCTCGAGCGGTCCCGTCATGCCCTCGATCATCTTAAGCGAGATCCTCGGCAATTCGCTTCTTACCGCTTCAAGCAAGGGACCGCTAAGGACGCGGGCGGCTCCGGACGGAATGCCAATGGTTACCTCTCCGGAAGGAGCGGCTACCGAGTTGGTCAGTTCGGCCTCAGTGAGCTGAATTTCCTTCAGGATGATCCGCGCTCGCTCAAGCAGCTTGTCTCCCGACGCCGTGACGCTGACACCGGTTCGATCGCGAACCAGGAGTTGGGTGCCGAATCCTTCCTCCAGCTGCCGCACATGCAGGCTTAGGGCGCTTTGAGCAACGTTGAGGGTCGCAGCTGCCTTCGTGAAACTGCCGGCTTCGACGACGCCGACAAAGTATCTTAACTGCCTGATGTCCACGATGAACAATTTCCAACCGGGGCATGATCCCCAGTGCCTTCATATCTATCTCGAAACGAGATGGCAGGCAAGTAACAAACCGTAGATTACGGCGAGAAAACCAGCCTGTCCGGTCGCTGGATTAAAGGCTCAGTTGCGGCTAGCGAGAGTCAGGATCTCGTGGGCGCGCCGCACCACTGGCGGATCGACCATCTTGCCATTCAATGAGAAAGCAGACAGGCCCCGCGCGGCGGCATCGTTTTCCGCCGCGACAACACGATCGGCCCACTCGAGTTCCTGGGCGCTTGGCGAGAATGCCACATTGAATATGGCGACCTGTGTCGGATGGATAGCCAAAGCTCCGGCAAAGCCAAGGCGCCGCGCATGCCTCGCGGCTTCCCGCAGTTTTTCAGTGTCGGAAAATTCGCTGATGCTTCCAACAAATCCTAAAGGAAGCAACCCAGCCGCACGGGCAGCGAACAGAACGGAAAGGTTCGGGGCCAACAGAAGGTCGAATTCCGGCGCGCCGCCGACAGCGGCGCTGAAGTCTTCAGGCCCCAGCGCCATTGCAACCATCCTTGGATGGGCCGACGCAATGGCAGCGAGCCGTTGCAAAGCGCCCGGGGTCTCGATCTGGGCAAGGAACCGGATGCGTCCCTGGACAAGATTTCTTTCTCGTTCAAGTTCCGATATCGCATTCGCAATCTCTAACACCCACTCCGCTGAATCCGTCTTCGGAAGAACAAGTGCGTCAACACCCGCTATGACGGCTGCATCGAGATCCGCCGCCAACGCGCGCAAACCACGATTGACCCGGACCAAAACCGAAGCACCCCTACGGCCCACCTTTGCCACGGAGTCAGGCAACTCCCGGCGGGCCCCGCCCTTCTGATCCTGGGGAACGGAGTCCTCCAGGTCGAGAATGACGCCATCCGCACCCCGCTCATGGGCCGTCTCCACAAAGCGTGGAACGTGAGCGGGCACGAAGAGTAGGGATCTCCAACGGGGTACAGACATCGCGCCTTCAACGGCCGGGAGGGTATCCTTAATCATAGGTCGCCTCTGCGGTCGACTTTAGCGAGGCCGGCAGCGGTAAGCTTGCTGGTCGGCCGATGACTGAGTGATCCGAGGTAAACAGGCTTTTCGTAAACCGCGAGCAGCCTCACCTTACTCAGACGCGCGCTCACGCTGACGCGGCTCTTTCGCGCAAAAGCCCCAGAACCTCATCGCGGATAGCCTCGGTGTGAGCGCCAAGAGCCGGAACTGGTCGCAACGAGGGGCGTTCAGAGTTGAAAATCGCGGCCGGCGCTATCGCGTCGACGGTTCCTTCCGGTGTGCCAACCTGCACCCTGCGAATGTGTGGATGCCTTGAAACATCCGCCACTTCGTTTAGTCGGCCATATGCCAGACCGGCCGCCTCGAGCTCATGCATTGCTTCGTGGCAGGACAGTTCGGAAAAGCGCTGTTCAATGATCTCATCAAGTTGCGCACGATGACCAAGGCGCTCCATGTTGTCGGCAAAACCCGGTGCGCGTGTGAGCTCGGGTCGCTTAAGAAACTTCTCGCAGAAATTTACCCATTCGCGGTCATTCTGGACCGAAAAGATGACTTCTTTGCCATCAGCGCAACGATATGCACCATATGGCGCCAGCGACGGATGTTTCACGCCCGCGCGTACCGTGTGGTAGTCGCTGTAGTCGTGTTGCAGAACCGGAACGTTCATCCAGTCGGCGACGGCATCGAACAGTGACACCTGGATGCTTGTCCCTTCGCCGGTGACCTCGCGATGATAAAGCGCCTGAAGAATCGCACTATGCGCTGTCATGCCCGCCGAGATATCGCAGACCGACACCCCCACGCGCGCGGGCCCTTGTTGGTTGCCGGTGATGGCGCATAGACCTGATTCGGCCTGGACGATGAGATCATAAGCCTTCAAATGGGAGTACGGCCCTGTCTCTCCGAAACCAGAGATGTCGCAGGTGATCAGCCGGGGATATCGTCGACGGAGATCCGCAGACCCAAATCCCAGTTTTTCGATGCTGCCCGGCTTCAGATTCTGGATAAAGACGTCAGCACTGGCAATGAGCGTTTCCAGGACGGCGCGGTCCGCTTCCGACCTCAGGTCTAAACAGACTGACTCCTTACCCCGGTTGAGCCAGACGAAGTAAGCGCTCTGTCCCCGCACCAGCTTGTCGTAGTTGCGGGCAAAGTCCCCCTCGGGCCGTTCGATCTTGATGACACGGGCGCCCGCGTCCGCAAGGCGCGACGATGCGTAAGGCGCGGCCACGGCCTGTTCCACCGCGACGACAGTGACCCCTTCAAGAGAGTTCTGCATGCGACACCCTGCTTTTCATCCCACGTTTTCGTTTTGAGTCCGACGACGGTTCAGCATCGCGAGCAATCGATTCTGTTCGTTCCCAACAATTGAGAATGCCTCGTCGACACCCATTCCGGGCTTTGCAAGCATCATGTCGGCCTGGGTCGCCACCGACACGTGGACAGAGGCTTGGGCGGAGAGGTCTGTCTCGGTACAGCTTCCCCCGACATACGCTCCGACCTGGTTTTCCTTGCAAAGGAGAACGGCTCGAGCTGTGTCGGCAATTGAGCCGACATCGGGCGTCTTGATTTGAACGAGATGCGTAGCCTTGGCTTCGGCAAAGAGCCGAATATCCTCAAGCGTATTGCATCTCTCATCCACGACAATGCGGGCGCTGGAACCCCGGTTGTCCAAGATCGATACGATCTTGGCGTAATTCTCAATTTGAGCTTGCGTCGAACCAAAATCCGCCGGGGACTCGATGTTGAGCCTGAAATCCGGGACGGTATCTGCAACCTTGCAGATAAAGTCGGCGATCCGTTGCGGCTCGAGGCCGATCTCCTGGCCGATCCAGCCATACACATCGAAATGCAGCACTGGATGATAGCCCGGGTGGCCGATTTCGCGCGTGCGGGTTGCAACCCACGTCACGAACTCAATGAAGGTTTGGCCGTCGACGCCGAATTTCTGCCGCGAGTTGATCAGGCCGTGGGGGAGCACATCCACGGCTTTCAATATCATTTTATCTACATTGATTTCGCGAGCATCGCCGCTCTGGCAGTAAATCGGGACTTTCCGTTGAGGCACCGGCAAGTTAAACTCAGCACATATTATCTCTGCCATCGTCATGCGGTGGAGATGAGCGGCTGCGCGAAGAAGAGCTTGGCTGACGCCATACTCTACCGCTAGAGGTAGCCGCCGATGTTCAACCGACTGAAAAACTTTCGTGCAAGAATCGCGAAACCGTGAGGCATCAACTTCAAGAAGACGCGGTACAACCAAGCGTGATATTAGACTTGAGATTTGATTGACGTCGAACAGAGGATCGCGTCCACCGGCACCAGAATACTGAACGTTCATCATGTCGCCCCACACAATGGTGTCGTCAGCAAGGACGAGCCCGACGCTGAGCGAAGATGCTGGAATGCGGATGGACTTGAACCCAGGCGTTGTCGGTGCTCCGACATAGATGAAGCCGTCCTGGAATGCGCCGGACCTAATGGCTTCCTGGTCGTCATAAAAGAATGCGCCGTTGCCGGGCGCGAGCAGGACATCTGTGATCTGCACTTTGTTTCGCTCGATTTGTTCCAAACACATTTGTGGCCAGATCTGGTCCACCATTAACTGTTCAACTATGCGTCACTTGGCATTGAGTTCGCCAATATAAAGTCAGGGTCGGTGCCATCGCGTTTTCAGATGGCCGGCGCCCGCCTCAAGAAGAGTCCTAAGCACCAAAGTCTTGGAGTAATCCCAAAAAACGGTACGCTGGAGTTTCCTTTGAGCCAGCTGACCTGGCCCTTGATGACCTGAACCACCTTGACCGCAGATGTGTGCGCAGAGTTGGTCCATCCGACGCATCAGATGCTCCTTCACAAATCTCATAGCCACTACACAGGGTCCGGCAGAAGCAAACGAGAGATAGCCCGTTCTTTTCAAGCATCATGATCCGCGTCCTGGCGTTTTCCCGCCAGAACGCTAGTGGTCGAAGATGGGCGATTCATCGTTTCAATATCCGGATTGACCGGCCATGAATTCGGTTCGGATCACTATCAATCAATAACGAAAAGCTTTCGGGGAACGTCAGCGAGGAATTCTGCATTCCCTTCGGTGATCAGGATGCTCTCGGTGATCTCGATTCCATAATCGTCATTCCAGATTCCTGTCATGAAATGGAACGTCATGCCCGGACGCAATTCGGTCTGGTCGCCTTCCCGGAAGCTTGCCGAGTGCTCGCCCCAGTCTGGTGGATAGGCAAGGCCAATAGAGTAGCCTGAGCGGCTCGTCTTGACGATGCCATAGTTCGCGAGAACGCTCGTGTACGCGTTCGAAATGTCTTCACAGGTGTTCCCGGCAACGGCCATTTCCAGGCCGGCCTCCATCCCCTCTAGGACACCCTTCTCAGCGTCAAGAATCTGCTGGCTCGGCTGGCCCAGGAAGTACGTCCGGGAAAGCGGGCTGTGGTACCGTTTGTGGACGCCTGCGAGTTCGAAGAAGATGCTCTCGTTGGCCCGTACCAGTTTGTCGCTCCAGGTCAGGTGGGGTGCTGCGGCGTCTGCGCCGGCGCCGATCATCGGCACAGCAGCAGGATAGTCACCCCAAAATCCATCCACACCACGCGTGGCAGCGTCGTAGATGCTGGCAACGATATCGGATTGTTTCACGCCTGGCCGGAGTACTTCCGTGATGCGCTCGTACATAGCCCCGACGATCTTGCCCGCGCCCCGCATATATTCGATTTCCCGCGGCGATTTTATGATCCGCTGCCAGTTGATCAGCCGGTAGGCGTTTTTGAATTTCGCGTTGGGGAGGGATGCCGACAGGGCTTCAAACGCGCGCGCGGTACAGAAGTAGTTGTCCTTCTCCAGGCCGATGGTAGCCGACGCATAACCCTCCACGGTGATGATTTCGGCAAGCACCTCCATCGGATGAATAGCGTCGTTCTGAACGTAATGGTCAGGATAGGTTTTGATCCGATCCTCGGAAAGGAACGCTGTGCGACGGCAGCCGTTGGCATCGATGCCACGGCCGAACCATAGGGGGTCATTGTTCTTGGACACCACGACGCACTGGGGAACGTAGAAAGACCAGCCGTCATACCCTGTAAGCCAGTTCATGTTGGACGGGTCTGTCACGACCAACAGATCGAGACCCGCCTGTTCCATCGCCTGGCGGGCTTTGCCGAGACGGTCCCTGTATTCTGCTAGCTCAAACCGTAAACTTTCCGCACTCATAATTTCCACCGTCTGGTTCCAAATGGGGACTTTCAAACACAACAACGCCCGCACGGCTTAGCTCGCAGTCCGTCGATATCCCATTGCCTCAGGCGGCCAAAATCGTCTCGGCTAGGTTGACCCAGTAGCCCAACCCGTAGGGCAGCGCCTCGTCGTCGAAATCGTAAGAAGGGTTATGGAGGCCTGCCGTCGCCCCGTTGCCAAGGAAGATCATGGCACCCGGACGAGCTTCCAACATGTAGGCGAAGTCCTCGGATCCCATCAAAGGCTTGGTCCTGTCGTTCACGGAGTTCTCCCCCACCAGACCACGGGCCGCCTTGAGTGCCCGGAGAGTGCCCTCGGCGTGGTTAAACGTGAGAGGCTCGAGGCGTCGGTGGCGATACTCGATTGCCGCCCCGAATCCATTGGCGATGCCTTCGGCACATGCCTTGATCCGATGCTCCGCAAAATCGCGCAACGTCGGCGACAGGCTCCGGACCGTACCACCCAGCACAACTTGGTTCGGGATCACATTATAAGCGTCGGCCGCATTGAACCGCGTGACCGAGATCACCAAAGCCTCGGTAGGGTCGGTATTGCGGGACACAAGGCTCTGGAGGCCTACGATAATCTGCGCTCCCACGACCACCGGGTCAACAGTCAGGTGGGGCGAGGCCGCGTGCCCCCCCTTCCCCTTGATAATCACATCAAACTCATCAAGGGCGGCTAGGATCGAACCGTCACAAATCGCGAACGTCCCGACATCAACACCTGGCATGTTGTGCATGCCATAGACCTGGGTGATCCCGTAACGCTCCATGAGGCCCTCCTGCACCATTTTCTGGGCACCCCGGCCATCTTCTTCCGCCGGCTGAAAGATCAGTACAACTGTCCCCTTGAAGTTTCGGGACGCCGCGAGGTGTTTAGCAGCGCCGAGTAACATGGCAGTGTGGCCATCGTGCCCACATGCATGCATGAGACCGACCTCGGTAGAAGTCCACGGCTTACCGGACTCCTCGGTGATGGGCAGGGCGTCCATGTCAGCCCTGAGCCCAATAGCCGGTCCTTCTCCGCCGACCCCCTGAATGACAGCGACAACACCTGTTTCCGCGATCCCGGTTTCGATATGGTTGATGCCGAACGACGCCAGTTTCTCCGCAACAAACCTAGCCGTGTTGTGAACTTGGTAGCCGAGTTCTGGATTTTGATGGAGGTAGTGACGCCAGTCGGCGACCTCGTTGCGCAGCCCCCGAAACTCTTCAATACTGCGCATATGCAACATCCATTCTGAATCTCCAACCGCTCGCCACAACTTCGCTGCCTACAGTCTGCGGTGTCTAGTCCTTGTTATCCCGTTATAAATCGGCGTTCGAACAAGCGCGGAGGGAAACTCGGCCGAAAGTTGCATACGACCTCGCGTTTCGTACAGTCGAGGATTAATCGACCGGGACCTTGGGTCAAATCCAGTTTTTGGATTGTCCTCATCTCGCCGCGAGATGGGGCCGACGCCACAGTCCCGACAAATTAGGTGTGGTTCGCATTGCCTCGCCTGAATTGTTCCTGCCATAGTCTGATTGGCTACGCCGCATTTGTATAGCACGATCGAATCAGATGACGTGGGGAAGCGGCGCGACGCGAACCGCGCTGGTGAGCGTAGTGGTGCTCTTCGAACTCATCTCGACAAGATAAGAGCGGCGCGTCGGGTGTAGCGCGCCGGCTCTACGAGGAGGCAGTTCATAGGGCGATCCCTATTCGCAAAAGCGTATGGAGCTCCTCCCGCACCGCGGCATTAAAAGGACTTGCATTACAAGACGGGGGCAAAGCCATTCATCCCTATTTGCGGCCATAGCCTTTCCAAATCGCGATGGCAAAATGGAGCGAATGCCTCTGCCTTGATCAGGACAGCACGTCGGTCGCAGTGACTGAGTTGAGTCAGAAAATGGCTCATGGTCGCGACCGTCCCTGGCTTTGAGCATAACGCTCTCAAGAAGGTCGATGCCGACGGACGGTGTCGTGCCGCGAAAAGGGTCGGAGCTGCTGCTTTCATCCGCCGAGTTCCCATTAGCTGATTGTCCCGATTCGAAACGCGGCTGTTGCCTACGCTGAAGAGGGCTGCGCGGTCAGATCAAATCAACGAAAAGGCGATAGCGGGTCACTGGGGGGGGCAGGTAGCGGCTGTCGTTAACCACACCGGCTCGGCGGCATTTGCGACCATCTCGCTTCCAGATGACGAGGGTGCAAAATCAGTATTTGACGACGGCATTCTCTCAAAAGATGCTCAATGGACACAAATCGGTAGTAGAAGTACACGCGGAGAGGAACGATGTGCGCTCACGACTTAAAGATTGGGGCAGCTGAGTGACGCCGCTGCTCCAGTCCAGCCCCCAGCTTGGCATCGGTAGCCTCATCTAGAGACCGTGTAGTTGGCGACAGTAGAGTTAAAGATGATGGTGAGATGCGGTGCCGTCCGAGATTCCAAATACACTCTAACTTCCGACAGATGCCGCAGGCAATCATAGCCAGCTGTAGCAACGCCAGCACAATGTTGTGGTTGAATTGATTGCTCGTACGATTGTCATTTATAAAGATGGAGAACTGCCAATGTCTGCATTTGGTCTGGACGAATATCGTGCACGAACAGCTCGACTTCGCAAAAAGATGGCCGATCGAGGAATTGATACGTTGCTCGTGCTAGAAGAGTCTAATTTGAACTATCTGACTGGATATGCGGGATATTCTGACTACGTTCCGCAAGTTGCTTTGATCTGCCAGGACGAAGAAGATCCTTGGCTCATTATGCGCGAACTCGATACTCACGGCGCAGCGGTCGAGTCGTATCTTCCGGAATCACGCATCCTTAGTTACGCAGAAAAATACATCGGTTCCAAAGAACTTACGGCGTGGCAGCCCATTGGGGAATTCGTTCGTGATCGCACAAAATCGACGCGTATCGGGGTCGAGATTTCCGGCAAAATGCTAGGGTTTAAGGGATATGCCGCTTTGAGCAAGAGCTTGGGTGTGGCGGAATTTATCGACGCTGATGGGTTGGTCTCCACTTTGAAGGCAATAAAATCGCCTGCTGAACTCACTTACATGGAGCAGGCGGGAAAAATCGTCGATAGGGCGATGAAAGAGGCTCGGAGTCTGATCGCAGTTGGAGTGCGCGAATGCGACGTCGCAGCTGCCGTGCAGCATGCCTTGACCAGCGGCACGCCTGAAATTCCAGGCGGCCCTGGTCCTATTTCAATGCCAAATATGGCGATCGGCGCACCTGCAAACCAATGCCATAGTAAGTGGGGCGACGGGGCCTACAAGATGGGCTGCCAGACCAATTTCGAGATGGGTGCTTTCCGCCATCGGTATGTCTGCGCCATGTCACGGAGCATATTTTTGGGTGAACCATCCGCTCGGTCACGCTACGTGCACGAAGCTTGCCGGGACGGGTGGCTTGCTGCCTTTGAAGCGTTGCGGCCTGGAGTTAAGAGCAGCGATGTCGAGCGAGCTTTTCGGCGCGAGTTTGGCCCCCGTGGAGTCCGGAAAGAGTCTAGGATTGGCTACTCCATCGGCCTCGACTGGGTGGATGGTGGCCCGAGCTTCATGGAGGGAGATGAGACTGAAATTCTGCCCAATATGACCTTCCATCTTCTTATTGGAATCTGGGAAAAAACGGACGGTTACATCTTTAGTGAGACCGTTCGAATAACCGAAAATGGGGCAAATTCTTTCAGCAGTATGCCGCGGGATATGCTGATAAATCATTGATCTTTGCTTTCTGCGGAGCGCCACCCTGCGCACCGACTGTCTGCCCGGAGACGCGCTGGCAAGTCAATTTCTTCAGGCGCAATTGGACAGATCGATTTGCCGTAGGCATATAGGCATACGACCAAGGCCGCCTACTGACGCGTACCTTGAGGCGTTAAGTGTCCGCTTGGATTAGGTGGACGCTTGGCGAATGAAGTCTCTAGCTATGAGCAGCCCTCGACGATGGAAGCGAGCACGTTTGCGGCTCTGCCGCGCCGCCGGTTCTGTCGCAAATCCTGACTTTGGTCACGAGGAGACGTTTTAACGCTATCATTCAGGCGGCGAGGATCTCGAACTGCTCGGCGATCGACGGACGTGGATTGTAGGCAAACCTCGCCTGTCGTTTGCGCATCATGTGAACCATCTCGATGCAAGCAAAAGAAATCACACCGCTTCCTTCACCGCACTCAAAAATTGCTGAGTGCGTTCCTTCTTTGGGTTCCCAAACAGTTCACTCGGTGTCCCTTGTTCCTCGATGTGGCCGCCGTAGAAGAAGCATACGCGATCAGATATATCCTTAGCAAACCCCATCTGGTGCGTAACCATGAGCATTGTCAGGTTTTGCTCGGAGACGAGCTTCCTGATCACGCTTGTTACTTCGCCGATCACTTCGGGGTCGAGCGCCGACGTGACCTCATCGAACAGCATCACTTTTGGCCGCATGGCAAGAGCGCGAGCGATCGCGACGCGCTGCTGCTGGCCACCTGATAGACGAGAGGGATGCTGATTGCGTTTGTCGGCCATGCCGACCATTGCCAGCAATTCCTCCGAACGCTCTCGTGCTTCCCTCTTCGAGAGTCCAAGGACATGCACGGGACCTTCCATGCAGTTCTCTAGAGCCGTCATGTGAGGGAACAGGTTGAAGTGCTGGAAGCACATGCCAATTTTAGAACGCATCTTGCGCAGGTGACGCTCATCGGCGGGTGCTAGATTGTTGCCATTCCGCATATGTGTGAGCGGCTTTCCGTCGACATAGATGACGCCACTGTTGATGGTTTCAAGTGTCATAAGCATGCGGAGAACGGTCGTCTTTCCCGATCCTGAGGGACCAATGATTGTGACCATCTCTCCCTCGGCGATGTCGAGATCGAGCGCATTCATCACCACCAGGTTGCCGTAGCTCTTTGAGACTTGCTTGAAACTAACCATTGGCACGGCGCTGCCTTGAAGTTCCAGCGGAAAATCGGACATAGATTGCCCCAGCATCAGTTCATTCCAAGTTTGCCCCGGATCCACACCTCGAAGAGGCGTATACCGGCGGCGGTGGGAAGCGAGATGGCCAAGAATATAAGACCCACCAGCGTGTAGGGCTCGAGGAAACGATAGGTTTCAGAGCCGATTGCATTCGCGGTGTGCATGAGCTCGGTGACGCCGATGACGGAGAGCATCGGCGTGTCTTTAAAAATTCCCACAAGATAGTTGCCCATGCCGGCAAGCGATGGCGGCAGCGCCTGGGGAATGATAACGCGCAAATAGGTGCGCCGAGTTGACAGGTTGAGTGAGGTCGCGGCCTCCCATTGCCCCTTGGGCACGCTGTCGATTCCGCCTCGATAGACCTCCGAGAGATAGGCAGCGTAGTGCAGGCCAATCGCAATCATCCCTGCGACCCAAGGCGAGAGCGTAAGTCCGAACTGAGGGCCGACATAAAACACAAAAAAAATCTGCAGCACGAGCGGCGTCGAGCGGATAAATTCCACGATCTCGCGCACGGCCACGGTAACCCCGTGGGAGCGCGTGCGTTGCGAAAGGGCGATTGCTAAGCCAAGCACAACTGCGATGGCATATCCCAGACCGGCCGCCAGCAAGGTGTTCCCTGTGGCGACTATCAGGCGGGGCAGAATATCCCAGGTGAAGTCCCATCGCCAATCGAACACGGTTCAGGCCCTTCCCATCTTCCGCAGCATTGATCGCTCGAACCAGCGCATGAACGGCGTTATCAGGAAGCGCGCAATGACATAGTAGATGATCAGCGCGGTACCGAACGCCTGCACCGACATGAATGTCGTTCCATTGATCTGCTTCACCTCAAACATCAAGTCGGTCACGGCGATGAGAGCCACAAGAGCGGTTGCCTTCAGTAGCTCAATCAGCAGATTGCCCCAAGCCGGCAACATAATCACGACGGCCTGAGGCAGGATGACCCGTCGCATTCGCTTGGCTGGAGACATATTGATTGCAAGCGCTGCTTCCCATTGACCTCGTGGGACGGAAAGGATCGCGCCACGCACGAGTTCAGCTCCGTAGGCGCCGAGATTCATGCCGACGGCTATGAAACCCGCCGTGAATTTCTCCAGCGTTATGCCGAAGAGCGGTAACACGAAGAAGATCCAATAAAGTTGCACGAGGAGAGAGGTGCCGCGGAAAACCTCAATATATATGGCGGATAAACCTCGGGTCAGCGTATTCGTTGACATTCGCATCAACCCGACCGCCACAGCGATTGAGACGGCCAAAATCGCAGCGAGGATAGTCAGCACTACCGTAACCAGCGTGCCGCTTAGAATCCGATCCCCGTATTTAAAGGCGAATTCAAAATAGGACATGCCGATCAAGTCTTTCCTCGGGTCCGGTGGGTGCAGGACCCAAAAGATGACGGGCCGGCGAAGCCGGCCCACCATGCTAAAGTCTAACGGTTAGCGCAGATCCATTCGGTTTTTGCTTCGCCCGGCAACCAATCCTTATCATAGCCGTATTTGGCCACCGCCGTCATCATCTCCTGCGAGCCTACATAATCCTTCAGCGCCGCATTGAATTCGTCTACGAAGTCTTGATCCGCCTTAGTGAAGGCGAGGCCGCCCCAGTTGAACGAATCCTTAGGCATCGCCGCCGAGTTGGTCGCCTCCAGTTTCCCACCGCTGCTATCGGCCAGCTGTTTCACGAGAATTGGCGTGCCTGCTCCTACGTCTGCGCGCCCGGCCTGCATAGCAGCCAAGATTTCGGTAGGGCCTGGCACCTCCATGATTTTCGTCGCGTCGACGCCCGCAGCTTTTGCGTGGGCGATGTTGGCATACCCAGACCCAGTGACCATCGTGGCACCCGTGTCATGAATGTGTTCATAGTTGACAAGGCCCTTTGGGTTGCCCTTCGGAACGAGGAAAGCGTCTCCCATCTTATAGATCGGCTCCGAGAACTTAACGTTCTCGCATCGCGCGGCCAGGATGAACATGCCGCCAGTAATGATGTCGAAACGCCCCGCATTCAGGCCAGGGATAAGACCGCCCCACTCCGTCTGCACCGGCTCGATCTTTTCATAACCCATTTTCTTTAAGACAGCGAGGGTGATGTCGTTGACGAACCCCGTAGGCTTTCCGTCCGCCGCTGAATATGCGGTCGGCACTTCATTAGAGTAGCCGATGCGAATCGACTGGCCGGCAGCGACGCGGTCTTTCAGTGGACCGGATGCTGCTGTAGAGGCAGCCATAGCGCTCAGTGCGATGGTGGCCACAAATGTCGTTATGATTGCCTTCATTTCAAGCTCCCATTATTGCGTGGTTTCCACGGACGGAGCAGAGATGCATGTGGTCCGCATCGGTGGATACCGATGCAATCCCACGAAACGCTTCATCTGAGCGGCCAACTCTGCATGGCCGGAGAATCAGACGGGCGGGGGGCTGAGTCAAATGCAGTGATCATATTGTGGCCATCTTAATACGAGATGACTCGTTCATTCGAGACGCAAAAAGGCCCGCTCCCGGTTCCTCAGCGGTATTATCACGGAAAGGCTGAGAAGCTAATTAGGTCAAGTTCAGGGCTGAGCCTCCTCCCGCTTCGATTATCCTCATAGAAAATTATAAGAGTTATGTCGTGTCGACTACAGATCTCTGGTCGATCTGTTGGTCTTACTCGGTGTCTTCCGCAATTCCTGAGAATATACTGTCGGAATGCCGGTCTCATGTAACTGCCCGCCGCGGCCCAGCCGTCGGTGGCTACGTTTAGGTCCGCTCCAAAAAACAATTGAACCTAATCTAAGCGGCATTCCCGCCACGACTTTAGCTTAGGATTGAACAAGGGGTGAGCGCAGCACGATAGTCAGTTTGGGCAAATTGCGTAGCTGAGCGGGCCGCTTGACTTGATATGCCATGCCGCTGACGCAAGGGGGTCGACGGCGGATCTCTATCTCAGAAGGCGAACAATCATCTGATAGCGGCGGAGACGTTGGAAATCCAATCCATTAGGCTTCTCGCGAAACTGCGCGGGACGAAGAGGTCGCACTGCGACGACCCGGTGCGCAACAGCAGAACGGACACGCGATGAAAACAAACTTGAACCCCCTCCCCCTCTGGCAGAGAGTCCCAATCAACAACGACGCATCGCTCCAACACATGCTTGATGTTTCGGCCGGAAAGCCGAAGACGCACCCTGCCTTCGCCAAGCGCGAGCTTACAGCCGAGCTCAGGATCGATATCAATGGGAGGCGGCGGTGCATCGGAGAGCAGCCAGAACCGGTTCGGCGCAATCCGCATAACAAACTTGCCGTCTTTGTATGCGGTCTTACCGACCTTCGTGGGGAGCTGCCCGCCGAGCTTGGTCGCGAGGTCGGCCTCAAAACGGGCCATGGCTTCGTCCCAGCCATGGAACTGAACGATCCCGCAATCCTGCGACGCTATCTCGAAGCCGGGTTGGTTAGTACCATTAGCCATGGAACCAATCTCCCTTCGGGTCGAGGAATGTGGGTGAGACTACACGGGCTCGCACCGCCTCGCCTTTCAGGGGATAATGAGCGATAAACTCGGCGCCCTCCTGCGCTGCGCTGGAGGCCAGCAGCCCCAACCCCACCCACGCGTCGAGTGTGGGACTGTATGTGGTCGAAGTAATACGGCCGAGCCCATGGCCCTGACCAGGTTCGTTAGGCCTGAACAGTATCGCGCCACCGCGCAACCGCTTGCCATCCTCAACGCAACGCAGCCCGACCAACCGTGGCCGCTCAGGGTCGCTGAACGCTTCGCGCCGACCAAGTACCTCGCCGACAAAGCCGCTGCGTTTGCCCTCCATGCGGCGTAGCCCGAGGTCGTCGAGCGTCGTCCTGCCATCGATCTCCGGCCCGGCGACATGACCCTTTTCGACCCGCAGAGCGCCCAAGGCCTCAATACCGTAGGGCTTGAGGCCGAAGAGCGCGCCGGCATCCAACAGATGACACCATGCTTCCCTGCCTACGGTCGCCCCCACATAGATTTCATAAGCCCGCTCGCCCGAAAAGCTGAGACGAATGATGCGAAGGGGCCTTTCTCTATACCGTCCTTCAAGAAGACCCATATGCGGCAATGCGTCATTGGACACGTCCAAATCGGCAAAGGCGGCGGCGAGGATATCGCGGCTCTTGGGACCAGCCACCGACATCGCCGCCCACTCGTCGGACACCGAGGTTACCGAAACGCGCAGGTTCGGCCAGGCGGTATCGAGCAGAAATTCGAGCCGAGACATTACGTCCGCGGCCCGAGCGGTTGATGTCGTCATAAAAAAGTGCTGGCCGCCAACCCGCGTGGCAGTGCCGTCGTCGAAGACGATGCCATCATCGCGCAACATTACGCCGTAACGCGCGCGACCGACCGGCAGCTTGGCAAAGCCGTTAACATAGACCCGGTCAAGGAATTCAGCCGCATCCGGCCCCTGAACAGCGATTTTGCCAAGTGTCGAAATGTCCATCAGGCCGGCCGCCCCCCCGCACATTTCGCATTTCCGCGACATACGCCTCGTTCACGTCGCGGCCAGAAGCGCGGTAAAACCAGGGTCGCATCCAGAGGCCGGTCTCGAGCATCTCCGCGTCATTGGAAACATGCCAGTCATGCATTGGCGTTCGGCGAAACGGCTTGTAATGATGGCCGTGACTGAGCCCAGCCAGCGCCCCGACGGCGACCGGCGTAAAGGGAGGCCGGAAAGTCGTTGTGCCAACTTCTGGGATTGCCATGCCGCGTAAGCCGGCCATTACGGAAAGCGCGTAGAAATTGCTTGTCTTTCCCTGATCGGTGCCCATCCCCAGGGTAGTGTAGCGCTTAAGATGCTCGACGGACTGATATCCCTCCTGATGCGCCAGCTCTATGTCCTTCACGGTTACGTCCATCTGCAGGTCGACGAACGCCTTGCCTCGGGCAAGGTCCATCTTCCTGCCAACCCCGTCGCCAACCTGCCTTGAGAACCTTTCATCCTCCGACGGAGGAGACAAAGGGGGTTTTGCCAGCAAACCTAGGTTCTCATCTCCCGCTACGCTAAGTCCGGCATTAGTCTTAGGAGGATCAAGCTGGACCCGCGCCTGCGATGATCTCGTTGCATCGCAGAACGTGAACGCTTCGTTCCCTGCACGATGCCCCTCGTCGACGGCAGTTCCCTGGGTGAAGTTTCCAGTTACTGCACCGGCCACGAACTGCCCCGCTCCGAGCTTGCCAGGAACGAAGGCCCGAATGTCTTCTCGATAAACCGGTTTGATCCCCAGATGAGAGGTCAGATGCACCGTTGGAGACCAACCGCCGGAAACCGCTAACAGATCGCATTCCAGCGTATGCCTACCGCTGGGTTCGAAAAGCATCACCGCACGGACACTTTGACCTCCAAGAGCCTTCGCGATCGTCGATTTCGCGCGGACGGCAACGCCTCCGCGGCGCGCCTGCTCCAGAAGTTGATGCGCAGGCTCGCTCCGGCTATCAGCTATCGTGACTTTCGCCCCAGCCGCTGCAAGATCGAAGGCCGCGCTGTAGGCGCTGTCGTTATCAGCCGCGACAAGCACCTTCTTGCCCGCAAGCACGCCGTATCTATTAAGATAGGTGCGCGCTGCCGAGGCGAGCATTATGCCGGGCCTGTCATTATTCGCAAAGGTGAGCGGACGTTCGATCGACCCCGTACAGTAGACAATCGATTTGGCGCGCAAAAGCGCCAATGTTTGGCGCGCTTCACCTCGTCTCGGGTCAGCGGATCTTGAGCTGTGCCGCTCCAAAAGCCCGAGCACATTGCCGTCATAGGTGCCGAACGCGCTGGTGCGCGTCATGAGGGTAACATTTGGCAGGTCTGCGAGCCGGGCCAACATTCCAGCAAGCAAAGCCCCAGCTTGGCCATCCGCAGGCTCTGATAAAAGGGAGCCGCCGGCGATAAAATCCTGCTCCGCGAGCACGACCTTGGCGCCTGCCTCCCCTGCAGCAAGCGCGGCCGACAGTCCCGCCGGTCCAGTCCCGACCACCGCCACATCGGCGAAAAGGTGACGGACTTCGTATTTGTCAGGATCGCGCTCTTCCCCGGCGCGGCCGAGTCCTGCCGCCTTGCGGATGAAGTGCTCGTAAAACATCCAGGAACGCCGAGTTGGTCCCATAAAGGTCTTGTAGTAGAAGCCGGCCGCTAAGAACGGCGAGAACCAACTATTGATGCTTTGTACGTCGAACTTCAGAGATGGCCAGCGATTCTGGCTTTCTGCCACCAAGCCGTCCACCAGTTCCACCGTGGTTGCCGGCAGGTTTGGCTCGCGCCGTCCGCCGGTTCCTAGAGTCACGAGCGCATTCGGCTCCTCGGATCCAGCCGTATATATTCCGCGCGGCCGATGATATTTGAAACTCCGGCCAACGATCTTAACTCCGTTGGCAAGCATGGCCGACGCCAGGCTGTCCCCGCGAAAGCCCGTCATCGCCTTGCCGTCAAAGGTAAATGCAACGGGTTGCGAACGATCGATCCGTCCGTGTTTGTTCAGCCGCTTCATGCCAGCGCTCCCCTGCTGAAATTCACTGAAAGGATCTTATGATTGACGGTATTGCGCTCGACGATTAGCCACTGCCGGCAGCCCATCACATGCTGCCAATATTCCCGATGGATCCCTGCCGGGTTGTCTCGCACGAACACGTAACGGTACCATCGCTCGAAATCGGGATCATTTTGGGCAGGACGAGGAACCGACGCGTCGCCGGCATAGCGAAACTCATCGTGATCGCGCGGACCGCAGCAGGGGCACTTGATTTGCAGCACTTGGGGTCAGTCCTATTATTGCAGCCAGGCGAACGGGCCGATGCCGGCTTCGTCGATGGTGCGTCCAGTGCGGAAGCGGTCGAGGCCGTATGGGGCGATAAGCGGATGAGGTGAGCCTGTGGCGAGTGTGTGGGCGAAGCACCAACCCGAGGCGGGAGTAGCCTTAAAGCCGCCATAACACCAACCGCCATTCAGGTAGAGGCCATCGATCGGCGTTGGACACATGATCGGGCTGGCGTCGGGCGTCATGTCCATCACCCCGCCCCAGTGGCGCAGAATGCGTAGGCGAGAAATGCAGGGCATCAGGGCGACCGCCGCCTCGGCGACGTCGCGCACGATGCCAAGATTGCCGCGCTGGGCATATGAATTGTAGCCGTCAAGCGCGCCACCAAATACAAGCCCGCCCTTGTCAGACTGACTGACGTAAAAATGGTCTGCACCATAAGCAACCGTCTGATGCACAAGCGGCTTGATCGGTTCGGTCACGAAAGCCTGAAGAATGTGGCTCTCGATCGGCAGTTCGAGGCCTGCCTTGCGGCCTAACGTCGAGGTGTGCCCCGCCACGGCAAGCCCAACCCTGCCAGCGCCGATTTGCCCCCTCGTCGTTTCAACGCCAACTATACGCTCACCTTGACGGATGAAGCCCGTCACTTCGCAATTCTGGATGATGTCGACACCATGGGCATCGGCGGCACGCGCATATCCCCAGGCCACTGCATCGTGACGCGCCGTTCCAGCGCGGCTTTGCCAGTGCGCGCCGTAAATCGGAAAGCGCGCGGTCTCCGAGTAGTCGAGATAGGGCACCATCCGCCGGACCTCGTCTCGGTCGAGCACTTCCGCGTCGATCCCGTTCAGCCGCATCACGTTGGCGCGATGACTAAAGGCGTCGAGTTGATCAGGCGAGTGGGCAGCGATTAACTGACCGCGCTGTGAGAACATCACGTTGTAGTTGAGCGTCCGCGACAGGTCCTCCCACAACTTCAACGAAAATTCATAGAACTGGGTGTTGCCGTCGAGCAAATAGTTGGACCGAATGATTGTTGTATTCCGGCCGACGTTACCGCCACCAATATAACCCTTCTCAACGACGGCTATATTACGTATACCATGGTTCTCGGCGAGGTAGAACGCGGCCGCCAACCCGTGTCCACCGCCGCCCACGATGATGACATCATAGTTCGACTTCGGGTTGGACGCGCGCCAGGCGAGAGGCCAGTGCTTTTGCCCCGTGAGGCCATTGCGCAGAATGGAGAAAACCGAATAGCCGTGCATGCCGAACCCGCTATCTTATGAGCAGCAGACGAAAAGAACTGCAGAGTTTTTCCGCGCCCCGCTTGATGATGAATAGAGATTTGCGCCCCGGCCCGGCGCAAGACGGAAATTGTTTTTCGGCACAGGGTTTCGACTTTGTGTTCAAGGGGCCGTCAATTTGGACCACTTCCACCTGTATGCGCCATTCGGGCTATGGTACACCAACATAGAGTCTCGAAAGGTGCCATCGCGTTTTAAGATGGCCACGACGCAGTCGAAATGAGATCGTTTCTTGGATCACCCGCTGCTAAGCCACAGGCTGACCTCCTTCTTCCACAACCTCCGTGTCGAACTGGAGATCGCCGAGATGGACACTGCGTAGCCCGCCAAGTGAAAATATCGACCGATCAATTCTTTTGGCAGATCTCGAAAATCGCTCTCGGAGTTTTCGTTAGAAAAACGGCACCGGCCTTTTCGACGACAACGCAGTCAGAGAGAAAATGGTCATTCTGCCCATCGGTTACCCAGGTCAGCAGGTGGAATACCATCGACTCGCGGATTGGCATCAAGCTCGCCTCATGCAAACTCTGCACGCCAGGGCCGCCAGTCCAAGTGGGTGGAAAGGAAAGGCCGACCATATATCCGCAGTGAGGGGCTCGGGGGCTAACATTCGCAGGGTCAAGGCATGCCTTCCAAGCGGAATAAACGTCGCGAGCAACACGATCGGGCTTAAGAGCGGCCAGGGCGGCCAAATGGGCTTGGTGGCTCACTTCGCTTAATCGCTTGGCTGACGCGGATGCGGAACCAATGTAGCCAAACCTCGCCATCGGCGCATGATAGCGATTTACGCAGCCCGACAATTCCAGAAGAAGCGGAGCACCATCTTTGAGAGGCTGGTCGGTCCACGAGGTGTGTGGCTCTGATATCCTGTCCCCAGATCTCAGGAATGGGGGGAAGCCTGGGCATTGTCCTCCCGCAGCGATCATCGCACTGTAGATCTTGGCAGCAACAGTGTTTTCGACCACCCCCTCACCGGCTTCACGCAGACCGGTGGAAATCATGAGATCTGAAATCTCCGCAGCGCGCCTTATCTGCTCTAACTCGAAGGGCGATTTTACTTCTCGCAGACTCTCTACTAAACCCGATGCATCGGTGATATGAGCTTTGGGAAGATACGATTGGAGGGGGGCGTCAATTTTAGCCGTAACGGCACTGTTTCGCTGAAGCCCAATGCGCGCGTCCTCCCCTGCAGACGAGACAATTTTCGCCGCTATTAGCGCGGAGACATCATCCGTGTCAGTGTATCCAGCAAATTCAACGCCTGTAGTCTGCCGAGAAACCGTCGGTGCCTCAATGTAGCGTGCGAATAAAATTGACCCAGTATCTGGAAACACGAGCAAAGCATGAAGGGCAAAATAACCCTCATAATCAAGACCGATAAGGTAATAGATATTCTCCGGGCTTGTGAATACAGCTACATCAATTTTGCGCTCCCGGCAGGCCTGCTTGACCTTTATTATCCGACGCTCATGCTCAATACGTGCTGAAATGGCGTATTGATCCATCTCGGGCTCCCCCCATTGAGTGAAATTATTAATAGCGGCCCTTTGGGCCGACTGTGTTTTAGATTTAGTTTTTACAAACACGCTTATAGGCGGATAAAGGACCATCTAGTTGCCCGAATTCCATGACGGCGAGCCCTTGTGCCGCTTGGAACGAATATGAGGAGGCATAGTGGAACCGGTCAAATGCTGTATTGATATAGGCCCCATCTAGCGTCTAGATCGCTTTAGGGGCCGCCCGCATCGTCTGAGCCACGGAGCTTCGGAGCGGGATGCGGTCACGCCGCGAGCTTTGTCTCGACAAGTCTGATCCAGTAGGATGTCCCGTAAAGGATGGCATCGTCATTAAAGTCGTACGCCGGGTGGTGCAAACCAGCACTATCGCCGTTGCCACAAAGGATATACGCGCCTGGGCGAGCTTCGAGCATATAAGCGAAGTCTTCTGCTCCCATGACTGGTCGGTTTTCCGAAACGTTTGCATCGCCAGCTACTTTCCGAGCAATGCTCCGTGCGAATTCGGTCTGCTCGGCATGATTGAAAGTGACAGGGCTTCCGCCCGTGAACGCCAACTCCAGTTTCGCGCCGCTCATCTGGGACGCTGCGGCAACAATGTCGGCAAGGCGGGTTTTGATAAGCTGGTGCACTTCAGGCGAGAGTGAGCGTATAGAACCCCGCAGGACTGCTGACTGAGGAATGACGCCTGGCATGGTGCCAGCGTGAAATTCGGTGATTGAAACCCCTGCCGCTTCGAGTGGATCAATGTTTCGGGCCACGATTTGCTGCAGCGCTGTGATGAGCTGGGCACCCACAAGCACAGGATCTATACAGTCTTGCGGCGTGGACGCATGTCCCCCGCGGCCCTCAATGTTGATTTCCAGGGCGTCATAGGCCGCCATCATGGGACCGGACCGAATCCCGAATGTGCCTATCGCCATTCCCGGCCAATTATGCATCCCAAACACTTCGGATATAGAGAAGCGCTCCATGAGCCCATCCTTGATCATGGCAGCAGCGCCTGCTTCCTCTTCTTCAGCAGGTTGGAAAATGAGAACGGCATTGCCCACGAAATTTCGCGTTTCAGCGAGGTAGCGCGCCGCACCCAGCAACATCGCTGTATGCCCGTCATGACCGCAGGCGTGCATCTTTCCCGGTACCGTGGAGGCATACGGGAGGCCGGTTGCTTCCGGTATCGGCAAGGCATCCATATCCGCCCTTAGTCCAATAGACGGGGGGGCCTCCAAGCCGCTTGTCAATTGACCTTTGACCACGCCAACAACGCCTGTTCGCCCGATTCCTTCTACAACCTGGTCGCAGCCGAATTCACGGAGACGGTCAGCAACAAAAGCCGCGGTCCGCTGAACATCGTAAAGAAGCTCGGGATGTTGATGGAGATCTCGCCGCCACCCAATGATATCCGGTTGCAGATCCGCCACGCGATTGACAATGGGCATGTGACGCCTCTCTGACCTACGGCCTGCAGGATGGCCCAATCGACCCCAGAAGGGTATACACCCATCCCGCTATTCCTGCAGAAATGAAGCGTCAAATTCCGTGTATAGATGGGTATGATCTGGAATTAAGATCGTTTGCTGCCGATAGACTGCCAACATTGGTTCCCGCCCTGATACTTAAGGGCGATTGCGCGAACATGCCCCTCTTCGGGAACGCCAGGATGACGTCAGCTGGCATTGTACTCTGAAGACGGGCGACTTCACGCCACATCTGCTCGCGGCTCCTCGCAGCTCGCGATGATGGTGCCGCCACGAGCGTGCGGGTCAGCATGCTATCAAATCCTTTCACCCCCACCTCACGGAAGAACCCCACCTCTGCAAGATGCGCCAAACCGTCGGCGTCGTTCGCGTCGGTCTTATTCGGCGCCATATCGGGCGCAGCTTTGGTATGGCGGGCATCGATATCGCTGGCACCCCTTCCGCGCGTAGCGCGTGATAGAGCGGCAAGACGACGGTAGGCCGCATCATCACCAAGCTTGCCCAACCGACAGGCGGCAGGTTGCTCCTCGAGGGCCGCGACATGACGTCGGTTCAAGGCTCGACGGCGGGAGAGGACTATGAAGTGGTTCAAGTCAGCGCGACAGCTTTTAGAGCTTCGTCTCCATCCACGATCCCATCGCCAACCTTTTTCACATTCCCCGCCACGCACCCCGCTGGTCTGGATCACCACCGAACTTTCCAACCAGATTCGTGGAATCATGAAAACGTTCGGCGCCTTCTTATCGATCACGAGGAACTTGCTCTCATCGTGCTGCCGATGTTGGAGGCCTGGCGCGGACATCCGTGCCGCCGAGCTTGGGCGCCAGCTCGTCGCAGAGGCACGTCAGAGCCAGGCATGCCGCATGCTCATGTCGACCCTGGCATCGGCGCCATCACCGCAACCTCGTTCGCCACTGCCATTGAGATCCCAACAACTTCAAGAAATCCCGCTCTGTTGGCGCTTAGCTTAGTCTGACGACCCGCTGCCAAGCAGGAGAGGTAGATCATGACGGCCACATATCCCCGGCGTGACGACCGTCATTTGCGAGGGCTTTCTCTACGAAGCCGCAACGGTGATCCTGAACCGCAGCACTGCCTGAAGGCGTGAGCTAACTTTGGCGATCTGAATCCAAGATGGATGCAATATCGAAAATATTCTTGTCAAGCGGGTTTGCGACAGCGCTTCATTCCACTACGTCAAAACATAAGGGGAACAGTGACATGTTTAAAGATCCGGTATCGCGACGAAAATTCCTGAAAGATGCAGCGTCGGCTACGGCGCTAAGCACTCTCGGCCCGTTGGTGGCGAGCAGAGCGTATGCCGCCGACACAATCACGGCCACTGAATGGGGTGGATCATACGTCGACGGGATCAAGTTGATCGCGGCCAAACAGGATATCCAAGTTAATTGGCAACTGTATTCGGGCGGGGCCGCAGCTGTCCTGCCCAAGATCAAGGCCACATGGCCGAACCCTGGAATAGACCTTCTGGCGGGTTGGGACCTTGTGCTCCAAGAAGTAGCCAGGGAGGGATGGGCAGAGCCGGTCACGGTCGAGAGGGTACCGAATTTGGCAGATATCCCAACCAAGCTGTTGATTAAAGATAGTGCCGGGAATATCATAAACATACCTCGGTCTATAGTGTCGATCTCCTGGTTTTATCGGGAAGATAATGCTCCATTTGAGATTAGGAAGATTGATGACCTTCTGGACCCTCGGCTGAAAGGTAAAGTCTGTTTTCCGTCTCCGGCGTGCAACTCCAATCTACAGATGGTTGCCCTCGCGCTTCACAGAGGTGGTGATGAACGGAACATGGAGCCGGCTTGGGACTTCGTGAAAGAGCTGGCGCGCAGCGGAAATATCGGCCGCGTGGCTACCGCAGATACTGATATCACGAATTCCATCAGTTCCGGCGAAACTTGCATAAGTTTTCAGGGCGGCTCCTACGTGATTGGCCTGGCACGAGACTTCAAAATTAAATACCTAACCAAAATGGATCCCGAAACAGGATTCCGGACGTTCCTTTACCAGGAGGCATGGTGCGTACTCAAGGGAAAGCATGCTGATGCGGCGTTCGAATTCGCCAACTTTGCCATCAACGCAGAAAACAACACGGAATTTAACCGCAGCATTGCAGGTATCCCTGCAAATGTAAAAGCGACAACGTCGGACGAAGTGAAGCCGATGATTTTCAACAACGAAGAAATGGAACGGTATATCCACATTCCAGACTGGGCTTATGTTTCCGAGCAGGCTGATGCGTGGCTGAAGCGATGGGAGCAGGAGATTGTGCCTCTTCTCTAGGGCAACATCGCGCTGCCCGAGCTGAACGCAGATCCGGAGAGAGTGGATGAGGAGTACGAGGACCAACATGCTGCTGCTGCTTCCCGCAGTGGTGTCATTGTTCCTATTCCTTGTGCTGCCGATGTTGGCGGTGCTTGACCAGAGCTTTCGCATCTTTGAGCCCGGGCGGATCGGCTCGAGGGAAGGAGCTCCGCTTACCACCGTAAATTATACACAGCTCATTCTCCCGGTTTATGCGCGATACTTTATTCAGACCTATCTTTTGGCCTTCTGCGCCGCAGCGATCGCAATTCTCATTGCCTTTCCGATCTCATATTGCGTTGCCAGGCGCGCATCGCCGTTAGTAAGAAAGACGGCGATTTCAACCCTCATCGGCCTTATGTTCCTGAGCGCTCTAGTTCGTGTCTATTCGATTGACTTGACCTTCGGCTCAGTGGGGATATTCGCGCGCCTCATGTCTGCCCTGGGGACAAATACCAATAGCTATCTGTACATTGACTTCGTTGTCATCGCGGGGTTGCTCCACTACGCAATTCCAATGTCAATATTGGTTTTAATTGGGGCCATACAAAATCTCAACCCGCGCCTCGCAGAGGCGGCTCAGTCCCTTGGTGCATCGGCAGCCACGACCCATCTAACGGTAACGTTGCCATTGTGCATCCGCGGGCTTGCCTCTGCTTTTCTGGTGTCAATGACGATAGGCGTCAGCGCCTTTGTTATCCCGTTGATCCTGGGCCGAGGGCGCGTGCTGTTTATATCAAATCTTATATACAGCCGCTTCGGTGAGGTTGCAAATTACCCGAGTGGAGCAGCAATTTCGATTGTTATGTTGGTTCTTTCTCTGGCTTTGATTTTTGTCATGTCCAGGATCGCCACATCATTTGATCGGCGGTGAAAAGAATGCTCAGCAAAAGAAATGCAGATGCCATTCTCGTCTTGTGCATAGGGGCGATTATCTGCGGAACAGCAATATTTCTTCTGTTTCCGGTAATTGTTACCGTGTTCATGGCGTTTGACGGACGTGAGTTCATGGGCCCGTTCCCTCCCCCGAGTCTGTCGATAAAGTGGTTCGAAAGGCTTTTTAGCAATTCCTATTTGTGGTCAGGGTTCCAGACCAGCTTGCTGCTAGCGATTGCGACGACGGCTCTTGCAACGACTATTGGCACGTCGGCGGCAGTGGCGATCAGCAAGATGTCCCCGAGAGCGCGTGACGTAACAACCACTATGTTTTTGTCACCTTTGGTAATGCCGGGGGTAATTGTCGGGTTCGCGTTGCTTATGTTTTTCTCTGTATTGGATGTAGTCCCGTCATTTTTTAGACTTATCGCCGGACATCTAATCATAGCATTGCCTTATACAATAAGGATGACATTGAACGGACTTAATGGCATAAGCGAAACGCTGGGCGAAGCCGCTTTGAGCCTCGGCGCTAATGCGCGACAGGCATTCTTCACGGTCACCTTGCCTCTCGCCAGGAGCAGCATTTGGGCCGGTTCGATTTTTGCATTTGCGTTCTCTATGGACGACGTCGCAATAAGTATATTTTTGTGCGACTACAATACGTACACCCTGCCTGTTGCACTAATCAGTTTAATGAGGTCCCATTTGGATCTCACAATCGCTGCGGCGGCAGTCGCCCTGATGGGGCTGACATTCGCTTTACTGGTCGTGCTGGACCGCGTTATTGGCCTTGAGCGAGCAATCGGTCAGGGCGTTTATAAGGCTTGATCGAATGAATGTTCTGGAACTGAAAGACGTCACCAAAAGATACGGAGAATTCACCGCAGTTGATGCGGTGTCTCTGAAAATCGAAAAGGGAAAGGTGCTTTCTCTTTTGGGGCCAAGCGGTTGCGGCAAGACGACTACTCTCCGCATCATTGCAGGTTTCACGTCGCCGGACACGGGGGCCGTGGAAATCTCTGGCGCCAATGTTGGTCGCTTGAAGCCGTATGAACGCAACGTCGGACTGCTGTTCCAAGATTACGCGCTGTTCCCTCACATGACCGTCGCTCAGAATGTCGCTTACGGAATGCGGTATCGCGGAACTCCGAAATCGGAGATACCCTCGCGCGTCAAACAGATGATGTCACTTGTTCAACTGGCCGGCATGGAGGCGAGATATCCGAGCCAGCTAAGCGGCGGACAGCAGCAGCGCGTCGCGCTTGCGCGAGCACTTGCAACCGACCCCCAGATAGTTCTTCTAGACGAGCCATTGTCCGCGCTTGATGCGAAGCTTCGCCTTGAACTGCGTATTGAGTTGAAGGAGATTCTCCGATCGGTCAACGCGACCACCATCGTCGTCACTCACGATCAGGAGGAAGCTCTTAGCTTAGGCGACGAGGTCGTCGTCATGCGGGGGGGGAAAATCGTTCAGCGTGGATCGCCCACGCAGATATACGCGGAGCCCGCCGACAAATTCGTCGCCGAGTTTGTCGGGAGGTCAAACTGGTTTCATGGATCAAGGCGCGGCAGTTCAAGTGAGGGCGTCTGCACCTATGTCACAAGCGAAGGATTAGCGATCCACGCAAGAACTCCGCTATCCAATCAACGAGACGTTGTTGATTTATGCGTCAGGCCCGAAAACATCGTGCTCATGGGCGGGGCAACGAGCGATGTAGCGCAAGACGTAAAAAGCAATGTCTTAGCGGGTGTCGTCCTCGACGTGGCACCGCTGGGTGCCGACATGCACGTGGTCGTCGAGCTTCCAGGAAAGGGCAGATTGCTGGCTATCCGCAAGAATGTGGGGAGCACTCCGGGATTTATAGCGGGACAACCCGTACACGCCCATTTTTCAGCGTCGGATGTCCTCGCATTTTAGGCCGGAGGCATTATCCGAGTTGAAGGAATGTCGGTCGGAACTGAGATTGGCTGAATCAAATTCTATCAACCTCGCAGGTACATGCTCTTGGCATGCGAATTGCGCGACAAGTCTTACCAGCCATCGGACACGGACCCCTGTCATTCTGCCGCAACAGCGTGGTCAAGCGAGTTAACAAGGAGGAAATGACAAATGAAAATAAAAAGCATATCAGTATATGAGATCGTGTCGCCGTTTCCACAAGGTTACAGACTATCGCGGGGTCGAAAATGGACATCCTTCGAGAGCACAATTGTAGCAATCAAGACTGACGCGGGGCTCGTCGGATGGGGCGAATTACAGACGGTTGGAGCGAATTATCTGCCGGCGTTCGCAAAGGGGGCCATAGCGGCCATTGATGTTTTAGGTCCTCAGCTCATTGGGAAAGATCCGCTCCATCTCGATCGAATCAATTACTTCATGGATCATCTTTTGTATGGCCATCCGTATGCGAAATCGGCGATCGACATGGCTTGCTGGGACATCCTCGGCAAAGCAACGGGAATGCCGCTATGCGTTCTTCTAGGCGGAAGGTTCGAAGGTGGATTAGATCTTATGGCCGCCCCTTACTTCGGGTCGAAAGAAGAGATGTTGGCGTTGACCCAGGACTTGCGTGAGAAAGGGTACCGGCGCTTGTCCGTGAAGTTGGGCGGAGATGTTGCCGAAGACGTGTCAACATTACGGGCAATTCTCGAGAATGCCCAACCCGGCGAGGAATTCTACGCCGACTGCAATCGCGGTTGGACACGGGATCAGGCCCTGCGAGTGATGCGGCAAATTCGCGATCTCGACGTCTACATAGAGCAGCCTTGTGCTTCGTACGAGGACTGCCTCGCGGTGAGACGTCGGACTGATCATCCAATTATCCTTGACGAAATCATTGATTCGCCCGAGATGGTGATGCGGATTATCGCCGATGACGCAGCGGATTTGATCAATATCAAGATTTCGAGAGTGGGTGGCCTGACGAAGGCGCGTCGCGCCCGTGATATGTGTGTCACGGCAGGAATTCCGATGACTCTTCAAGACGTAGGGGGTAGCGGGATCGTACAGGCAGCAATTTTCCATTTGGCACAGTCCACCCCGAAGGAGTTCCGGCACTCTGTTTTCGACCCGCTAAGCGTTGTATCCGACCCATTAACGGATGCACCGATCTTGGTGCGGGACGGAGCAGTGGTGGAAGCTTCGGATAGGCCCGGCCTTGGTCAAGACATCTTGCCGGGCAGCCTCAGCGATCCGATAGCTGTGTACGGCGAGAGGGGCTAAGAGCGGTATCTTGCCCTGCCTTGGCCGGCCAGTTCAGCTCAATGTTGTTTTTAAGGCTGAACTAGCGAATTGGGACTTCGTTGACGTGCGCCGCCTTTTGATGGCGCACGTCGTCTCCGTCCTCCGTCGCAATTAGCCGATGACGGCTTACGCCCCCCTGACGATAGGATGCAGAGACTTATACCAACGGTCTCGGGTTGCTGATGTTGTGAACGCGGTAAATTCTCCGGGTCGGATATGGGTTATTAGGTCCGACCGGTCCACGACCATCGCTTTGTTCAAGAACGCGATGGTGGTGGTGGAATGGCCAATCACATTAGCGAGAGATGCCTCTGTGCTGATTTTCGTAGACGAGAGATGGGGTATTCGGCTTGCCCCCCTTTTTCAACGGTGATGCTAGAAGGTACTGCGCTTCGAGCTGATGATAGAACCTGGTCTGTCCAAACAGCCACAAGCATCGGGGAAGGAAGCGCAGCATGAAGCACTTTATCGGCCTCGATGTCGCTGTGAAAGATGGAGTGGTTGCCGCCCTCCCCAGATGGCATCGCAATGTGCCAGGATAGTGGTGTTTACAGCCACTGAGCGGAAAGGACGGCAACCGTGACGAAAGATACAATGATCGGGGTGGATTTGGCAAAGACGGTTTTTCAGCTCCACGGGGCGTCGATGACGGGAGAGCTGAAGTTCCGGAAGAAATTGTCACGGGGGAGTTTTGCCAAATTTATGGCCGATCAGCCGCCAGCGGTGATCGTGATGGAAGCCTGTGGCAGCGCGCATTATTGGGCCCGCGAGATGAGCAGGTATGGCCATGAGGTGAAGTTGATCGCCCCGCATTACGTGAAGCCTTTTGTAAAGTTATGCTCACCTCGCCATAACTTTACTAGGACTAACCCGCTCCGCCACGGCGGAGCGGCAAGGGGGGTGTACGCCGACGGCGCGGTCTTGATGGCGTCCTCTGTCGTGCCGGTCAGGCGTTCAATAGGAGCTCCAACTGCGCGAGCATGGGGTGGCTGCTTGCAGCCCATTCCATCGGACAAAGGAGCTTGTCATGACCCAACTTCGGCAACGCATGAGCGAGGACATGCAGGTGCGCAACTTCGCGCTCAACACCCAGCTCTCCTATCTGCAACAGGTGTCGCTGTTCGCCCGCCACTTCGGCAAGTCGCCGGACGTGCTCGGGCGCGAGGACATTCGGACCTATCAGGTCTATCTGACCAACGAGAAGAAGCTGGCGTCCGGTTCGATCCACACCGCCATCGCTGCGCTGCGCTTTCTCTACAGTGTGACGCTCGAAAGGGACTGGGCGCCTGAAGAGGTCCTCCCGTTTCCCAAGAAGCCGCAGAAGCTGCCGATCATCCTCAGCCCCGAGGAAGTTCAGCAATTCCTCGGCTGCGTCCTCAACGTCAAACACCACGCCATCCTGACCACCTGCTATGCCGCCGGCTTGCGCATCTCGGAGGCGGTTCAGCTGAAGACCACGGACATCGACAGCCAGAGAATGGTCATCCGCGTCGAGCAGGGCAAAGGCCAGAAGGACCGCTACGTGATGCTGTCGCCCAAGCTGCTGGAGATCCTGCGCAGCTATTGGAAGGTGTGCCGGCCAGAGGCGAGGCTCTTCCCCGGCGATCGCGCCGGCCAGCCGATCACCAGGGATGCGGTGGGACAAGCCTGCGCGAAAGCGCGCGACCTCTCCCGCTTGCCCAAACCGGTCACGCCGCACAGCCTGCGGCACGCCTTTGCCGTCCATCTATTGGAGGCCGGCGCCGACGTGCGCACCATTCAACTGCTGCTCGGTCACCGCAGCCTCGCGACCACCGCCCATTACCTGCGGATTGCCACCAACAAGGTCTGCGCCACGTCGAGCCCGTACGAGCTCTTACCGCGTCCGGCCCCCACCCCGCCGCCGCCGGCCAAGCCTCAGTACTTCTGAGCTCAAGCCGATGGCCCGCTCGGGGCCGGAGGTGGCGGATATATTCCGCCGCTATGGCGAAGCCTATCGCGTGCAGCATGACGCGTCGCTCAGCACCGCGCAGCGTCGCGTCATGACGGCGATCGAACTCTGCCGCACCGCCGCGCTCGGCGGGCATATCGAGCAGTGCGATCAATGCGGCCACCAGCGCATCGCCTTCAACAGCTGCCGCGACAGACATTGTCCCCGCTGCCAATCGCTGGCCCGCGCGCAATGGCTGGAGGACCGTCGCGCCGAGCTTCTCGACACACAGTACTTCCACGTCGTCTTCACGCTGCCGGGTGACATTGCCGCCATCGCCTATCAGAACAAGGCGCTCGTCTACGGTCTGCTCTTCCGCGCCACCGCCGAGACACTGCGCACCATTGCCGCCGATCCCAAACACCTGGGTGCCGAGATCGGCTTCTTCGCCGTGCTGCACACCTGGGGCCAGAACTTGCTGCACCATCCCCACCTGCACTGCGTCGTCCCAGGCGGTGGCCTTTCTGCCGACGGCACGCGATGGATTGCCTGCAAACCCGGCTTCTTCCTGCCGGTCCGGGTGCTCTCACGCCTGTTCCGACGCTTGTTTCTGGAGCACCTGGAGAAAGCCTTCGCGGCCGGCCAGTTGAAGTTCTTCTCTAGCTTGCAGGCCTTGAGCGAGCGCGACGCCTTCCGGCGCTATCTGGCGCCCCTTCGAAAGGCCGAGTGGGTGATCTTCGCCAAGCCGCCCTTCGCCGGACCCGAACAGGTCCTCGACTACGTCGGCCGCTATACGCACCGCGTCGCCATTTCCAACAATCGCCTCGTCGCCATCGAGGATGGCACCGTTCGTTTCCGCTGGAAGGACTATCGGCACGGCAATCGGCAAAAGGTCATGACCGTCTCGGCCGACGAGTTCATGCGCCGCTTCCTGCTGCATGTCCTGCCCGACGGCTTCCATCGCATCCGCTATTACGGCTTCCTCGGCAATCGCCATCGCGCGCAAAAGCTCGCCCACTGCCGCGACCTGCTCGGCATGCCGGCTCCAGAGGCGTCGAACAGCTGCTCGGCGAAGGACTACCGCGACCGCTACGAGGACCTTACCGGGCATTCCCTCCGGCAATGCCCGGCCTGTCATCAGGGGCGGATGATCGTCATCGAAACGTTCGACGGCGTCACCGGACCCCCGCCATACCGGGATTACAGATCGTGCGGGGCAATTCCCGATCACGTCGCCTGAGCATCACCGAAGCTGCCTTGAGCGCTCAGCCACCGTCTACACCGTGCTTTTCAGCTTGATCGGAGCCATCGATGAATCAGGTCCGGAACGGCCGACTGTCGATGTATTAGCCCGACCCGCCCGGCAGATACTTCATGAACAGGTCCCTGACATTCGTCATCGCCCCAGTCGAGCATGAACGCCGGCCTGCTCCCGACCCGCGTAGAATTTTTGCATCGCTGCTGTCTTCATTTCTCCGGACGTTAGAGCACGGATCTGAATTCGTGCAGGATCCTTTGTAGGCAGGGAGGCAAAGTACGGAAGATTCCGGCCTTTGGGCCGTTGGAATCATTGTTTGTCGTGTCCTCTAGTTGAAATCCGCGCCTGTTCGGGCGAGGTATATGTCGGGGACCGAACAGATATGGGGTTGGGGTTTTCGATGTGGCGTTTTGGCCCGCGATGGATGTACATCTCGTACGCCGCGGCTTACAATACAGTGCGCTGCTGATGTCGTGGGCGTGAATTTGGTTCGAATCCGTGTACGACAACGAGCTGGTTGTTTCCGGGCATATGCATCGTGGGGCCGACTTGGCGTCGATGAGTGATGGGTCTGATCGCACCTTGTGAGAGTTTTCCATGCTTTGAGGGTATTCGGTCACGCGTTGGCCTTGTGCCTCTATATTGGTTCGAGGGCGCGTGGCCATCACCAGTTGCTTCGGGCTTCAGTGTGATGTCCTTGCCGTCGCTTGATGGAAACGAGACGGCGCATTTACTTGGCCTTCGGTCGGAAGAGGGAACCCCCCCCCAGTATTCAGCTCCATCACCTTGGTGTACATTTCGCCAGTCGCCTGATCGTTGTCCTTTTGGGGACGGAGAAGACCGGCCCAGTTCTTCGGGAAATCGATTATAGGGCAAATGGTCCTCGTGTACCAGACTCGGTATCATGCAGGCAGAGCGACTTGTTACACATGTCTTTTGCGCGCGCTTGTCCGCCAGGTGGCCCCTTCGTTTTCTTTCTCGATGATATTGTGGAACGCCAGCTGCCGCCAGCCGCGCACC
>NZ_JBHUGY010000004.1:0-56519 GCF_042682105.1 Mesorhizobium calcicola
GGCGCACGTCGTCGGCGAGCGCGGCGAATTCGGGCTCGGGATCGAGCGTCCGAGCTCGATTCCGAAGCGTACGACGACGCGATAGGAAGGAGGCAGTGTGTCCGGTGGGATTGCTGAAGCGAGGTGGAATTCCCTGGTTCGGGCGTCGCGATCTGCCGATCCTTGGGTTCGGATTCCTGGGCCGTGCGGCGATGATGCGTAGGCGCCCGCTCCGAAGCAGGCGCCAAGGATGAGGAACACGATGGCGTGGAAGCCGGCACCATGGCAAGGCCGACCATGATCACGCAGCAAGCGCCAGCGCTCGGGCGTCCGCAGCAGCTGACTGGTTATCTGCTGTCAAGGTCTCCGTTCCGTCGGCGCTGCCGACGCGCGTCACCATCGCACCGGCAGCCACGCGACGAGCAGTGCCGGTATCTGCGCCACCAGCCCGTCACCCACGGTCAGCAGCGAGTAGGTGCAGCCGCGTCCCCCAGGGACATATCGTGCTGCAGCGTTCCGACGGCGAAACCACCGACAAGGTTGACCAGAATGATCACGATTCCGGCGATGACGTCGCCCTTGACGAACTTCATGGCGCCGTCCATCGCGCCGAACAACTGGCTTTCACGCTCCAGCTGCTGGCGCAGACGGCGTGCCTCCGCATGATCGATGTCGCGTTGCGCAGCTCGGCATCGATACTCATCTGCTTGCGGCAGCGCATCGAGCGTGAAGCGCGCGGCGACCTCGGCGACGCGTTCGGCACCCCGCGCTAACCACGATGAACTGAGCGACGGTGATGATCCAGGAAGATGACCAGGCCCACCGCAATACTGCCGCCGACGACAAGGTGCCAAAGGCGGTAATGATGTCGCCCGCGTCGGCCTGGAGCAGGATCAGTCGCGTGGTCGTGATCGTGATGGCCAGCCGGAACAAGGTGGCGATGAGGATGACCGACGGCAGCGACGAGAACTGGAGCGGGATGAGAAACGTAAAACGAAGCCAGCAGGATCAGCACGCTGATGGCGATATTCGCGGTGATGGACATGTCGACGAGGAATGTCGCAATGGAATGAGCATCATCACCACGGCGACGAGCAACAGGAGGCAATGACCAGATCGCTGCGGCGTGACAGCCTGGCCAGGATTGAGAGTCGCTCCGAATGGTCATTCAACACCTCGTTGCGACAGGAAGCTCAGCAAGGCACTGCGCGCCTCGGTCTTGCGCCGGCCACGAGCAAGGCGCGGTCTTCAGCAATGCAAGCGCCGGGTGATCCATGCCTTCCAACGTCTCCAGCCTGGCAATCGTGGCAAGGGCCTTTTCCGCCTCGCCATCGAGTATGAGCAGATGAGCCAATGTCCTGAGGACGCCTGCGTCCGGCGAGAGCTGTGTGGCGATAAGCAGGTACGCGCGCCCCGCTTTGCCTGCCCGTGACACCCGTAGAGATAGCCCAGGACGTGCAGCAGATGCACCGTGTCATGCGGGTCGGTCAGATTTCGATCCCTTCCTGCATGCGACCAAGCAGATCGCATGGCGCTCTATACTCATCCTCCATCAGCGTTCTGGCGAGTGTCTTGAGTTGCTCGCCACCCTCAAGGTCAGGGACAGGTTCGTTATGAATGCTGGAGAATTGGCACGGACGCGACGCAGGATGGCTGGCTCGGGAATGCCGGGCATGACGAATTGCTGAGGATCTCGTCGAGCGATTCCCGGCCGCACCCGCAGAGGGCTGGAATTCCGCGGTGTCTGGCTTTCCGTACCAGTGGCGGACTTCGTCCCTGAGCACGGTTTGCGGCCTTGTCGCGCCATTCATCCGTCGCCGGTTGATCGATTGACCGCGTACGCCTTCGGCCTGTCGGACCTCGCGGCCGTCGACCTTGCCGTGTCGAAACCGCGGCCCTTCAAGCCGGCGGCTCACGGATATTTCAGCGCGACCGTGGCGCCGCCTTGGTCAGGACAAGTCCGTCTCGCCGATATGCTTTATCGTCCAGCCGTCATTCGTGAAGGCACTTCGTGGTAGCGTGCACCGACGGCCGCGATGACGTAAGGCGCTCGCCGTACCAGATGCTGCAGCGTCAGGCGCGGAGCCAGCTCCGCGTTGCCGTCATGACGTTGGAGACGAGGGCAAGTGGTGCGCGCCGAAACGCCTGGTCGAAACAGGATGCGTTTCAGTCCAGACGCCACTCTTGTCATTCGGATCATCCCCGAGACCACGAGGCGTCCCGATGATCGCTGAACGGTCAATGTGCTTATGCCTGAGTGCTCGAGATGCTGCTTGAGCTGGCAGCACGCCGCCAAGGAGGCGCTCAGGCAAGCGCTGGTCAATCTCGAGGCGATCCCGGCGCCTGCCGGCACCTTCGATATCGTGCTGTCCAGCGGCTGCCGGGCGTCATGCTGCACGAAGCCGTCGGCCATGGACTGGAAGGCGATTTCAACCGCAAGAAGACCTCGGCCTTCGCCGGCCTGCTGGGCCAGCAGGTCGCCGCCAAGGGGGTAACCGTCGTCGACGACGGCACCATGCGGAGCGACGCGGCTCGCTCACCGTCGATGACGAAGGCACGCCTTCCGCCCGCAACGTGCTGATCGAGGATGGCAAACTGGTCGGCTACATGCAGGATCGCCAGAACGCCCGGCTGATGGGCATGAAGGCCACCGGCAACGGCCGGCGCGAAGGCTATGCGCACCAGCCGATGCCGCGCATGACCAATACCTTCATGACGGCGGGCGACATGGAGCCGGAGGAAATCATCGCCTCGGTCAAGAACGGCATCTATGCCGTGTCCTTCGGCGGCGGCCAGGTCGATATCACCTCGGGCAAATTCGTGTTCGGCTGCACCGAGGCCTACATGATCGAGAACGGCAAGGTGACGCAACCGATCAAGGGCGCGATGCTGATCGGCAACGGACCTGACGCCATGCACCGCGTTTCAATGGTCGGCAACGACATGAAGCTCGACACCGGCATCGGCATGTGCGGCAAGGCCGGACAGGGCGTGCCGGTCGGCGTCGGCCAACCGCATTTGCGCATGAACCAGATGACGGTGGGTGGCACCAGGGTTTGATTGATCGGCCGCGCCGGTTGTTGTGGTCGCGAAAGCGTCCCTTCAGCCGCCGCCGAGGTAATGCATACCAGTTCCAACCTTGTCATCCTCACCAGCGCCGGCATTTCGGCGGCGTCGGGCGTCGCGACGTTCCGTGACCTCGACCGGGCCTGGGCCAAAGCCGGCGTTTTCCAGCTGAAGCCTGTCGGCACCTTGAAGTGAACACAATCCACATTAGGAAAGCGCGACCTGGACAATGAAAGGCCATACCATCCTGACGGTGAAAACCGACAAGGGCGATCTTGTCCTGGACAATCTGGTCAATGAGATCAGACCTTGGAATGCGACGGACTATTACTTCCTCAAACGCCCGTCCCAGCAGAACCCAAACACATGGGTGTCGATCAACCAACGGGGCGGCACGTCGAAACGACTGTCGCCAAGCTAGCAGGAGCTACGGCTACCGCCGCCGTTTCGGCTTCTCCAGCAACGCCACCGCCTCGACATGCGGCGACCACAGGAACTGGTCGATCGGCGTCACGCTTTTCAGGATGTAGCCGCCGTCGAGCAGAATGCGCAGATCGCGGGCTAGCGTGACCGGGTTGCAGGACACGGCGGCCACCCACGGAACATCCGAGCGCGCGAGCTGCTTCGACTGGTCCTCGGCGCCGGCGCGTGGCGGGTCGAACACCAGGCCGTCGAAGCCATTCAATTCCTTGAACGTCAGCGGCCGGCGGAACAGGTCGCGGCGTTCGCCCGTCACCCGCTTCAGGCCGGTGGCGAAGCGTGAGCCCCGGTCGAGCGCCGAAAGTGCGGCCGCGTCGCCTTCGACCGCATGGACTTCCGACTTCACCGCCAGCCGCAAGGCAAAGCTGCCGCAGCCGGCGAAAAGATCGGCGACCTTCTTGGCACGCTTCAGATGCCCGCCGACGATATCGGCCATCGCCTGTTCGGCGGCCTCGGTCGCCTGTAGAAAAGCGCCCGGCGGCACGGCGACAGCGACGCCGCCGAACATGACCACAGGCTTCCTTGGCTCGATGATGATCTCGTCATCGATGGACAGTCTGGCGAAACCTTGCGCAATGACGAAATTGGCGGCGATGCGGCGCTGGTGTTCGCCGAGCTTGCCGGATTCGTGAACCGCGACATCAAGGCCCGAACCGGTCACGGTGACCGTCAGCCGGAACGATTTGGTGGTGGCGCAAACCAGTTCGGCGAGCCCCTTCAGCCGATCGAACGCGCTGACGATCTCGGGCAGCGAGATCGGGCATTCCGATATCGAGATGATTTCCGGCGACAGATGACGATTGAACCCAAGCAGCATGCCTGTATCGGTGCGCCGGGCGGCGAGCACGACACGGCGGCGCGTGTGCGGTGCGCAGGCGACCAGTTCGCCGATGTCGCAATCGATGCCCTTCAAGGCGTGCACCACCTTTTCGCGTTTCCATTGGCGATAGGCTTCGGCTTCGAAATGCTGGAGCGCACAACCGCCGCATTCGGTGAAATGGCGGCAGGCCGGATCGATGCGCAGCGGCGAAGCTTCCAGCACCGCCATCAGTGCGGCGCGATCCCTTTCGCGCGCGGCGGTGACGACCTCGCCGGGCAATGTGAAAGGGATGAACAGGTCGCCGTTCTCGGTCTCGGCGATGCCGTCGCCCTGGGCGCCAAGTTTCCTGATGCTGAAGCGCGCGCTCATCGATCCTTGATCCCACCGAGCAGGAATTCACGGTTGCCGTCGCCGCCTTCGATCGGCGACAGATGAAGTCCGAGCGAGCGCCAGCCTGGAACGGTGTCCAGCCAATCCTGCAGCACGCCGGCGACACGGGCGGCATCGTAGGGATCCTTCAACAGGCCGCCCTTGCCGATCGCTTCGCGGCCCGCCTCGAATTGCGGCTTGACCAGAAACATGGCGCCGGCGCCAGCCTTCGCAATGGCAAGCGCCGGCGGCAGCGCCAGTTTCAGCGAAATGAAGCTGACGTCGGAAACGATGAAATCCGGGATCCGGCCGCCAAGATCGGCGACCGTGAGATCGCGAGCGTTCAGGGCCCTCGATGACAGTCACACGCGGGTCTCGGCCGACATCAGGATGCATCTGGCCATGCCCGACATCGATGGCGGTAACATGGGCCGCGCCGCGCTCGAGCAGGACCTGGGTGAAGCCGCCGGTCGAGGCGCCGATGTCGAGTGCTTCACGGCCGGCGGGATCGAGGCCGAAATGGTCGAGCCCGCCAATCAGCTTGAGCGCCGCGCGCGACACATAACCTTGCGCCGGATCATCGATGGCAATCAGGCACTGCGGCGAAACGTTCTGGCCGGGTTTGCGGGCAAGGACGCCGTCAACCTTCACCGTGCCACGTTCGACCGCGTCGCGGGCACGCGAGCGGCTCGCAAACAGTCCGCGCTGGACGAGCAGGTCGTCGAGCCGCTGGCGTGTGTTGGCAGGCAGAGGCGAGTTCATCGGCCTTCATGGCGAAAGCGCGTCGCGAAGGCAAGGATATTGGGGCGGGACCAGGAACATCGTCGAAAAGCGAGCGAACACACCAAGCCGCCGCACCGCTTGCGGGTATCGCATCAACCCGGCACAATGTTGAGGAGGGGCGCCGTTTATCCGAATGCGAGGGCCGGATGCTAACAGGAACCTGCCACTGTGGTGCAGCCCACTGGACCCTGGAGGGCGATCCCGGGCCGATCACCGCCTGCAGCTGCACGCTTTGCCGTCGCTATGGCGTGCTCTGGGCTTATGACTATGTCGACGAACGCATCCGCGTTGCGGGACCAGTGAAGCGCTATACCCGCGCTGGAAAAGATACGCCCTCGCTCGAGATTCTGTTCTGTCCTACATGCGCTTGCCTGCTCGCCTGGCGCGGCTTGAGCTCCGATGCCTCTGGCCGCACACGAATCGCCGTCAATGTAAGGCTTGCACCGCCGGATGCCGTCGCCGACTTGCCGATCGACCATTTCGATGGCCTGGACACCTACGACGACTTGCCGCGCGACGGCCGCTGTGTGCGCGACATGTGGTTTTAATCGCGACGCGCTTTAAGTCTCTGTCTTGTGCATGTCGTTGTCCCAAAACCACTGCGCACTTTTGGGCGACATGCACTAGAAAATGGTACGCGAAACCTGGCGATCGACGGCTGGAGCCAAACCGTCATCGCGATCTCCCGAAGCTTGCTCACGTGGATGCTCGGTCGCAACCGCAGGCGCCGGAACAGGATCCGGCAGGACGACCAGTTGCGGCACCTGCTTGTAGGAAAAGCCGCCGCGGATATCGCCCATCTTGCCGGCGATGATGCCCATGGCCGCCTTTTCAAGGCTGCGATCATAGCGCGTTTCGGCGACGGCCGGCGCGACGATGACCGCTGAAAGCGCCACGCCGCACAGAAGCGTTCTCATTGTTTGTCTCCCTGCCTGATCACCGATCTAGCAGGGCGCCGTTGAAAAACGGCCAAGAGACACGGTAAGCAAAGCGCCAAACGGCAGCGTTAACAATGCGTTAAGACGTCAAGCCGGCAAACTGATTGAAGCCCCTGAGACTTTGATTCAGGCGCGCTGGGCGCGGGCTGTATGGCCGAGGGCGACAAATACCGTGCGCACGATGCCGGCGGCATCCAGCCCGGCATCGGCATACATCTTTTCCGGCTTGGCGTGGTCGGTGAACGCGTCGGGCAGCACCAGCGGGCGCACCTTCAGGCCGCTTTCCAGCAAGCCCTCATGGGCGAGGAACTGCAGCACGTGGCTGGCGAAGCCGCCGACGGCGCCCTCCTCTACCGTCACCAGGACCTCGTGCGAGCGGGCCAGCCGGCGGATAAGATCCTCGTCGAGCGGCTTGGCGAAACGGGCATCGGCAACCGTGGTGGAAAGCCCGGCCGCGCCAAGCTCCTCGGCGGCGATCAGGCAATCCTGCAGCCGCGTGCCGAAGGACAGCAGTGCTACCTTGGTGCCTTCCCTGACGATGCGGCCCTTGCCGATTTCGAGGACCGCGCCGCGCTCCGGCATGTCGACACCAACGCCATTGCCACGCGGATAGCGGAAGGCGATCGGGCCGTCATCATAGCTTGCCGCGGTGCGCACCATGTGGCGCAGCTCCGCCTCGTCAGCCGCGGCCATGACGACGAACCCAGGCAAGGTCGCCAGGAAAGTGGTGTCGAAGGCGCCGCAATGGGTGGCGCCATCGGCGCCGACGAAGCCGGCGCGGTCGATCGGAAAACGCACCGGCAATTTCTGGATCGCGACGTCGTGGACGACCTGGTCGTAGGCGCGCTGCAGGAAGGTCGAATAAATCGCGGCGAACGGCTTGTAACCTTCGGTGGCGAGGCCGGCGGCGAAGGTCACCGCGTGCTGTTCTGCGATGCCGACATCGAAGGTCCGCGACGGAAACGCTTCGCCGAACAGGTCAAGGCCGGTGCCGCTAGGCATGGCGGCGGTGACGGCGACGATGCGGTCGTCCTCACGGCCTTCCTGGACCAAGCTTTCGGCGAACACCTTGGTGTAGGCCGGCGCATTGGCCGGCGCCTTGGCCTGCGCGCCGGTGATGACGTCGAACTTGTTGACGCCATGATATTTGTCGGCGGCGGCTTCCGCCGGCGCATAGCCCTTGCCCTTCTGGGTGACGACATGGATCAGAACCGGGCCTTCGCCATTGTCGCGGACATTTTTCAGGACCGGGATCAAATGCTCCAGATTGTGACCGTCGATCGGGCCGATATGATAGAAGCCGAGCTCCTCGAACAGCGTGCCGCCGGTGACGTAGCCGCGCGCATGCTCGACCGCCCGGGTGATCGCACGGTCGGCGCGCTTGCCGAGATAGGAGGTCAGTTTCTTGCCGAAGTCGCGCAGGCCGACATAGGTCTTGCCCGAGGCCAGTCGCGCCAGATAGGCGCTCATCGCACCGGTCGGCGGCGCGATCGACATGTCGTTGTCGTTGAGGATGACGATCAGCCGGGCATCGAGCGCGCCGGCATTGTTCATCGCCTCGTAGGCCATGCCGGCCGACATGGCGCCGTCGCCGATCACGGCGATGACATTGTTGCGGCCGCCGGAGAGGTCGCGAGCAGCGGCCATACCGAGGCCCGCCGATATCGATGTCGAGGAGTGGGCGGCGCCGAAGGGATCGTACTCGCTCTCGGCGCGACGGGTGAAGCCGGACAGGCCGCCCTCCTGGCGCAATGTGCGGATGCGGTCGCGGCGGCCGGTCAGGATCTTGTGCGGATAGGCCTGGTGGCCGACATCCCAGATCAGCCGGTCATCCGGGGTGTTGAAGACATAGTGCAGCGCCACCGTCAGCTCGACCACGCCAAGGCCGGCGCCAAGATGGCCGCCGGTGTGTGACACGGCGTCGATCAGCTCGGCACGAAGCTCGGATGCCAGTTGCGGCAATTCGCTCTCGGCAAGCGTGCGCAGGTCGGCCGGGATGCGGACCTTGTCGAGAAGCGGCGTATGCGGCGTTGAATTCACGGGTAGGCCTGCTCAGGCTTTCTGTTCATGGGCGGGATAGGCCGGCGGCCGGCGAAAGTAAATGCGTGTCAGTGACGCGGATCAGGCTTTAGGCCCCAAAACCGGGCCACTTTTGGGCGACTTGCATCAGCTTTCCGGCAGCGGGATGAATTCTTCCTCATCGCCAGGAACGATATCGAAGCGGCCCGTCTTCCATTCTTCCTTGGCCTGTTCGATGCGCTCCTTGGAGGACGAGACGAAATTCCACCAGATGTAGCGCTTGGAGCCGAGCGAGGCACCGCCGAACAGCATGAAATGCGCGCCGGTTTCCGACGATACGACGATCTCGTCACCGGGCCGGAACACCAACAAGCGTTCAGCAGGGAAAACGTCGCCTGAAATCGAGACCTCGCCTTCGAGCGTGTAGATGGCGCGCTCTTCCGCATCGGCCGGGATTTTCACACTTGCACCGGGTGCCAGACGCATATCGGCATACAGCGTCTCGGAGTCGGCCCTCACCGGCGACCGCAGTCCCTGGAAATCACCGATGACGACGCGGCCGCTGACGCCTTCGGCGTCGATCTCGGGGAGCCGCAGAGCAGCCGTGTTCTCGAACACCGGAGCCACTTCTTCCTTGCCGTCCGGCAATGCCAGCCATGTCTGCAGGCCGGAGACCGACATCGGCGCGCCGCGCAGTTCCTCCGGCGTGCGCTCGGAGTGGACGATGCCGCGACCGGCGGTCATCAGGTTCACGTCACCGGGCTGGATGACCATTTCGGTGCCGAGCGAATCGCGATGCCGGATCTTGCCGTCGAACAGATAGGTGACCGTCGACAGACCGATATGCGGATGCGGACGCACATCGAGCGCCTGGCCCGCGCGCAGGATCGCCGGGCCCATGCGGTCGAAGAAGATGAAAGGCCCGACCAGCCGCCTTTTGGCGGTCGGCAGAGCGCGGCGCACCTGGAAACCGCCAATGTCCTTGGCGTTCGGGATGACCATCAGCTCGATCTGGTCGCTGGCAAAGGCGTCGCCGACTTCAGGGTCTTTCCCGGGAAAGAAGCTCATGGACTCTCCTTGTCAGCGGTCGAGGACCGCTTCGGCCGCATCAGGCAAAGCGGATCGCCGCCTTCGCCCGCAGTTTGGCCGCCACCTCTTCGCGATTGCGAGGATGCTGATGGGTTTCGAGGGAATCGAGAAGCTCACGCGCCGATGCCGCGATGGCTTCGACCGCATGATCGAAGGCGTGCTGGTTCTGCCTTGAAGGCCGCGTCGTTCCGCTCAATTTGCGGACAAACTGAAGTGCGGCGTCGCGCACCTCGTCATTGGTTGCCGGCGGATCAAAATTGAACAGGGTCTTGATGTTTCTGCACATCGTTTCCGAACCTTCTCTTGTCCTGAAGCCGTTTCAATCGGGACGGCTGCTATCCTCGACCATGATCATGTCCAAAAGCCGGTGAGTCGAGACCATCGTGCGGATCGCGCCTCAGTCCGCGTCGAGCGGCTCTGTTCCAACCGGCTTGCCATCGCGCGACAGCCTGATCTTCTCGACCTTGTCCTCGGCGGCCTTCAGCAGCCGGTCGCAGTGTGCTTTCAGCGCCTCGCCGCGCTCATAGATCCTGATCGACTGGTCGAGCGGCACGTCACCGCGCTCCAGATCATCGACGATCTTCTCCAGCGCGTCGAGTGCCTGTTCGAAGCTCATCGCCTTGACGTCTTCGTTGGTCTCACCAGCCATCATTCATCCTTTCATCAGTCGCCCGACATGGGCGGCGACCGAAAATGCCAGTCCCTGCAGATCGTAGCCACCCTCGAGCAGGCTGACGAGCCGGTTGCCGCTGTGGCGCGTGGCGCGCTGCATCAGCTGGCCGGTCGCCCAGTCGAAATCATCCTCGGTCAGGTTGATCTCGGCCAGCGGATCGCGGTGATGCGCATCGAAACCGGCCGAAATGATGATCAGGTCGGGGGCGAAATTGTCGAGCGCCGGCAGCACACGCGACAGGAAAGCATCGCGAAAAACCTCGCTGCCGGTCTGTGGCGCCAAAGGTGCGTTGACGATGTTGCCGGCACCGGTCTCGTTCTTTGCCCCGGTGCCGGGGTAGAGCGGCATCTGGTGCGTCGAGCAATAGAGCACCGACGGATCGTCCCAGAAAATATCTTGCGTGCCGTTGCCGTGATGCACGTCCCAGTCGACGACGGCAACGCGCTCGACGCCATGTTTGTTCTGCGCATAGCGCGCCGCGATCGCCGCCGTGTTGAAGAGGCAGAAGCCCATCGCCGTGGTCTTTTCGGCATGATGGCCGGGCGGCCGCGCGGCGACGAAGACATTGTCGGCGCGGCCTGTGAAAACGTCATCCACGGCGGCGTTGGCGGCGCCGATCGCGGTTATCGCCGCCTGCCAGCTCTTCGGGCTGGCGGTGGTGTCGGCGTCGATGCGGGCGATACCGGTGTCGGGAATGGCGGCGCGGACGCGGGCGACGAAATCGGCGGGATGCGCGTAGAGGATGGTGGCGTCGTCGCCCTCCGGCGCCTCGACCCGATCGAGCGCGGCAAAAGCCTCGTCGTCAAGCACGCGTTCAATGGCGCGCAAGCGGTCGGGCCGCTCGGGATGGCGGCGGCGTGATGTGTTCGAGGAAGATCGGATGGGTGTAGAGACGAGTGACCATTGTCCTAATCTAGGCATCTATGGGCGCAATGGCCATGCGCGCCGACGCAATGACTGGGGAAAATCACGCCTGCGTCCTTTGGTGTCGCTGCGGGCATTGGCGTCCTCAGCACTTCGGCGTAAGGTCGCCGCCACTGCCTGGTGCCCCGCGCAAGCGGGAGAATCGGGAACACGGTTGAATTCCGTGGCGTGCCCAACGCTGTGAGGGGGACCGCGCCGGTAAATGCCACTGTCGATGACGGGAAGGCACCGGACGCGGGTTGATCCCGAGCCAGAAGACCGGCCTGGCAGGCATCGTCATCCGCATGGTCAGGCGGATGAAATGGATTGCAATCGCAAGGGGACACGCGATGCCCGAACACATGACCGCCTCTATTGGCGACGGGTTTGACCAGAGTGCGCGCGATGCGGTCTATCGCGCCGTGTTCACGCGCCGCGATGTCCGCAGCCATTTCCTGCCCACCGCGCTTGACGACGACGTGCTGGCGCGGCTGCTGCTTGCGGCTCATCACGCACCATCGGTCGGCTTCATGCAGCCATGGAACTTCATTGTCATTCGCGACGCCGGACGACGGGAAAAAGTGCGCGACCTGTTCCTGGCGGCGCGCGAGCAGGAATTGCCGGCCATCGGAGAGGAGCGGCAGGCGCTCTACCGCAAACTCAAGCTTGAAGGCATCTGCGAAAGCGCGCTCAACATCTGCATCACTTGCGACCGCCAGCGCTCGAAGGGTTCGCCGCTGGGACGTTGGCACAATCCGGAGATGGACCTCTACAGCACGGTCTGCGCGGTGCAGAATTTCTGGCTGGCGGCGCGCGCCGAAGGCGTCGGTGTCGGCTGGGTCAGCATCATCGAGGCGCAGGCGTTGAAAAGCCTGCTGTCAATTCCCGAGCATGTGACGCCGGTCGCCTATCTCTGCGTCGGCCGCGTCTCAGAGTTCGCGCCGAAACCGGATCTCGAAGCACACGGCTGGGGACGCCGCTTGCCGCTGCCGGAGCTGATCATGAGCGAGACCTTTTCCGGGCAAGGCGAAGCGCCGCTCAAATCGACCGTGGCGCGCCTCAACGGCGCCGATGCCGCACCGGCGACCGCGGCTGGTCAGCCTGTCGCGCCGGCCGTGCCCCAGCGCGAGCCGCCGAAGGAGGCCAGCGCCTTGTCCTTGAGTTCCCTGAACTTCGACGACGCCTCGGCCAGCCGGGCGTCCCAGGCGGGATCGGGCACCTGGCCCTCGATGGTCCCGAAATAGACCTGCATCAGGCAGGCGATGGCGAAGGGTTCGATGAAGGCTGCCTTGAAGGCCCAGGCGAAGACGATGGCGAGCACGAAGGCCCAGCCGGCGAGCTGGCCGGGCATGAGGAAAAGAATGGCGCCGGCCGGAGCCAGCATCAACAGGAAGATGACGAAGGACACGCCCCACATGATGACCGCCAGCCAGACGGCATTCTTGACCATGGTCTTGCCGTTCTGGGCATAGAGCACGACGCCTTGCCGGGCCGTCTCGAACGGCGAGGCTGAATTGATGCGGATGTTGTAGCCGAGGATGATCTCGTCGACATAGGTCAGCGACAGGCGGATCACCGTGTTGATGAAGCTGACCAGGCCGCTCAGGCCCGGTATCGGCAGGAAGGCGGCGATGCCGCCGATCAGGCCGGTAATGGCGCGGATGGCGCCCTTGACCAGTTGGTCGACGACGAAAAGGATGTTGGCCTCGGCAAAACGCTGGGTCACGATGTCCCTGGCGTAGGCAATCTGGTTCTGGCCGTCGGGAATGTCGCGGCCGTCGATCAGATGGACCATGACGGCGATATGGCCGGCCTTGACGACGTAAAGGATGTATTCGCGGATCCAGTAGACGGCGATCGAGACGACGCCGAAGCGACCACGCCGCCCCACAAGGCAAAGGGACAGCGGCCCGTCGGGATCGGTGGAGATATGACCGACGCCGTAGCCAACCGAGGCGCCCGTCCCGGTCGCCACGATATAGGCCAGCGTGATGCCGAAATAGACGATCATGCGAAAGACAATGAAAGGCCAGGTCCGCATCATGATGGACACCGACCTGCCGATATCGAATCCCACATGCCCCGAATCTCCCCCTAAGAGATGGCGGGAAAGGATGCGCTCAAACCGGCTATTGTCAATCGCGGGCAGTGGCTCCAGGTCGCCGGTGGGGACTTCAGTTCGGCTGCGGATCCGGCTTTTTGAGCAGACCCTCAAGCAGCTGCTTGAACGCCGTCACCACCTTCCTCGACGTCGCTTCGGGGTCATTCGAATTGGCGATCCGTTGCGCCGCCTGACTGCTCGCGCCGTTGATCAGCCGCGAGGCCGTCTCGGGGTCGAGGCTGGAGACGACCACTCCCTCCTCCTGCAGCGCCGTCAGATGACCGGTCATTGAAGCGATGCACGCATTGGCATTCGGCCATTGTGCCGGATCGCCCAGCATGGCCGGGCCATCCCGGAACATGATGCGCTGGATTTCCGGCTCCAACGCCATCTCGATATAGGTCGTGCATTCGTCGACGAAATACTGCCAGCGGGTCGGCGCTCTCGACGCGACCTCGGTCACCCGAGCAGCCATCTCGCCGTCGATTTCGGCGATGACCGCCTGCAGCAGTCCCTTCTTGTCGCCGAAATGATGATAGAGCGCGCCGCGCGTCAGCCCGGCCGACGCGGTGAAATCATCCATCGAGGCTTCGGCATAGCCGATCGTGCCGAAGGCATGGCGGGCCGCCGCGATCAGCTTGCCGCGCGTCTCGGCAATCATCTCCTTGCGAGGTTTGTGCATGGCTTCTGGCCTTATTAACATACGCCTCGTATGCCAATTGACATACGCGACGTATGATCTATTTAACAATCATACGCTTCGTATGTAATTGTCGAACCTGCCTTTGTCGAGGAACCGGACATGCAAAATCCCTATTCGGAAATCTTTCGCGCCCCGGCGCCAAGGGCTTTGCAGCTGCGGGCTTCATGGCCCGCCTGCCGATCGCGATGGCGCCGATCGGTATCGTGGCAATGCTGTCGCAGACGCGTGGCGAATACTGGCTGGCCGGCGCGGTCTCCGCGACATTCGCGCTGGGCAATGCTTTCGTGGCACCGCAAATATCGAGGCTGGTCGACCGCCTTGGCCAGACACGGATCGTGGTGCCGACCACCATCATCTCCGTGCTCGCTTTCGCGGTCCTGATTGCGGCGGCCAATCAGGACTGGCGGTATGGACGCTGTTCGTGTCGGCGCTGCTGGCCGCGGCGATGCCCAGCATCCCGGCAATGGTGCGCGCACGCTGGACCGAGATTTTTCGCGGGCGGCCGGAGATGATACCGCATTCGCCTTCGAGTCGGCGGCGGACGAGCTGGTCTACATTGCCGGCGCATCGCTGTCGGTCGGCCTGAGTGCCGCCCTGTTCCCGGAAGCGGGAATGCTGGCAAGCACAGTGTTCCTCGCCTTCGGCTCGACGGCGTTCATCCTGCAGCGTTCGACCGAGCCGCAGTGCGACCGGTGGAACATGGTTCGCGCGGCTCGGCAATTCGCCTGCGGCCGGTGCAGATCATCACCTTCGCCCTGATCTTCATCGGCGCGACCTTCGCGACGACGGAAGTGAGCACCGTGGCGATCACCAAGGAGCTTGGCCAACCCGGCGCCGCGAGCCTCGTCATCGGCGTCTACGCGCTGGGATCGTTCGTGCTCGGCATCATCGTCGGCGCGCTCAATCTGAAAGCACCGCTGCAACGCCAGCTGGCTATCGCGATCGCCATCATCGCGCTCAGCACATTGCTGCCGCTCTCCGCCGGCACGGTGCCTCTGCTGGCCTTGACCGTCTTCCTCAGCGGCGTGGCGATCTCGCCGACCTTCATCACGGCATTCGGCCTGATCGAGCGGCATGTGCCGGAAGCGATGCTGACCGAGGGCATCACCTGGGTGACTACCGGGATCGGCATCGGCATGGCGCTGGGCTCGTTCGCGGCCGGCTCGGTGGTCGACGCGTTCGGCGCGCAGAACGGGTTCTGGGTGTCGGTGGCTTCAGGCACAATCGCACTGGCCACGGTCCTGCTTGGCCAGCGCAGCCTTGCCACGCCTGAGTGCGACCTGGACGGGTGCGAAGCGGCCGCCGTTCCGCGCGGAATGAACCCCGAAGCGCCTGGTTCGAACGGGCCAGGCGCTTCGCGGCACTTACCTCGTCAGAGAATCTCGGTCTTGGCGATGTGGATGCCAAAACCCTCGAGACCGACATAGTGGCGCTCGCGTGAAGCGATCAGGTTGATCGAGGAAATGCCGAGATCTTTCAGGATCTGCGCGCCGAGGCCGATTTCGCGCCATTCGTTTTCGCGGCGGCGCGCCTCTTCGTGATCCTCGCGGTCGGTCGAAGCCGGCCGCTTGCGTTCCTGGTGGGCAACGCCGACGGAGCCTTCGCGCAGATAGACGATGACACCACGCCTGCGCTCGCCCATTGCCTTCATGATGGCGTCGAGCCGGTGGCTGGTGCCGAACACGTCGGTCACCACATCCTCGGAATGCAGGCGCACCGGCACCTCCTCGCCGTCGCGGATGTCGCCGAAGACAATGGCGACGTGATGCATGGAGTCCCACGGCAGCGTGTAGGTGAAGACCTGCGCCTTGCCGCCAAGCGTGTCGATTTCGGAGCAAGCCACGCGCTCGACCAGCGTTTCCTTGCGTTGCCGGTAGGCGATGAGGTCGGCGACCGAAACCTGTTTGAGACCATGCTCCTCGGCAAAGGCCGAAACCTGCGGGCCGCGCTTGACGGTGCCGTCGTCATTGACCAGTTCCGAAATGACGCCGACCGGCGCCAGGCCGGCGAGCTTGCACAGGTCAACCGCGGCTTCGGTATGGCCCGAACGCATCAGCACGCCGCCCTCGCGCGCGATCAGCGGAAAGATGTGGCCGGGACGGACGAAATCCGAGCCGCCGACATTGCCGTTGGCGAGATTGCGCACGGTCAGCGTGCGGTCCTCGGCCGAAATGCCTGTCGTCGTGCCGTGCTTGAAATCGACGCTGACGGTGAAAGCGGTGGTGTGGGCGGAATCATTGTCGGCGACCATCGGCGACAGGTTGAGCCGCTTGGCCTCCTCGCGCGGCATCGGCGTGCAGACGATGCCGGAGGTGTGACGGATGATGAACGCCATCTTCTCCGGCGTGCAATGGACGGCGGCGACGATCAGGTCGCCCTCGTTCTCGCGCCCGTCATCGTCCATGACGACGACGATCTCGCCGCGTTCGAAAGCGCGCAGGGCTTCGACGATTTTCTTCTGGTCGTAAGGCATAAAAGCTCGCTTCGCTCGCAGGGAGTAGGGAATAGGACAGTAAGGGAGTAGGGAAAAGCAAAAAATGGCGGTATCTGTAAGCCCTAATGCCTACTGCCTATTCCCTGCCCTGTCTGTCCCCGATGACGCAGATAGTGATCGGCAATGGCGCAGGCAACCATCGCCTCGCCGATCGGCACGGCGCGGATGCCGACGCATGGATCGTGACGGCCCTTGGTCATGATCTCGACGTCGTGGCCGTCCTTGTCGATCGACTTGCGCGGCGTCAGGATCGACGAGGTCGGCTTGACGGCGAAACGGGCGACGATCGCCTGGCCGGTCGAGATGCCGCCGAGGATGCCGCCGGCATTGTTGGACAGGAACACCGGCCTGCCGTCATTGCCCATGCGCATCTCGTCGGCATTCTGTTCGCCGGTGATGCGGGCAGCCTCAAAACCATTGCCGATCTCGACGCCCTTGACGGCATTGATCGACATCAGGCCGGAGGCAATGTCCTGGTCGAGCTTGGCGTAGATCGGCGCGCCGAGGCCTGCCGGAACGCCGTCGGCGACGATCTCGATCACCGCGCCGATCGACGATCCCGCCTTGCGGATGCCGTCGAGATACTGCGTGAAGACGGGAACGGAAGCCGGATCGGGCGTGAAGAACGGATTTTCCGCGTCGCCAACAAAATTCCAGTTCCAGTTGGCGCGGTCGATGGACTTTTCGCCCATCGAGACCAGGGCGCCGCGCACCACCATGCCCGGCACCACCTTGCGTGCCAACGCTCCGGCCGCGACTCTTGCCGCCGTCTCGCGGGCCGAGGAGCGGCCACCGCCGCGATAGTCGCGTATGCCGTATTTGACGTCGTAGGTGTAATCGGCATGGCCCGGCCGGTACTGGCGGGCGATTTCGCCATAGTCCTTCGAGCGCTGGTCGACATTTTCGATCATCATCGACACCGGCGTGCCGGTGGTGATCATCGTCTCGCCGTCCTCATCGAGCACGAAGCCCGACAGCACCTTCACCTCGTCGGGTTCGCGGCGCTGGGTGACGAAGCGTGACTGGCCCGGCCGGCGCTTGTCGAGATCGGCCTGGATGTCCCGGAGGGTAAAGCGGATGCCGGGCGGACAGCCGTCGACCACGCAGCCGAGTGCGGCGCCGTGGCTTTCGCCCCAGGTGGTGACGCGGAAAAGGTGGCCGAACGTGTTGTGAGACATAAAATGACCCTGCCCGGCGTCGGAGCCGGCTTAGCGCATGACCCGAAAATCGAAGCGATTTTCGGAAAGGATCATGCGCAAATCAAAAAGTGCCACAGCGTCTCTTGCGCTCCAAGTTGACGCGCGGCGCTGCAGTCTGCCTTCTATTGGCGTTTTTCACAGGGGTCAAACTGTGATCTGGCGGATTTAGTTTTGACACATTCGGTTGGTTTCTGCTCTCTTCCATCAGTCAGCCATCGCCTGCCGCCGCCATGCCGGTGCAATGACAAAAGAGGAACGATTATGCGTACCCTGATTGGCGCCGTCGCCGCCACGCTGCTGCTTTCCACCGCCGCTTTCGCCGGCCAGACCGAAGGCCTGATCAAGAAGATCGACAAGGACACGGCGACGCTGACGCTGGATGACGGCAAGTCCTACAAGCTGAATGCCGAGACAGATCTCGACGCGCTGAAGCCGGGCATGGATGTCGTCCTCGCCTACGATGAGACCAATGGCGAGAACATCGTCACCGACATGGAATTGCCGGACACCGAATAAGAGCTTTCCAGCTCCGCACAGCCAGAGTCCGACAAGGCCGGAATCGGCCACCTTCTAAACAGCTTGGACGCGCCGGGCGAGGGCTGGCCCTTGCCAATGCCTTCCGTTGGTAGCAATGTCGGCTCGGGTGGATCTCGAACAATATCGGAGATCCGGGGCGGAGCCGAACAATGTGCAGCGACTGCGAGCGCGAAGGGGTCGACCGGAGGGGTTTCCTCAAGGTCGGCGCGGGGCTCCTTGCGATCGGGCTTGGCGGCGCTTCGTGGTCGGCGCGTGCGGCAGAGAGTGCTGCGCCGGCATTGTCCCCCGATGCAGCGCTCGCCGCGCTGAAATCCGGCAACGAACTCTATGTCAGCCACCCGGAACTGTGCTCGATCGACCTTGCCGCGCAGCGGAAGGCTGTCGCCGGGCATCAGGCGCCATGGGCCACGGTCATCAGTTGCGCCGACAGTCGCGTTCCGCCTGAGTTGATCTTCGGCGGCCAAGGCGTTGGAGAACTGTTCGTCGCGCGGAACGCTGGCAATCTCGTCGACACGGCGACGCTCGGCACGGTCGAATACGGCGCGGCGGTGCTCGGCTCGCCGTTGATCGTCGTCCTCGCGCACACGAGCTGCGGTGCCGTCAAGGCGGCTTGTGACGTGGTCACCAAGAACGCGACCTATCCGGGCGCGATCGGCCCGATGATCGAACCGATCCTGCCTGCGGCGATCGCGGTGCGGAGCGAGGCGGGCGATTTCGTAGACAACGCCGCCAAGGAGAGCGCGCGCAGGACTTTGAGGCGCCTGGCCGTTTCAAGCAAGCTCCTGGCCGATCTCACCGGGGCCGGGAAGCTGAAGATCGTCGCGGCAATCTACGATCTTGAAACGGGTGTGGTGACCTACATCGAATGAGACGTTCTTCCGGGACGGATGGGGTCGAGAATTGGGAACCTTCTAAACCAATCTCGGATGAATAACCTTTCCAGCTACAGCCACTCCAGGCGTTCACCCTGCAGCCTGAGCACGCGATCCTGCGGTATTTCCAGGTTTGCTGCCTCGTTCTCCGCCATCCCCTCCACGAAGCGAAACAGGGCCCGCATGACCCCGCCATGCGTTACGCAGATCGTCTGGCGCTGGATCGCCTCGAACCAGGGTTTCACCCGTTCGAGCAGCATCTGGTAACTCTCCGCGCCCTCGCCGGGCGGCTGGAAGTTCCATTTGTCCAGCGCGCGTGTCCGGCGCGCCCCTGGATACTGCGTCTTGAGCTCGGCATAGGTAAAACCCTGCCAATCGCCGAAATTGACTTCCACCAGGCGAGGATCGGTTCGATAGCCATCCGGATCGAGCTTCATCGCGGTGCGGATGCGCTGCATCGTTTCGCGCGTCCGCTTCATTGGGCTGGCGACGAAATCGAAATCCGCGGGATTTTGCACCAACTCGGCCAGCCGATGACCGTTTCCGGTCGCCTGCTCGCGGCCAAGCGCATTGAGGTCGGTGTCGGCCTGCCCCTGAAGCCGGGATTCGGCGTTCCACGCGGTCTGGCCGTGGCGCACGATATAAACCAGCGGGTACATCAGGTCTTCCGGTACGAGGTCTGGACGGACGACGGTTCGTGGGTGTCAGTCCTTGACCGTCGAAATGTCCGGGGCGTCGACCGCCTTCATGCCGACGACGTGGTAGCCTGAATCGACATGATGCACCTCACCGGTGACGCCGCGCGACAGATCGGACAGGAAATAGACGCCGGAATCGCCGACTTCCTCCTGCGTCACCGTCTGCTTCAGCGGCGAATTGTATTCGTTCCATTTCAGGATGTAGCGGAAATCGCCGATACCGGATGCGGCAAGCGTCTTGATCGGGCCGGCCGAGATGGCGTTGACGCGAATCTTCTTGGCGCCGAGGTCGACGGCCAGATAACGCACGCTGGCCTCGAGCGCCGCCTTGGCGACACCCATGACGTTGTAGTGCGGCATCACCTTTTCGGCGCCATAATAGGTCAGCGTCAGCAGCGAGCCACCATTGGTCATCAGCGCCTCGGCACGCTTGGCAATGGTGGTGAAGGAATAGACCGAAATGTCCATGGTGCGCAGGAAATTGTCGCGCGTCGTCTCGACGTAACGGCCGGTCAGCTCGTCCTTGTCGGAAAAGGCGATGGCGTGGACGAGGAAATCAAGCTTGCCCCAATGCCTGGCGACATTGGCGAAAACCTCGTCCAGGCTCGCCGGATCGGTGACGTCGCAATGGCCGGCGACAAAGGCGCCGAGTTCCGCCGCCAGCGGCTCGACACGCTTCTTGAACGCCTCGCCCTGATAGGTGAGCGCGATCTCGGCGCCATGGTCGACGCAGGCCTTGGCGATGCCATAGGCGATCGATCTGTTGTTGGCGACGCCAAGAATAAGGCCGCGCTTGCCGGCCATAAGGCCCTGTCCACCCGCCATGTCAGCGCTCTCCGCAAGATTTTCAGCTTTGTGGAGTGCCCTATCGCACAGGCACACTGCCCCTTCAAGCGTTCAAAACCGGACAGTTCGGGGGACAAAAGCCGCCAATCAGCCTTTTTGACCGCGCAACAGCGCTTCGAGCGCGCTATCGCCGCCTTCCGGCAGCATGATCCGCACATGGGCATAGAGATCGCCATGGCCGCCGGCTTTCTCCGGCAGACCCCTGCCCTTCAACCGCAGGACCTTGTCCGAGCTCGACCAGGCGGGAACGTTGACCGCCAGCTTGCCGGTCGGCGTCTCGACGGGAACCTTGGCGCCGAGCACCGCATCCGCCAGCGTCACCGGCAGATCGGCATGCAGGTCGCGGCCCTCGATGCGGTAGCGCGGATGCCGGCGCAGATGAATCTTGACCAGCGCATCGCCCGGCTGGCCCGGCCCTTGCTCGCCTTGCCCCTTCAGCCGGATGGTCTGGCCGTCCTCGACATAGGCCGGCAGCTTGACCGCCACCTTGCGGCCGTCTGGAAACATCGCCGTCACCTTTTCGGCGGTCGCCGCTTCCTCGATGGTGACGTCGAGGGTCACGTTCAGATCGGCGGCGGTGGCCTGCTGGCGGCGGTCGCCCGTGCCGGGGCCGCGCGCGCCCGAAAAGGCGTCGCCGAAAATCTGGCTGAAGATATCGCTGTTGCCGTCGAACGGATCGCCGCCCGGACGGCCCGAGCGGAATTCGAATCGCGAACCGCCAGGCCCTTGCTGCCGGCGAAACCCGGCGAAGGGATCACCGCCACCGGCAGCGCCCTCAAAACCCTGGAAACGCGGCTTGCCGTCGGCGTCGATCTCGCCGCGATCGAACGCGGCGCGATTCTTCTCGTCGCCGACGATCTCGTAGGCCTGGTTGGCCGCGGCAAAACGGTCCTTCGCCTTGGGATCATTCGGATTCTGGTCCGGATGATGCTTCTTGGCAAGTTTCCGGTACGCCGATTTTATGTCCTTGGCCGATGCGTTCTTGGCAACGCCCAGCACCTCATAGGGGTCGCGCATGCGTCCTGCCTGCAAGAAGGGGTGAATCTACAGTTGCCTCTATATGCGCTCGCATAGGAAGAAATTCCAGTGGCGCATAGCCACATAGACGGCGAAATTGAAGCGAGCTTCTACTATCGCCTTAATCTCTTGCGCGCTCCAATTGTTCGCTTCCGAAACCTGGCGAATGTCGGCCATCGGGCGCGCCAAGCGTTCATTCCCAGCCAAATACCGTCAACGGCATGGCGGAATGGATACTGGCCGTCTAAGACCACCGATGTTAGGCTGAAGGCATGACGCGCGAGGCTGCGATAGCGCGATCGGAGGCCTACTTCGATTCAGGCGCTTTTCGGGAGGATTTGGCCCGTCGGATTGGCATGCCAACAGAAAGCCAGAACCCTGATCGCGAACATGTGCTGGTTGAATATATCGAGGCTGAGATAAAGCCGACATTCGAACTGCTTGGCTTTGCCTGCCGAACGCTTAGCCAGGACGGCTGGCCATTCTTTTTCGCCGAACGCACAGAGGACGCGACACGTCCGACGGTACTTGGCTATGGCCACGGCGACGCAATTCGCGGGTTGGATGACGAGTGGGACGAGGGACTTTCCCCGTGGCGTCTGACCGAACGTGACAACAAATGGTACGGACGCGGCGTCGCCGACAACAAGGGCCAGCATTCGATCAACGTCGGCGCTCTTCGAGCCGTGATCGAGACGCGCGGAAGGCTCGGCTTCAATGCCAAGTATCTGATCGAAATGGGGGAAGAACGGGTCTCGCCTGGCCTGCGGGAACTGGCCAAGACCCACAAGGAATTATTCCGATCGGACGTGCTGATCGCCTCGGATGGTCCCCGCCTCTCCGCCGAAAGGCCGACCGTTTTTTGGGCTCACGCGGCTCTATCTCCTTCGACATCTGGATCGACGCGCGGAAGGGCAGCCATCATTCGGGAAACTGGGGCGGTCTCCTCTCGGATCCCGCCATTCAACTTGCCCATGCCATTGCGAGCATCACCGAACCGACTGGAAAAATTCGGATTCCGGAGTGGCTTCCGACAAGCATTCCCGACGATGTGCGACGCGTGCTTGCGGACTGTGAGGTGGAGAACGGCACGGAGGAGCCCAAGATCGATCTCGATTGGGGCGAGCCTGGCCTGACCTCTGCGGAGAAGGTTTTTGCGTGGTGCTCATTTTCGGTTCTGGCTCTCGAGGCGGGGAACCCAAGGACGCCTGTTGGCGCCATCCCATCCCGAGCCTGGGCGCGTTGCCAGCTTCGCTTCGTCATCGGCGTGGACGTGCAGAAAATCCTCCCTGCCTTGCGCCGTCATCTGGACCGCAACGGATTTTCGACCGTGCAGATTGCGAAAGCACGCGACGAAGTTTTTCACGCGACGCGGCTCGATCCGAAGCACCCATGGGTCAGTTGGGTGGTAGATTCGATTGCCCGTACGACGGGAAAGAAACCGCTATTCTGCCAAGCCTCGGTGGGTCACTCCCGAACGACGTCTTTTCCGAAATTCTTGAAATGGCGACCATTTGGGTTCCGCATTCTTATCCGGGGTGTTCGCAGCACGCGCCCAATGAGCATCTGCCGGTTGCCATTGTCCGAGAAGGCTTGGGGCTGATGGCAGGACTTTACTGGGATTTGGGCGAGCCGAATGGACAGCCAATGACTCGCTCAGGCCTTCGGAAAGCAGACATTGATGTCGATGCCACTTGAGGTCGGCTCTTGGCGCATAATCGCCTATCGATGTGGGCCAAACATGTGGTCTGGAACACTTAAAGCGCCTTGAAGTCCTGCATGTGCCAGCTACCGGCACTGGCCAGGCAGAGTTCGCCTTCGAACATGGCAACGCCATCAAAGCTTTCGCGCGAGGCCATGAAACGGCGGCATGTCTGGCCCTTGTCCTTCAATTCGGCCAGCCCGGTGATAGAGCCGCGTGACCCGGTACCGGCATTCGCCCACGGCACGGCCTGACCGCCGAGTTGCTCGATGTCGGCCGAGGACACCGCATTGCCGATCGTCGTCTGGTCGGAGTCGCGATCCGAACTGGCCGGCGCGGATGGGGCGGAGGTGCTGCTGGTCAGAATCGACCGATCAACTTCTGCTTTTTGCAGGCTGAAGCCACCCGCGCCGCAGGCGGCAAGCGGCAGGACGATCATCACGATCGCGGCTTTGGCGCTGGCTGAAGCAATTAGGCTGCTTTGCCTGCTGTCAAAAGCTTGCGCGATACGCGACAATCGGCAACCTCCCCTTGCTCCATAAGAATCTTTGGCTTCGCAACAATTTGAGAAAAACTATGAGTGACACAGAGTTAACAAGCCGTGACTTTACCGAGGCGGCGGAGCCGTTTCGCCTTTTTGCTGCATGGCTGGAGGACGCCACCAAAAGCGAAATGAACGACCCCAACGGCGTGGCGCTGGCGACCGTCGATGCCGACGGCATGCCGGATGTACGGATGGTACTGCTCAAGGGGTTCGATGAAGGCGGTTTTGTGTTCTATACGAATTTCGAGAGCGCCAAGGGCCAGCAAATTCTTGGCAGCATGAAGGCGGCGATGTGTTTCCATTGGAAATCGCTGCGCCGCCAGGTGCGTGTGCGCGGTCCGGTGGAGATCGTCAGCGACGCCGAAGCCGACGCCTACTACGCGACGCGACCGCGCGGCAGCCGCATCGGCGCCTGGGCTTCGAAACAGTCGCGGCCGCTAGAAAGCCGCTTTGCACTGGAAAAGGCGGTGGCCGAATACACGGCACGCTATCCGATCGGCGAAATTCCACGGCCAAAGCATTGGTCGGGTTTCCGCATCGTGCCCACGACCATCGAGTTCTGGCACGACCGACCGTTCCGGCTGCATGACCGTGTGGTCTTTTCGCGCGATACGAAAGGCGGCTGGGGCAAGACGAGGCTTTACCCCTAAAGCTCAGGCTTTCTTCCTGGTCATGAACGCCGTGAGCGCGGCGCGCGCTTCATCCGATTTCAGCCGCGCGCGGAAATGCTCGCTTTCCTCGCCGATGCGGGCGACGAGGTCGTCGCGCGAGCCGCGCATCAGGTCACGCGCGATCTTCAGCGCCTGCGGCGGCTTGGCCGCGATCTGGCCGGCCGCCGCCAGCACCGAGGCCTCCAGCGCGTCTTCCTCGACCACATCGTAGATCAGGCCGGCGGCCTTCGCCCGTTCGGCCGAAAAGCCCTCGCCAAGGCCGAGCAGCGCGAAAGCACCCTGCTGCCCCAGGATGCGCGGCGCCAAAAGGCTCGATCCTGCTTCGGGCACCAGTCCGAGATCGACGAAAGGCGTCCTGAACACAGTGCGCGGCGTGGCGAAGGTCAGGTCGCAATGCAGGTTGAGCGTCGTGCCGATGCCGACCGCGATGCCGTCGACGCCGGAGACCATGGGCTTTTCGATCCTGGCCAGCGCCATCAGGAAGTCCCAGACCTCGGTGCCGCCGTCGCCGCCGGTGGCGACGACCATGAAATCGGCCAGGTCGTTGCCGGAGGAGAAGGCGCCTGGCACGCCGAGGAACACATGGACACGGATTGCCTGGTCGGCGTCGCCCTCGGCCAGGGCTTTTGACATTTTCGCATACATGGCGCGCGTCAGCGCGTTCTTCTTGTCCGGCCGGTTCATGCGGATGATCTGGATGGCGCCCTGGCGCTCGACGAGGATATGATCTGTCACGGTTTTTCCTTGTGAACGTCAGGCAGAGATGAGCGCCTTGCCGGCAGCGGCAAGGCTTTCGGCGCCGCCGGTGACGCGCTCCTTCAAGGCGCGCGTTTCGCCAAGCAGATTCTCGGCGAAGAAGCGGCAAAGCGGGACGCGGCTATGATCGGCGAGCCCGCCTTGCGCCAGATAGGCACCACCGGCGGCGAGCGAGATCAGCCTGAGATAGGGCGTGGCGCCCGCCTGGGCCGCATCCAAATGGCCATCGGCCATCAGCTTCTGCAGGAAGCGCGTCGCTTCGGTGAGGTCGTCGAGTGCCTGGTCGAGCGCATCGGCGGTGCGGCCAAAGCCTTCGACGTTGGAGATCCGCACCGCATCGGCGACCGCCTTCAGTTCGGCAATGTATCTATGCACATGCTCGCCGCCGCCCAGCGGCAGCTTGCGCGCCACAAGGTCAATGGCCTGGATGCCATTGGTGCCCTCGTAGATCGGGGCGATTCTGGCATCGCGATAGAGCGCCGCCGCGCCCGTCTCCTCGATGAAGCCCATGCCGCCATGCACCTGGACACCCAGCGAGGCGACCTCGACGCCAACATCGGTCGAGAAGGCTTTTGCCAAAGGTGTCAGCAGGTTGGCGCGGTCGCGCCAGTTGGCGGCGGCCTCGCCTCCGGCGACGCGGGCGCGGTCAATGGCGTGGGCGCAGGAATAGCTGATGGCGCGCGCGATCTGGGTCAGCGCCTGCATGGTGAGCAGATTGCGCTGTACGTCGGGGTGATGGACGATCGGCGCCATACCGGCGCCGCCGTAGCCTGCGGCCTTACCCTGACGACGCTCATTGGCATAGGCGATCGCCTTCTGGGTAGCGGTCTCGGCCACCGCCACGCCCTGCATGCCGACGGCGAGACGCGCATTGTTCATCATGGTGAACATGCAGGCGAGGCCCTTGTTCTCCTCGCCGATCAGCCAGCCGATGGCGCCGGGCGCAGCGCCCCCAAAACCATCGCCATAGATCATGGTGCAGGTCGGCGAGGCATGGATGCCGAGCTTATGCTCCAGGCCGGAGCAGAAGACGTCGTTGCGCGCGCCCAGCGATCCATCGTCGCCGACCAGGAATTTCGGCACCAGGAACAGCGATATGCCGCGCGTGCCGGCCGGCGCATCGGGCAGCCGCGCCAGAACCAGATGGATGATGTTGTCGGTGAAGTCGTGCTCGCCATAGGTGATGAAGATCTTCTGGCCGAAGATGCGGTAGGTGCCATCGCCCACCGGCTCGGCGCGGGCGCGCAAGGCATTGAGGTCCGAGCCGGCCTGCGGCTCGGTCAGGTTCATCGTGCCCATCCACTCGCCGGAGACGAGCTTTGCCAGATATTTGGCCTTGAGCGCCTCGGAGGCATGCTTGTCGAGCGCCTCGACCGCGCCCATGGTCAGCGTCGGGCCGATGCCGAAGGCCATAGCGGCGGAGTTCCACATTTCGAGCGCGGCAACGGCAAGCATGGTGGGCAGGCCCTGGCCGCCCAAACTCCTCCGGTCCTGAAAGTGCGTTCCAGCCGCCGTCGATCCAGCGCCGGTAAAGCTCCTTCCAGCCGGGTGGCGTGGTGACGGCCGCGTCCTTCAGCACCGCGCCATGCTCGTCGCCGATCTTGTAGAGTGGCGCGACTTCGTCGGTGGCGAAGCGGCCGGCCTCGGCCAGGATGGCATCGACCAGATCCTCGCCGAGATCGCCGAAGGTGCCGGCATCAAGGGCCGGCTTGAGACCAGCCACGCGCTTGAGCGTGAAAGCGATATCCTCGACCGCTGCCCGATACATGCCGCTCCCTCCTCCTGAACCATCGGCTGACTGATCCTAGGACCCGCACTGCCGCAAAACCATCCGCCTTTGGGCGGCGGTCTCCCATCTTCTCAACAAGAAACCGAACAACCTCAACAGTGGAGACAATCAACATGAAAATGATGCAATGGGGGGCTGCGGCCCTGGCCCTGGGGGCTCGTGCATTTCGCAGTGCCGGCCGAGGCCGCCGGCGGCAAGACGCTCGAACCGTCAAGGCGCGCGGCGTGCTCAACTGCACCGGCCATGACGGCTCCTATCTCGGCTTTGCCGAGGTGGACGACAAGGGCAACTGGAAGGGCATGGACATCGACCTTTGCCGGGCTGTGGCCACCGCGTGTTCGGCGATCCGGCGAAATTGAAGATCGTGCCGATCAGCTGGGCGCAGCGCTGGCCGTCGCTGCAGTCGGGCGATATCGACATCGTCATCAAGGCCTCGGGCGGCACGCTGAGCCGCGACACGGAACTGGGGCTCCAGTTCTCGATGTCGTACTACCTCGGCACGACCAAGGTGATGGCGCACAAGGAGCTCAACCTGAAGTCGCTCAAGGACGCACAGGGCGGCACGATCTGCATCCCTGCGGGCAACAACCATCGAACAGCAGGTCGCTGCCTACAGCCAGAAGATCGGAATCAAGCTTGAGCCGGTCGTCATCGAAAAGACGGAAGAGCTCGAAACAGGCCTACTTCTCCGGCCGTTGCGACCTCTATGCGCAATGGGGTCCGGTCCTCGCCATCGCGCGTGTGGCCAAGGCAAGGTCGAAGACCATGTGATCCTGCCTGACGTGATCGCGGTCGAGCCGGAGGTCATGATCGTGCGGCAGGGCGACGACAATTGGGTCGACGTCGCCAACTGGACGCTCAGCGCCCTGCTCTTCGCCGAACAGGAAGGCATCACCTCCAAGAATGTCGACGAGATCAAGGCCAAGCCGACATCGCCGGCGGTCGCCAAGTTCCTGGGTGCGGCACCGGGCATGGGCAAGGGTCTCGGCCTGCCCGACGACTGGGCCTACAACGTCATCAAGAAGGTCGGAAACTATTCGGAGATCTTCGATCGCGATCTCGGCAAGGACTCGCCCTACAAGATGGATCGTGACCTGACCAACCTCTGGAACAATGGCGGCGTCCTGTTCCCGCTGGTGATCGACTGATCCGTTCTTAACGCATCCCACCCTCGCCCCGCCCGGCTCGTGCCGGGCGGGGCGAGGGTGGGATGCGTTAAGAACGGATCAGTCGATCACCAGCGGGAACAGGACGCCGCCATTGTTCCAGAGGTTGGTCAGGTCACGATCCATCTTGTAGGGCGAGTCCTTGCCGAGATCGCGATCGAAGATCTCCGAATAGTTTCCGACCTTCTTGATGACGTTGTAGGCCCAGTCGTCGGGCAGGCCGAGACCCTTGCCCATGCCCGGTGCCGCACCCAGGAACTTGGCGACCGCCGGCCGATGTCGGCTTGGCCTTGATCTCGTCGACATTCTTGGAGGTGATGCCTTCCTGTTCGGCGAAGAGCAGGGCGCTGAGCGTCCAGTTGGCGACGTCGACCCAATTGTCGTCGCCCTGCCGCACGATCATGACCTCGGCTCGACCGCGATCACGTCAGGCAGGATCACATGGTCTTCGACCTTGCCCTTGGCCACACGCGCGATGGCGAGGACCGGACCCCATTGCGCATAGAGGTCGCAACGGCCGGAGAAGTAGGCCTGTTCGAGCTCTTCCGTCTTTTCGATGACGACCGGCTCAAGCTTGATTCCGATCTTCTGGGCTGTAGGCAGCGACCTGCTGTTCGATGGTTGTGCCCGCAGGGATGCAGATCGTGCCGCCCTGTGCGTCCTTGAGCGACTTCAGGTTGAGCTCCTTGTGCGCCATCACCTTGGTCGTGCCGAGGTAGTACGACATCGAGAACTGGAGCCCCAGTTCCGTGTCGCGGCTCAGCGTGCCGCCCGAGGCCTTGATGACGATGTCGATATCGCCCGACTGCAGCGACGGCCAGCGCTGCGCCCAGCTGATCGGCACGATCTTCAATTTCGCCGGATCGCCGAACACGGCGGTGGCCACAGCCCGGCAAAGGTCGATGTCCATGCCCTTCCAGTTGCCCTTGTCGTCCACCTCGGCAAAGCCGAGATAGGAGCCGTCATGGCCGGTGCAGTTGAGCACGCCGCGCGCCTTGACGGTTTCGAGCGTCTTGCCGCCGGCGGCCTCGGCCGGCACTGCGAAATGCACGAGCCCCAGGGCCAGGGCCGCAGCCCCCCATTGCATCATTTTCATGTTGATTGTCTCCACTGTTGAGGTTGTTCGTGTTTCTTGTTGAGAAGATGGGAGACCGCCGCCCAAAGGCGGATGGTTTGCGGCAGTGCGGGTCCTAGGATCAGTCAGCCGATGGTTCAGGAGGATGGGAGCGGCATGTATCGGGCAGCGGTCGAGGATATCGCTTTCACGCTCAAGCGCGTGGCTGGTCTCAAGCCGGCCCTTGATGCCGGCACCTTCGGCGATCTCGGCGAGGATCTGGTCGATGCCATCCTGGCCGAGGCGGCCGCTTCGCCACCGACGAAGTCGCGCCACTCTACAAGATCGGCGACGAGCATGGCGCGGTGCTGAAGGACGCGGCCGTCACCACGCCACCCGGCTGGAAGGAGCTTTACCGGCGCTGGATCGACGGCGGCTGGAACGCACTTTCAGGACCGGAGGAGTTTGGCGGCCAGGGCCTGCCCACCATGCTTGCCGTTGCCGCGCTCGAAATGTGGAACTCCGCCGCTATGGCCTTCGGCATCGGCCCGACGCTGACCATGGGCGCGGTCGAGGCGCTCGACAAGCATGCCTCCGAGGCGCTCAAGGCCAAATATCTGGCAAAGCTCGTCTCCGGCGAGTGGATGGGCACGATGAACCTGACCGAGCCGCAGGCCGGCTCGGACCTCAATGCCTTGCGCGCCCGCGCCGAGCCGGTGGGCGATGGCACCTACCGCATCTTCGGCCAGAAGATCTTCATCACCTATGGCGAGCACGACTTCACCGACAACATCATCCATCTGGTTCTGGCGCGGCTGCCCGATGCGCCGGCCGGCACGCGCGGCATATCGCTGTTCCTGGTGCCGAAATTCCTGGTCGGCGACGATGGATCGCTGGGCGCGCGCAACGACGTCTTCTGCTCCGGCCTGGAGCATAAGCTCGGCATCCATGCCTCGCCGACCTGCACCATGATCTATGGCGATGGTTTTGGGGGCGCTGCGCCCGGCGCCATCGGCTGGCTGATCGGCGAGGAGAACAAGGGCCTCGCCTGCATGTTCACCATGATGAACAATGCGCGTCTCGCCGTCGGCATGCAGGGCGTGGCGGTGGCCGAGACCGCTACCCAGAAGGCGATCGCCTATGCCAATGAGCGTCGTCAGGGTAAGGCCGCAGGCTACGGCGGCGCCGGTATGGCGCCGATCGTCCATCACCCCGACGTACAGCGCAATCTGCTCACCATGCAGGCGCTGACCCAGATCGCGCGCGCCATCAGCTATTCCTGCGCCCACGCCATTGACCGCGCCCGCGTCGCCGGAGGCGAGGCCGCCGCCAACTGGCGCGACCGCGCCAACCTGCTGACACCTTTGGCAAAAGCCTTCTCGACCGATGTTGGCGTCGAGGTCGCCTCGCTGGGTGTCCAGGTGCATGGCGGCATGGGCTTCATCGAGGAGACGGGCGCGGCGGCGCTCTATCGCGATGCCAGAATCGCCCCGATCTACGAGGGCACCAATGGCATCCAGGCCATTGACCTTGTGGCGCGCAAGCTGCCGCTGGGCGGCGGCGAGCATGTGCATAGATACATTGCCGAACTGAAGGCGGTCGCCGATGCGGTGCGGATCTCCAACGTCGAAGGCTTTGGCCGCACCGCCGATGCGCTCGACCAGGCACTCGACGACCTCACCGAAGCGACGCGCTTCCTGCAGAAGCTGATGGCCGATGGCCATTTGGATGCGGCCCAGGCGGGCGCCACGCCCTATCTCAGGCTGATCTCGCTCGCCGCCGGTGGTGCCTATCTGGCGCAAGGCGGGCTCGCCGATCATAGCCGCGTCCCGCTTTGCCGCTTCTTCGCCGAGAATCTGCTTGGCGAAACGCGCGCCTTGAAGGAGCGCGTCACCGGCGGCGCCGAAAGCCTTGCCGCTGCCGGCAAGGCGCTCATCTCTGCCTGACGTTCACAAGGAAAAACCGTGACAGATCATATCCTCGTCGAGCGCCAGGGCGCCATCCAGATCATCCGCATGAACCGGCCGGACAAGAAGAACGCGCTGACGCGCGCCATGTATGCGAAAATGTCAAAAGCCCTGGCCGAGGGCGACGCCGACCAGGCAATCCGTGTCCATGTGTTCCTCGGCGTGCCAGGCGCCTTCTCCTCCGGCAACGACCTGGCCGATTTCATGGTCGTCGCCACCGGCGGCGACGGCGGCACCGAGGTCTGGGACTTCCTGATGGCGCTGGCCAGGATCGAAAAGCCCATGGTCTCCGGCGTCGACGGCATCGCGGTCGGCATCGGCACGACGCTCAACCTGCATTGCGACCTGACCTTCGCCACGCCGCGCACTGTGTTCAGGACGCCTTTCGTCGATCTCGGACTGGTGCCCGAAGCAGGATCGAGCCTTTTGGCGCCGCGCATCCTGGGGCAGCAGGGTGCTTTCGCGCTGCTCGGCCTTGGCGAGGGCTTTTCGGCCGAACGGGCGAAGGCCGCCGGCCTGATCTACGATGTGGTCGAGGAAGACGCGCTGGAGGCCTCGGTGCTGGCGGCGGCCGGCCAGATCGCGGCCAAGCCGCCGCAGGCGCTGAAGATCGCGCGTGACCTGATGCGCGGCTCGCGCGACGACCTCGTCGCCCGCATCGGCGAGGAAAGCGAGCATTTCCGCGCGCGGCTGAAATCGGATGAAGCGCGCGCCGCGCTCACGGCGTTCATGACCAGGAAGAAAGCCTGAGCTTTAGGGGTAAAGCCTCGTCTTGCCCCAGCCGCCTTTCGTATCGCGCGAAAAGACCACACGGTCATGCAGCCGGAACGGTCGGTCGTGCCAGAACTCGATGGTCGTGGGCACGATGCGGAAACCCGACCAATGCTTTGGCCGTGGAATTTCGCCGATCGGATAGCGTGCCGTGTATTCGGCCACCGCCTTTTCCAGTGCAAAGCGGCTTTCTAGCGGCCGCGACTGTTTCGAAGCCCAGGCGCCGATGCGGCTGCCGCGCGGTCGCGTCGCGTAGTAGGCGTCGGCTTCGGCGTCGCTGACGATCTCCACCGGACCGCGCACACGCACCTGGCGGCGCAGCGATTTCCAATGGAAACACATCGCCGCCTTCATGCTGCCAAGAATTTGCTGGCCCTTGGCGCTCTCGAAATTCGTATAGAACACAAAACCGCCTTCATCGAACCCCTTGAGCAGTACCATCCGTACATCCGGCATGCCGTCGGCATCGACGGTCGCCAGCGCCACGCCGTTGGGGTCGTTCATTTCGCTTTTGGTGGCGTCCTCCAGCCATGCAGCAAAAAGGCGAAACGGCTCCGCCGCCTCGGTAAAGTCACGGCTTGTTAACTCTGTGTCACTCATAGTTTTTCTCAAATTGTTGCGAAGCCAAAGATTCTTATGGAGCAAGGGGAGGTTGCCGATTGTCGCGTATCGCGCAAGCTTTTGACAGCAGGCAAAGCAGCCTAATTGCTTCAGCCAGCGCCAAAGCCGCGATCGTGATGATCGTCCTGCCGCTTGCCGCCTGCGGCGCGGGTGGCTTCAGCCTGCAAAAAGCAGAAGTTGATCGGTCGATTCTGACCAGCAGCACCTCCGCCCCATCCGCGCCGGCCAGTTCGGATCGCGACTCCGACCAGACGACGATCGGCAATGCGGTGTCCTCGGCCGACATCGAGCAACTCGGCGGTCAGGCCGTGCCGTGGGCGAATGCCGGTACCGGGTCACGCGGCTCTATCACCGGGCTGGCCGAATTGAAGGACAAGGGCCAGACATGCCGCCGTTTCATGGCCTCGCGCGAAAGCTTTGATGGCGTTGCCATGTTCGAAGGCGAACTCTGCCTGGCCAGTGCCGGTAGCTGGCACATGCAGGACTTCAAGGCGCTTTAAGTGTTCCAGACCACATGTTTGGCCCACATCGATAGGCGATTATGCGCCAAGAGCCGACCTCAAGTGGCATCGACATCAATGTCTGCTTTCCGAAGGCCTGAGCGAGTCATTGGCTGTCCATTCGGCTCGCCCAAATCCCAGTAAAGTCCTGCCATCAGCCCCAAGCCTTCTCGGACAATGGCAACCGGCAGATGCTCATTGGGCGCGTGCTGCGAACACCCCGGATAAGAATGCGGAACCCAAATGGTCGCCATTTCAAGAATTTCGGAAAAGACGTCGTTCGGGAGTGACCCACCGAGGCTTGGCAGAATAGCGGTTTCTTTCCCGTCGTACGGGCAATCGAATCTACCACCCAACTGACCCATGGGTGCTTCGGATCGAGCCGCGTCGCGTGAAAAACTTCGTCGCGTGCTTTCGCAATCTGCACGGTCGAAAATCCGTTGCGGTCCAGATGACGGCGCAAGGCAGGGAGGATTTTCTGCACGTCCACGCCGATGACGAAGCGAAGCTGGCAACGCGCCCAGGCTCGGGATGGGATGGCGCCAACAGGCGTCCTTGGGTTCCCCGCCTCGAGAGCCAGAACCGAAAATGAGCACCACGCAAAAACCTTCTCCGCAGAGGTCAGGCCAGGCTCGCCCCAATCGAGATCGATCTTGGGCTCCTCCGTGCCGTTCTCCACCTCACAGTCCGCAAGCACGCGTCGCACATCGTCGGGAATGCTTGTCGGAAGCCACTCCGGAATCCGAATTTTTCCAGTCGGTTCGGTGATGCTCGCAATGGCATGGGCAAGTTGAATGGCGGGATCCGAGAGGAGACCGCCCCAGTTTCCCGAATGATGGCTGCCCTTCCGCGCGTCGATCCAGATGTCGAAGGAGATAGAGCCGCGTGAGCCCAAAAAACGGTCGGCCTTTCGGCGGAGAGGCGGGGACCATCCGAGGCGATCAGCACGTCCGATCGGAATAATTCCTTGTGGGTCTTGGCCAGTTCCCGCAGGCCAGGCGAGACCCGTTCTTCCCCCATTTCGATCAGATACTTGGCATTGAAGCCGAGCCTTCCGCGCGTCTCGATCACGGCTCGAAGAGCGCCGACGTTGATCGAATGCTGGCCCTTGTTGTCGGCGACGCCGCGTCCGTACCATTTGTTGTCACGTTCGGTCAGACGCCACGGGGAAAGTCCCTCGTCCCACTCGTCATCCAACCCGCGAATTGCGTCGCCGTGGCCATAGCCAAGTACCGTCGGACGTGTCGCGTCCTCTGTGCGTTCGGCGAAAAAGAATGGCCAGCCGTCCTGGCTAAGCGTTCGGCAGGCAAAGCCAAGCAGTTCGAATGTCGGCTTTATCTCAGCCTCGATATATTCAACCAGCACATGTTCGCGATCAGGGTTCTGGCTTTCTGTTGGCATGCCAATCCGACGGGCCAAATCCTCCCGAAAAGCGCCTGAATCGAAGTAGGCCTCCGATCGCGCTATCGCAGCCTCGCGCGTCATGCCTTCAGCCTAACATCGGTGGTCTTAGACGGCCAGTATCCATTCCGCCATGCCGTTGACGGTATTTGGCTGGGAATGAACGCTTGGCGCGCCCGATGGCCGACATTCGCCAGGTTTCGGAAGCGAACAATTGGAGCGCGCAAGAGATTAAGGCGATAGTAGAAGCTCGCTTCAATTTCGCCGTCTATGTGGCTATGCGCCACTGGAATTTCTTCCTATGCGAGCGCATATAGAGGCAACTGTAGATTCACCCCTTCTTGCAGGCAGGACGCATGCGCGACCCCTATGAGGTGCTGGGCGTTGCCAAGAACGCATCGGCCAAGGACATAAAATCGGCGTACCGGAAACTTGCCAAGAAGCATCATCCGGACCAGAATCCGAATGATCCCAAGGCGAAGGACCGTTTTGCCGCGGCCAACCAGGCCTACGAGATCGTCGGCGACGAGAAGAATCGCGCCGCGTTCGATCGCGGCGAGATCGACGCCGACGGCAAGCCGCGTTTCCAGGGTTTTGAGGGCGCTGCCGGTGGCGGTGATCCCTTCGCCGGGTTTCGCCGGCAGCAAGGGCCTGGCGGTTCGCGATTCGAATTCCGCTCGGGCCGTCCGGGCGGCGATCCGTTCGACGGCAACAGCGATATCTTCAGCCAGATTTTCGGCGACGCCTTTTCGGGCGCGCGCGGCCCCGGCACGGGCGACCGCCGCCAGCAGGCCACCGCCGCCGATCTGAACGTGACCCTCGACGTCACCATCGAGGAAGCGGCGACCGCCGAAAAGGTGACGGCGATGTTTCCAGACGGCCGCAAGGTGGCGGTCAAGCTGCCGGCCTATGTCGAGGACGGCCAGACCATCCGGCTGAAGGGGCAAGGCGAGCAAGGGCCGGGCCAGCCGGGCGATGCGCTGGTCAAGATTCATCTGCGCCGGCATCCGCGCTACCGCATCGAGGGCCGCGACCTGCATGCCGATCTGCCGGTGACGCTGGCGGATGCGGTGCTCGGCGCCAAGGTTCCCGTCGAGACGCCGACCGGCAAGCTGGCGGTCAACGTTCCCGCCTGGTCGAGCTCGGACAAGGTCCTGCGGTTGAAGGGCAGGGGTCTGCCGGAGAAAGCCGGCGGCCATGGCGATCTCTATGCCCATGTGCGGATCATGCTGCCGGAAGGCGGCGATAGCGCGCTCGAAGCGCTGTTGCGCGGTCAAAAAGGCTGATTGGCGGCTTTTGTCCCCCGAACTGTCCGGTTTGAACGCTTGAAGGGGCAGTGTGCCTGTGCGATAGGGCACTCCACAAAGCTGAAAATCTTGCGGAGAGCGCTGACATGGCGGGTGGACAGGGCCTTATGGCCGGCAAGCGCGGCCTTATTCTTGGCGTCGCCAACAACAGATCGATCGCCTATGGCATCGCCAAGGCCTGCGTCGACCATGGCGCCGAGATCGCGCTCACCTATCAGGGCGAGGCGTTCAAGAAGCGTGTCGAGCCGCTGGCGGCGGAACTCGGCGCCTTTGTCGCCGGCCATTGCGACGTCACCGATCCGGCGAGCCTGGACGAGGTTTTCGCCAATGTCGCCAGGCATTGGGGCAAGCTTGATTTCCTCGTCCACGCCATCGCCTTTTCCGACAAGGACGAGCTGACCGGCCGTTACGTCGAGACGACGCGCGACAATTTCCTGCGCACCATGGACATTTCGGTCTATTCCTTCACCACCATTGCCAAGCGTGCCGAGGCGCTGATGACCAATGGTGGCTCGCTGCTGACGCTGACCTATTATGGCGCCGAAAAGGTGATGCCGCACTACAACGTCATGGGTGTCGCCAAGGCGGCGCTCGAGGCCAGCGTGCGTTATCTGGCCGTCGACCTCGGCGCCAAGAAGATTCGCGTCAACGCCATCTCGGCCGGCCCGATCAAGACGCTTGCCGCATCCGGTATCGGCGATTTCCGCTACATCCTGAAATGGAACGAATACAATTCGCCGCTGAAGCAGACGGTGACGCAGGAGGAAGTCGGCGATTCCGGCGTCTATTTCCTGTCCGATCTGTCGCGCGGCGTCACCGGTGAGGTGCATCATGTCGATTCAGGCTACCACGTCGTCGGCATGAAGGCGGTCGACGCCCCGGACATTTCGACGGTCAAGGACTGACACCCACGAACCGTCGTCCGTCCAGACCTCGTACCGGAAGACCTGATGTACCCGCTGGTTTATATCGTGCGCCACGGCCAGACCGCGTGGAACGCCGAATCCCGGCTTCAGGGGCAGGCCGACACCGACCTCAATGCGCTTGGCCGCGAGCAGGCGACCGGAAACGGTCATCGGCTGGCCGAGTTGGTGCAAAATCCCGCGGATTTCGATTTCGTCGCCAGCCCAATGAAGCGGACGCGCGAAACGATGCAGCGCATCCGCACCGCGATGAAGCTCGATCCGGATGGCTATCGAACCGATCCTCGCCTGGTGGAAGTCAATTTCGGCGATTGGCAGGGTTTTACCTATGCCGAGCTCAAGACGCAGTATCCAGGGGCGCGCCGGACACGCGCGCTGGACAAATGGAACTTCCAGCCGCCCGGCGAGGGCGCGGAGAGTTACCAGATGCTGCTCGAACGGGTGAAACCCTGGTTCGAGGCGATCCAGCGCCAGACGATCTGCGTAACGCATGGCGGGGTCATGCGGGCCCTGTTTCGCTTCGTGGAGGGGATGGCGGAGAACGAGGCAGCAAACCTGGAAATACCGCAGGATCGCGTGCTCAGGCTGCAGGGTGAACGCCTGGAGTGGCTGTAGCTGGAAAGGTTATTCATCCGAGATTGGTTTAGAAGGTTCCCAATTCTCGACCCCATCCGTCCCGGAAGAACGTCTCATTCGATGTAGGTCACCACACCCGTTTCAAGATCGTAGATTGCCGCGACGATCTTCAGCTTCCCGGCCCCGGTGAGATCGGCCAGGAGCTTGCTTGAAACGGCCAGGCGCCTCAAAGTCCTGCGCGCGCTCTCCTTGGCGGCGTTGTCTACGAAATCGCCCGCCTCGCTCCGCACCGCGATCGCCGCAGGCAGGATCGGTTCGATCATCGGGCCGATCGCGCCCGGATAGGTCGCGTTCTTGGTGACCACGTCACAAGCCGCCTTGACGGCACCGCAGCTCGTGTGCGCGAGGACGACGATCAACGGCGAGCCGAGCACCGCCGCGCCGTATTCGACCGTGCCGAGCGTCGCCGTGTCGACGAGATTGCCAGCGTTCCGCGCGACGAACAGTTCTCCAACGCCTTGGCCGCCGAAGATCAACTCAGGCGGAACGCGACTGTCGGCGCAACTGATGACCGTGGCCCATGGCGCCTGATGCCCGGCGACAGCCTTCCGCTGCGCGGCAAGGTCGATCGAGCACAGTTCCGGGTGGCTGACATAGAGTTCGTTGCCGGATTTCAGCGCGGCGAGCGCTGCATCGGGGGACAATGCCGGCGCAGCACTCTCTGCCGCACGCGCCGACCACGAAGCGCCGCCAAGCCCGATCGCAAGGAGCCCCGCGCCGACCTTGAGGAAACCCCTCCGGTCGACCCCTTCGCGCTCGCAGTCGCTGCACATTGTTCGGCTCCGCCCCGGATCTCCGATATTGTTCGAGATCCACCCGAGCCGACATTGCTACCAACGGAAGGCATTGGCAAGGGCCAGCCCTCGCCCGGCGCGTCCAAGCTGTTTAGAAGGTGGCCGATTCCGGCCTTGTCGGACTCTGGCTGTGCGGAGCTGGAAAGCTCTTATTCGGTGTCCGGCAATTCCATGTCGGTGACGATGTTCTCGCCATTGGTCTCATCGTAGGCGAGGACGACATCCATGCCCGGCTTCAGCGCGTCGAGATCTGTCTCGGCATTCAGCTTGTAGGACTTGCCGTCATCCAGCGTCAGCGTCGCCGTGTCCTTGTCGATCTTCTTGATCAGGCCTTCGGTCTGGCCGGCGAAAGCGGCGGTGGAAAGCAGCAGCGTGGCGGCGACGGCGCCAATCAGGGTACGCATAATCGTTCCTCTTTTGTCATTGCACCGGCATGGCGGCGGCAGGCGATGGCTGACTGATGGAAGAGAGCAGAAACCAACCGAATGTGTCAAAACTAAATCCGCCAGATCACAGTTTGACCCCTGTGAAAAACGCCAATAGAAGGCAGACTGCAGCGCCGCGCGTCAACTTGGAGCGCAAGAGACGCTGTGGCACTTTTTGATTTGCGCATGATCCTTTCCGAAAATCGCTTCGATTTTCGGGTCATGCGCTAAGCCGGCTCCGACGCCGGGCAGGGTCATTTTATGTCTCACAACACGTTCGGCCACCTTTTCCGCGTCACCACCTGGGGCGAAAGCCACGGCGCCGCACTCGGCTGCGTGGTCGACGGCTGTCCGCCCGGCATCCGCTTTACCCTCCGGGACATCCAGGCCGATCTCGACAAGCGCCGGCCGGGCCAGTCACGCTTCGTCACCCAGCGCCGCGAACCCGACGAGGTGAAGGTGCTGTCGGGCTTCGTGCTCGATGAGGACGGCGAGACGATGATCACCACCGGCACGCCGGTGTCGATGATGATCGAAAATGTCGACCAGCGCTCGAAGGACTATGGCGAAATCGCCCGCCAGTACCGGCCGGGCCATGCCGATTACACCTACGACGTCAAATACGGCATACGCGACTATCGCGGCGGTGGCCGCTCCTCGGCCCGCGAGACGGCGGCAAGAGTCGCGGCCGGAGCGTTGGCACGCAAGGTGGTGCCGGGCATGGTGGTGCGCGGCGCCCTGGTCTCGATGGGCGAAAAGTCCATCGACCGCGCCAACTGGAACTGGAATTTTGTTGGCGACGCGGAAAATCCGTTCTTCACGCCCGATCCGGCTTCCGTTCCCGTCTTCACGCAGTATCTCGACGGCATCCGCAAGGCGGGATCGTCGATCGGCGCGGTGATCGAGATCGTCGCCGACGGCGTTCCGGCAGGCCTCGGCGCGCCGATCTACGCCAAGCTCGACCAGGACATTGCCTCCGGCCTGATGTCGATCAATGCCGTCAAGGGCGTCGAGATCGGCAATGGTTTTGAGGCTGCCCGCATCACCGGCGAACAGAATGCCGACGAGATGCGCATGGGCAATGACGGCAGGCCGGTGTTCCTGTCCAACAATGCCGGCGGCATCCTCGGCGGCATCTCGACCGGCCAGGCGATCGTCGCCCGTTTCGCCGTCAAGCCGACCTCGTCGATCCTGACGCCGCGCAAGTCGATCGACAAGGACGGCCACGACGTCGAGATCATGACCAAGGGCCGTCACGATCCATGCGTCGGCATCCGCGCCGTGCCGATCGGCGAGGCGATGGTTGCCTGCGCCATTGCCGATCACTATCTGCGTCATCGGGGACAGACAGGGCAGGGAATAGGCAGTAGGCATTAGGGCTTACAGATACCGCCATTTTTTGCTTTTCCCTACTCCCTTACTGTCCTATTCCCTACTCCCTGCGAGCGAAGCGAGCTTTTATGCCTTACGACCAGAAGAAAATCGTCGAAGCCCTGCGCGCTTTCGAACGCGGCGAGATCGTCGTCGTCATGGACGATGACGGGCGCGAGAACGAGGGCGACCTGATCGTCGCCGCCGTCCATTGCACGCCGGAGAAGATGGCGTTCATCATCCGTCACACCTCCGGCATCGTCTGCACGCCGATGCCGCGCGAGGAGGCCAAGCGGCTCAACCTGTCGCCGATGGTCGCCGACAATGATTCCGCCCACACCACCGCTTTCACCGTCAGCGTCGATTTCAAGCACGGCACGACGACAGGCATTTCGGCCGAGGACCGCACGCTGACCGTGCGCAATCTCGCCAACGGCAATGTCGGCGGCTCGGATTTCGTCCGTCCCGGCCACATCTTTCCGCTGATCGCGCGCGAGGGCGGCGTGCTGATGCGTTCGGGCCATACCGAAGCCGCGGTTGACCTGTGCAAGCTCGCCGGCCTGGCGCCGGTCGGCGTCATTTCGGAACTGGTCAATGACGACGGCACCGTCAAGCGCGGCCCGCAGGTTTCGGCCTTTGCCGAGGAGCATGGTCTCAAACAGGTTTCGGTCGCCGACCTCATCGCCTACCGGCAACGCAAGGAAACGCTGGTCGAGCGCGTGGCTTGCTCCGAAATCGACACGCTTGGCGGCAAGGCGCAGGTCTTCACCTACACGCTGCCGTGGGACTCCATGCATCACGTCGCCATTGTCTTCGGCGACATCCGCGACGGCGAGGAGGTGCCGGTGCGCCTGCATTCCGAGGATGTGGTGACCGACGTGTTCGGCACCAGCCACCGGCTCGACGCCATCATGAAGGCAATGGGCGAGCGCAGGCGTGGTGTCATCGTCTATCTGCGCGAAGGCTCCGTCGGCGTTGCCCACCAGGAACGCAAGCGGCCGGCTTCGACCGACCGCGAGGATCACGAAGAGGCGCGCCGCCGCGAAAACGAATGGCGCGAAATCGGCCTCGGCGCGCAGATCCTGAAAGATCTCGGCATTTCCTCGATCAACCTGATCGCTTCACGCGAGCGCCACTATGTCGGTCTCGAGGGTTTTGGCATCCACATCGCCAAGACCGAGATTCTCTGACGAGGTAAGTGCCGCGAAGCGCCTGGCCCGTTCGAACCAGGCGCTTCGGGGTTCATTCCGCGGGAACGGCGGCCGCTTCGCACCCGTCCAGGTCGCACTCAGGCGTGGCAAGGCTGCGCTGGCCAAGCAGGACCGTGGCCAGTGCGATTGTGCCTGAAGCCACCGACACCCAGAACCCGTTCTGCGCGCCGAACGCGTCGACCACCGAGCCGGCCGCGAACGAGCCCAGCGCCATGCCGATGCCGATCCCGGTAGTCACCCAGGTGATGCCCTCGGTCAGCATCGCTTCCGGCACATGCCGCTCGATCAGGCCGAATGCCGTGATGAAGGTCGGCGAGATCGCCACGCCGCTGAGGAAGACGGTCAAGGCCAGCAGAGGCACCGTGCCGGCGGAGAGCGGCAGCAATGTGCTGAGCGCGATGATGGCGATCGCGATAGCCAGCTGGCGTTGCAGCGGTGCTTTCAGATTGAGCGCGCCGACGATGATGCCGAGCACGAACGATCCCAGCGCGTAGACGCCGATGACGAGGCTCGCGGCGCCGGGTTGGCCAAGCTCCTTGGTGATCGCCACGGTGCTCACTTCCGTCGTCGCGAAGGTCGCGCCGATGAAGATCAGGGCGAAGGTGATGATCTGCACCGGCCGCAGGCGAATTGCCGAGCCGCGCGAACCATGTTCCACCGGTCGCACTTGCGGCTCGGTCGAACGCTGCAGGATGAACGCCGTCGAGCCGAAGGCGAGGAACACTGTGCTTGCCAGCATTCCCGCTTCCGGGAACAGGGCGGCACTCAGGCCGACCGACAGCGATGCGCCGGCAATGTAGACCAGCTCGTCCGCCGCCGACTCGAAGGCGAATGCGGTATTCATCTCCGGCCGCCCGCGAAAAATCTCGGTCCAGCGTGCGCGCACCATTGCCGGGATGCTGGGCATCGCCGCGGCCAGCAGCGCCGACACGAACAGCGTCCATACCGGCCAGTCCTGATTGGCCGCCGCAATCAGGACCGCGAAAGCGAGCACGGAGATGATGGTGGTCGGCACCACGATCCGTGTCTGGCCAAGGCGGTCGACCAGCCTCGATATTTGCGGTGCCACGAAAGCATTGCCCAGCGCGAATGTCGCGGAGACCGCGCCGGCCAGCCAGTATTCGCCACGCGTCTGCGACAGCATTGCCACGATACCGATCGGCGCCATCGCGATCGGCAGGCGGGCCATGAAGCCCGCAGCTGCAAAGCCCTTGGCGCCGGGGGCGCGAAAGATTTCCGAATAGGGATTTTGCATGTCCGGTTCCTCGACAAAGGCAGGTTCGACAATTACATACGAAGCGTATGATTGTTAAATAGATCATACGTCGCGTATGTCAATTGGCATACGAGGCGTATGTTAATAAGGCCAGAAGCCATGCACAAACCTCGCAAGGAGATGATTGCCGAGACGCGCGGCAAGCTGATCGCGGCGGCCCGCCATGCCTTCGGCACGATCGGCTATGCCGAAGCCTCGATGGATGATTTCACCGCGTCGGCCGGGCTGACGCGCGGCGCGCTCTATCATCATTTCGGCGACAAGAAGGGACTGCTGCAGGCGGTCATCGCCGAAATCGACGGCGAGATGGCTGCTCGGGTGACCGAGGTCGCGTCGAGAGCGCCGACCCGCTGGCAGTATTTCGTCGACGAATGCACGACCTATATCGAGATGGCGTTGGAGCCGGAAATCCAGCGCATCATGTTCCGGGATGGCCCGGCCATGCTGGGCGATCCGGCACAATGGCCGAATGCCAATGCGTGCATCGCTTCAATGACCGGTCATCTGACGGCGCTGCAGGAGGAGGGAGTGGTCGTCTCCAGCCTCGACCCCGAGACGGCCTCGCGGCTGATCAACGGCGCGAGCAGTCAGGCGGCGCAACGGATCGCCAATTCGAATGACCCCGAAGCGACGTCGAGGAAGGTGGTGACGGCGTTCAAGCAGCTGCTTGAGGGTCTGCTCAAAAAGCCGGATCCGCAGCCGAACTGAAGTCCCCACCGGCGACCTGGAGCCACTGCCCGCGATTGACAATAGCCGGTTTGAGCGCATCCTTTCCCGCCATCTCTTAGGGGGAGATTCGGGGCATGTGGGATTTCGATATCGGCAGGTCGGTGTCCATCATGATGCGGACCTGGCCTTTCATTGTCTTTCGCATGATCGTCTATTTCGGCATCACGCTGGCCTATATCGTGGCGACCGGGACGGGCGCCTCGGTTGGCTACGGCGTCGGTCATATCTCCACCGATCCCGACGGGCCGCTGTCCTTTGCCTTGTGGGGCGGCGTGGTCGGCTTCGGCGTCGTCTCGATCGCCGTCTACTGGATCCGCGAATACATCCTTTACGTCGTCAAGGCCGGCCATATCGCCGTCATGGTCCATCTGATCGACGGCCGCGACATTCCCGACGGCCAGAACCAGATTGCCTACGCCAGGGACATCGTGACCCAGCGTTTTGCCGAGGCCAACATCCTTTTCGTCGTCGACCAACTGGTCAAGGGCGCCATCCGCGCCATTACCGGCCTGATCGGCGGCATCGCCGCCTTCCTGCCGATACCGGGCCTGAGCGGCCTGGTCAGCTTCATCAACACGGTGATCCGCCTGTCGCTGACCTATGTCGACGAGATCATCCTCGGCTACAACATCCGCATCAATTCAGCCTCGCCGTTCGAGACGGCCCGGCAAGGCGTCGTGCTCTATGCCCAGAACGGCAAGACCATGGTCAAGAATGCCGTCTGGCTGGCGGTCATCATGTGGGGCGTGTCCTTCGTCATCTTCCTGTTGATGCTGGCTCCGGCCGGCGCCATTCTTTTCCTCATGCCCGGCCAGCTCGCCGGCTGGGCCTTCGTGCTCGCCATCGTCTTCGCCTGGGCCTTCAAGGCAGCCTTCATCGAACCCTTCGCCATCGCCTGCCTGATGCAGGTCTATTTCGGGACCATCGAGGGCCAGGTGCCCGATCCCGCCTGGGACGCCCGGCTGGCCGAGGCGTCGTCGAAGTTCAGGGAACTCAAGGACAAGGCGCTGGCCTCCTTCGGCGGCTCGCGCTGGGGCACGGCCGGCGCGACAGGCTGACCAGCCGCGGTCGCCGGTGCGGCATCGGCGCCGTTGAGGCGCGCCACGGTCGATTTGAGCGGCGCTTCGCCTTGCCCGGAAAAGGTCTCGCTCATGATCAGCTCCGGCAGCGGCAAGCGGCGTCCCCAGCCGTGTGCTTCGAGATCCGGTTTCGGCGCGAACTCTGAGACGCGGCCGACGCAGAGATAGGCGACCGGCGTCACATGCTCGGGAATTGACAGCAGGCTTTTCAACGCCTGCGCCTCGATGATGCTGACCCAGCCGACACCGACGCCTTCGGCGCGCGCCGCCAGCCAGAAATTCTGCACCGCGCAGACCGTGCTGTAGAGGTCCATCTCCGGATTGTGCCAACGTCCCAGCGGCGAACCCTTCGAGCGCTGGCGGTCGCAAGTGATGCAGATGTTGAGCGCGCTTTCGCAGATGCCTTCAAGCTTGAGTTTGCGGTAGAGCGCCTGCCGCTCCTCTCCGATGGCCGGCAATTCCTGCTCGCGCGCCGCCAGGAACAGGTCGCGCACTTTTTCCCGTCGTCCGGCGTCGCGAATGACAATGAAGTTCCATGGCTGCATGAAGCCGACCGATGGTGCGTGATGAGCCGCAAGCAGCAGCCGCGCCAGCACGTCGTCGTCAAGCGCGGTGGGCAGGAAATGGCTGCGGACATCGCGGCGCGTGAACACGGCGCGATAGACCGCATCGCGCGCACTCTGGTCAAACCCGTCGCCAATAGAGGCGGTCATGTGTTCGGGCATCGCGTGTCCCCTTGCGATTGCAATCCATTTCATCCGCCTGACCATGCGGATGACGATGCCTGCCAGGCCGGTCTTCTGGCTCGGGATCAACCCGCGTCCGGTGCCTTCCCGTCATCGACAGTGGCATTTACCGGCGCGGTCCCCCTCACAGCGTTGGGCACGCCACGGAATTCAACCGTGTTCCCGATTCTCCCGCTTGCGCGGGCACCAGGCAGTGGCGGCGACCTTACGCCGAAGTGCTGAGGACGCCAATGCCCGCAGCGACACCAAAGGACGCAGGCGTGATTTTCCCCCAGTCATTGCGTCGGCGCGCATGGCCATTGCGCCCATAGATGCCTAGATTAGGACAATGGTCACTCGTCTCTACACCATCCGATCTTCCTCGAACACATCACGCCGCCCGGCCATCCCGAGCGGCCCGACCGCTTGCGCGCCATTGAACGCGTGCTTGACGACGAGGCTTTTGCCGCGCTCGATCGGGTCGAGGCGCCGGAGGGCGACGACGCCACCATCCTCTACGCGCATCCCGCCGATTTCGTCGCCCGCGTCCGCGCCGCCATTCCCGACACCGGTATCGCCCGCATCGACGCCGACACCACCGCCAGCCCGAAGAGCTGGCAGGCGGCGATAACCGCGATCGGCGCCGCCAACGCCGCCGTGGATGACGTTTTCACAGGCCGCGCCGACAATGTCTTCGTCGCCGCGCGGCCGCCCGGCCATCATGCCGAAAAGACCACGGCGATGGGCTTCTGCCTCTTCAACACGGCGGCGATCGCGGCGCGCTATGCGCAGAACAAACATGGCGTCGAGCGCGTTGCCGTCGTCGACTGGGACGTGCATCACGGCAACGGCACGCAAGATATTTTCTGGGACGATCCGTCGGTGCTCTATTGCTCGACGCACCAGATGCCGCTCTACCCCGGCACCGGGGCAAAGAACGAGACCGGTGCCGGCAACATCGTCAACGCACCTTTGGCGCCACAGACCGGCAGCGAGGTTTTTCGCGATGCTTTCCTGTCGCGTGTGCTGCCGGCGCTCGACAATTTCGCCCCCGACCTGATCATCATTTCGGCCGGTTTCGATGCGCATCACCGCGATCCGCTGGCCGAGATCAACCTGACCGAGGATGATTTCGACTGGGCGACCGGCCAGCTGATGCAGCGCGCCACGCGCCACAGCGGCAACCGGCTCGTCAGCCTGCTCGAGGGTGGCTACGATCTGCAGGGACTGGCATTTTCGGTCGCCGCCCATGTCGGGCGACTGATGAAAGGATGAATGATGGCTGGTGAGACCAACGAAGACGTCAAGGCGATGAGCTTCGAACAGGCACTCGACGCGCTGGAGAAGATCGTCGATGATCTGGAGCGCGGTGACGTGCCGCTCGACCAGTCGATCAGGATCTATGAGCGCGGCGAGGCGCTGAAAGCACACTGCGACCGGCTGCTGAAGGCCGCCGAGGACAAGGTCGAGAAGATCAGGCTGTCGCGCGATGGCAAGCCGGTTGGAACAGAGCCGCTCGACGCGGACTGAGGCGCGATCCGCACGATGGTCTCGACTCACCGGCTTTTGGACATGATCATGGTCGAGGATAGCAGCCGTCCCGATTGAAACGGCTTCAGGACAAGAGAAGGTTCGGAAACGATGTGCAGAAACATCAAGACCCTGTTCAATTTTGATCCGCCGGCAACCAATGACGAGGTGCGCGACGCCGCACTTCAGTTTGTCCGCAAATTGAGCGGAACGACGCGGCCTTCAAGGCAGAACCAGCACGCCTTCGATCATGCGGTCGAAGCCATCGCGGCATCGGCGCGTGAGCTTCTCGATTCCCTCGAAACCCATCAGCATCCTCGCAATCGCGAAGAGGTGGCGGCCAAACTGCGGGCGAAGGCGGCGATCCGCTTTGCCTGATGCGGCCGAAGCGGTCCTCGACCGCTGACAAGGAGAGTCCATGAGCTTCTTTCCCGGGAAAGACCCTGAAGTCGGCGACGCCTTTGCCAGCGACCAGATCGAGCTGATGGTCATCCCGAACGCCAAGGACATTGGCGGTTTCCAGGTGCGCCGCGCTCTGCCGACCGCCAAAAGGCGGCTGGTCGGGCCTTTCATCTTCTTCGACCGCATGGGCCCGGCGATCCTGCGCGCGGGCCAGGCGCTCGATGTGCGTCCGCATCCGCATATCGGTCTGTCGACGGTCACCTATCTGTTCGACGGCAAGATCCGGCATCGCGATTCGCTCGGCACCGAAATGGTCATCCAGCCCGGTGACGTGAACCTGATGACCGCCGGTCGCGGCATCGTCCACTCCGAGCGCACGCCGGAGGAACTGCGCGGCGCGCCGATGTCGGTCTCCGGCCTGCAGACATGGCTGGCATTGCCGGACGGCAAGGAAGAAGTGGCTCCGGTGTTCGAGAACACGGCTGCTCTGCGGCTCCCCGAGATCGACGCCGAAGGCGTCAGCGGCCGCGTCGTCATCGGTGATTTCCAGGGACTGCGGTCGCCGGTGAGGGCCGACTCCGAGACGCTGTATGCCGATATGCGTCTGGCACCCGGTGCAAGTGTGAAAATCCCGGCCGATGCGGAAGAGCGCGCCATCTACACGCTCGAAGGCGAGGTCTCGATTTCAGGCGACGTTTTCCCTGCTGAACGCTTGTTGGTGTTCCGGCCCGGTGACGAGATCGTCGTATCGTCGGAAACCGGCGCGCATTTCATGCTGTTCGGCGGTGCCTCGCTCGGCTCCAAGCGCTACATCTGGTGGAATTTCGTCTCGTCCTCCAAGGAGCGCATCGAACAGGCCAAGGAAGAATGGAAGACGGGCCGCTTCGATATCGTTCCTGGCGATGAGGAAGAATTCATCCCGCTGCCGGAAAGCTGATGCAAGTCGCCCAAAAGTGGCCCGGTTTTGGGGCCTAAAGCCTGATCCGCGTCACTGACACGCATTTACTTTCGCCGGCCGCCGGCCTATCCCGCCCATGAACAGAAAGCCTGAGCAGGCCTACCCGTGAATTCAACGCCGCATACGCCGCTTCTCGACAAGGTCCGCATCCCGGCCGACCTGCGCACGCTTGCCGAGAGCGAATTGCCGCAACTGGCATCCGAGCTTCGTGCCGAGCTGATCGACGCCGTGTCACACACCGGCGGCCATCTTGGCGCCGGCCTTGGCGTGGTCGAGCTGACGGTGGCGCTGCACTATGTCTTCAACACCCCGGATGACCGGCTGATCTGGGATGTCGGCCACCAGGCCTATCCGCACAAGATCCTGACCGGCCGCCGCGACCGCATCCGCACATTGCGCCAGGAGGGCGGCCTGTCCGGCTTCACCCGTCGCGCCGAGAGCGAGTACGATCCCTTCGGCGCCGCCCACTCCTCGACATCGATATCGGCGGGCCTCGGTATGGCCGCTGCTCGCGACCTCTCCGGCGGCCGCAACAATGTCATCGCCGTGATCGGCGACGGCGCCATGTCGGCCGGCATGGCCTACGAGGCGATGAACAATGCCGGCGCGCTCGATGCCCGGCTGATCGTCATCCTCAACGACAACGACATGTCGATCGCGCCGCCGACCGGTGCGATGAGCGCCTATCTGGCGCGACTGGCCTCGGGCAAGACCTATGTCGGCCTGCGCGACTTCGGCAAGAAACTGACCTCCTATCTCGGCAAGCGCGCCGACCGTGCGATCACCCGGGCGGTCGAGCATGCGCGCGGCTACGTCACCGGCGGCACGCTGTTCGAGGAGCTCGGCTTCTATCATATCGGCCCGATCGACGGTCACAATCTGGAGCATTTGATCCCGGTCCTGAAAAATGTCCGCGACAATGGCGAAGGCCCGGTTCTGATCCATGTCGTCACCCAGAAGGGCAAGGGCTATGCGCCGGCGGAAGCCGCCGCCGACAAATATCATGGCGTCAACAAGTTCGACGTCATCACCGGCGCGCAGGCCAAGGCGCCGGCCAATGCGCCGGCCTACACCAAGGTGTTCGCCGAAAGCTTGGTCCAGGAAGGCCGTGAGGACGACCGCATCGTCGCCGTCACCGCCGCCATGCCTAGCGGCACCGGCCTTGACCTGTTCGGCGAAGCGTTTCCGTCGCGGACCTTCGATGTCGGCATCGCAGAACAGCACGCGGTGACCTTCGCCGCCGGCCTCGCCACCGAAGGTTACAAGCCGTTCGCCGCGATTTATTCGACCTTCCTGCAGCGCGCCTACGACCAGGTCGTCCACGACGTCGCGATCCAGAAATTGCCGGTGCGTTTTCCGATCGACCGCGCCGGCTTCGTCGGCGCCGATGGCGCCACCCATTGCGGCGCCTTCGACACCACTTTCCTGGCGACCTTGCCTGGGTTCGTCGTCATGGCCGCGGCTGACGAGGCGGAGCTGCGCCACATGGTGCGCACCGCGGCAAGCTATGATGACGGCCCGATCGCCTTCCGCTATCCGCGTGGCAATGGCGTTGGTGTCGACATGCCGGAGCGCGGCGCGGTCCTCGAAATCGGCAAGGGCCGCATCGTCAGGGAAGGCACCAAGGTAGCACTGCTGTCCTTCGGCACGCGGCTGCAGGATTGCCTGATCGCCGCCGAGGAGCTTGGCGCGGCCGGGCTTTCCACCACGGTTGCCGATGCCCGTTTCGCCAAGCCGCTCGACGAGGATCTTATCCGCCGGCTGGCCCGCTCGCACGAGGTCCTGGTGACGGTAGAGGAGGGCGCCGTCGGCGGCTTCGCCAGCCACGTGCTGCAGTTCCTCGCCCATGAGGGCTTGCTGGAAAGCGGCCTGAAGGTGCGCCCGCTGGTGCTGCCCGACGCGTTCACCGACCACGCCAAGCCGGAAAAGATGTATGCCGATGCCGGGCTGGATGCCGCCGGCATCGTGCGCACGGTATTTGTCGCCCTCGGCCATACAGCCCGCGCCCAGCGCGCCTGAATCAAAGTCTCAGGGGCTTCAATCAGTTTGCCGGCTTGACGTCTTAACGCATTGTTAACGCTGCCGTTTGGCGCTTTGCTTACCGTGTCTCTTGGCCGTTTTTCAACGGCGCCCTGCTAGATCGGTGATCAGGCAGGGAGACAAACAATGAGAACGCTTCTGTGCGGCGTGGCGCTTTCAGCGGTCATCGTCGCGCCGGCCGTCGCCGAAACGCGCTATGATCGCAGCCTTGAAAAGGCGGCCATGGGCATCATCGCCGGCAAGATGGGCGATATCCGCGGCGGCTTTTCCTACAAGCAGGTGCCGCAACTGGTCGTCCTGCCGGATCCTGTTCCGGCGCCTGCGGTTGCGACCGAGCATCCACGTGAGCAAGCTTCGGGAGATCGCGATGACGGTTTGGCTCCAGCCGTCGATCGCCAGGTTTCGCGTACCATTTTCTAGTGCATGTCGCCCAAAAGTGCGCAGTGGTTTTGGGACAACGACATGCACAAGACAGAGACTTAAAGCGCGTCGCGATTAAAACCACATGTCGCGCACACAGCGGCCGTCGCGCGGCAAGTCGTCGTAGGTGTCCAGGCCATCGAAATGGTCGATCGGCAAGTCGGCGACGGCATCCGGCGGTGCAAGCCTTACATTGACGGCGATTCGTGTGCGGCCAGAGGCATCGGAGCTCAAGCCGCGCCAGGCGAGCAGGCAAGCGCATGTAGGACAGAACAGAATCTCGAGCGAGGGCGTATCTTTTCCAGCGCGGGTATAGCGCTTCACTGGTCCCGCAACGCGGATGCGTTCGTCGACATAGTCATAAGCCCAGAGCACGCCATAGCGACGGCAAAGCGTGCAGCTGCAGGCGGTGATCGGCCCGGGATCGCCCTCCAGGGTCCAGTGGGCTGCACCACAGTGGCAGGTTCCTGTTAGCATCCGGCCCTCGCATTCGGATAAACGGCGCCCCTCCTCAACATTGTGCCGGGTTGATGCGATACCCGCAAGCGGTGCGGCGGCTTGGTGTGTTCGCTCGCTTTTCGACGATGTTCCTGGTCCCGCCCCAATATCCTTGCCTTCGCGACGCGCTTTCGCCATGAAGGCCGATGAACTCGCCTCTGCCTGCCAACACACGCCAGCGGCTCGACGACCTGCTCGTCCAGCGCGGACTGTTTGCGAGCCGCTCGCGTGCCCGCGACGCGGTCGAACGTGGCACGGTGAAGGTTGACGGCGTCCTTGCCCGCAAACCCGGCCAGAACGTTTCGCCGCAGTGCCTGATTGCCATCGATGATCCGGCGCAAGGTTATGTGTCGCGCGCGGCGCTCAAGCTGATTGGCGGGCTCGACCATTTCGGCCTCGATCCCGCCGGCCGTGAAGCACTCGACATCGGCGCCTCGACCGGCGGCTTCACCCAGGTCCTGCTCGAGCGCGGCGCGGCCCATGTTACCGCCATCGATGTCGGGCATGGCCAGATGCATCCTGATGTCGGCCGAGACCCGCGTGTGACTGTCATCGAGGGCCTGAACGCTCGCGATCTCACGGTCGCCGATCTTGGCGGCCGGATCCCGGATTTCATCGTTTCCGACGTCAGCTTCATTTCGCTGAAACTGGCGCTGCCGCCGGCGCTTGCCATTGCGAAGGCTGGCGCCGGCGCCATGTTTCTGGTCAAGCCGCAATTCGAGGCGGGCCGCGAAGCGATCGGCAAGGGCGGCCTGTTGAAGGATCCCTACGATGCCGCCCGTGTCGCCGGCGTGCTGCAGGATTGGCTGGACACCGTTCCAGGCTGGCGCTCGCTCGGACTTCATCTGTCGCCGATCGAAGGCGGCGACGGCAACCGTGAATTCCTGCTCGGTGGGATCAAGGATCGATGAGCGCGCGCTTCAGCATCAGGAAACTTGGCGCCCAGGGCGACGGCATCGCCGAGACCGAGAACGGCGACCTGTTCATCCCTTTCACATTGCCCGGCGAGGTCGTCACCGCCGCGCGCGAAAGGGATCGCGCCGCACTGATGGCGGTGCTGGAAGCTTCGCCGCTGCGCATCGATCCGGCCTGCCGCCATTTCACCGAATGCGGCGGTTGTGCGCTCCAGCATTTCGAAGCCGAAGCCTATCGCCAATGGAAACGCGAAAAGGTGGTGCACGCCTTGAAGGGCATCGATTGCGACATCGGCGAACTGGTCGCCTGCGCACCGCACACGCGCCGCCGTGTCGTGCTCGCCGCCCGGCGCACCGATACAGGCATGCTGCTTGGGTTCAATCGTCATCTGTCGCCGGAAATCATCTCGATATCGGAATGCCCGATCTCGCTGCCCGAGATCGTCAGCGCGTTCGATCGGCTGAAGGGGCTCGCCGAACTGGTTTGCGCCACCACCAAATCGTTCCGGCTGACGGTCACCGTGACCGGTTCGGGCCTTGATGTCGCGGTTCACGAATCCGGCAAGCTCGGCGAACACCAGCGCCGCATCGCCGCCAATTTCGTCATTGCGCAAGGTTTCGCCAGACTGTCCATCGATGACGAGATCATCATCGAGCCAAGGAAGCCTGTGGTCATGTTCGGCGGCGTCGCTGTCGCCGTGCCGCCGGGCGCTTTTCTACAGGCGACCGAGGCCGCCGAACAGGCGATGGCCGATATCGTCGGCGGGCATCTGAAGCGTGCCAAGAAGGTCGCCGATCTTTTCGCCGGCTGCGGCAGCTTTGCCTTGCGGCTGGCGGTGAAGTCGGAAGTCCATGCGGTCGAAGGCGACGCGGCCGCACTTTCGGCGCTCGACCGGGGCTCACGCTTCGCCACCGGCCTGAAGCGGGTGACGGGCGAACGCCGCGACCTGTTCCGCCGGCCGCTGACGTTCAAGGAATTGAATGGCTTCGACGGCCTGGTGTTCGACCCGCCACGCGCCGGCGCCGAGGACCAGTCGAAGCAGCTCGCGCGCTCGGATGTTCCGTGGGTGGCCGCCGTGTCCTGCAACCCGGTCACGCTAGCCCGCGATCTGCGCATTCTGCTCGACGGCGGCTACATCCTGAAAAGCGTGACGCCGATCGACCAGTTCCTGTGGTCGCCGCATGTCGAGGCGGTGGCGTTGCTGGAGAAGCCGAAACGGCGGCGGTAGCCGTAGCTCCTGCTAGCTTGGCGACAGTCGTTTCGACGTGCCGCCCCGTTGGTTGATCGACACCCATGTGTTTGGGTTCTGCTGGGACGGGCGTTTGAGGAAGTAATAGTCCGTCGCATTCCAAGGTCTGATCTCATTGACCAGATTGTCCAGGACAAGATCGCCCTTGTCGGTTTTCACCGTCAGGATGGTATGGCCTTTCATTGTCCAGGTCGCGCTTTCCTAATGTGGATTGTGTTCACTTCAAGGTGCCGACAGGCTTCAGCTGGAAAACGCCGGCTTTGGCCCAGGCCCGGTCGAGGTCACGGAACGTCGCGACGCCCGACGCCGCCGAAATGCCGGCGCTGGTGAGGATGACAAGGTTGGAACTGGTATGCATTACCTCGGCGGCGGCTGAAGGGACGCTTTCGCGACCACAACAACCGGCGCGGCCGATCAATCAAACCCTGGTGCCACCCACCGTCATCTGGTTCATGCGCAAATGCGGTTGGCCGACGCCGACCGGCACGCCCTGTCCGGCCTTGCCGCACATGCCGATGCCGGTGTCGAGCTTCATGTCGTTGCCGACCATTGAAACGCGGTGCATGGCGTCAGGTCCGTTGCCGATCAGCATCGCGCCCTTGATCGGTTGCGTCACCTTGCCGTTCTCGATCATGTAGGCCTCGGTGCAGCCGAACACGAATTTGCCCGAGGTGATATCGACCTGGCCGCCGCCGAAGGACACGGCATAGATGCCGTTCTTGACCGAGGCGATGATTTCCTCCGGCTCCATGTCGCCCGCCGTCATGAAGGTATTGGTCATGCGCGGCATCGGCTGGTGCGCATAGCCTTCGCGCCGGCCGTTGCCGGTGGCCTTCATGCCCATCAGCCGGGCGTTCTGGCGATCCTGCATGTAGCCGACCAGTTTGCCATCCTCGATCAGCACGTTGCGGGCGGAAGGCGTGCCTTCGTCATCGACGGTGAGCGAGCCGCGTCGCTCCGGCATGGTGCCGTCGTCGACGACGGTTACCCCCTTGGCGGCGACCTGCTGGCCCAGCAGGCCGGCGAAGGCCGAGGTCTTCTTGCGGTTGAAATCGCCTTCCAGTCCATGGCCGACGGCTTCGTGCAGCATGACGCCCGGCCAGCCGCTGGACAGCACGATATCGAAGGTGCCGGCAGGCGCCGGGATCGCCTCGAGATTGACCAGCGCTTGCCTGAGCGCCTCCTTGGCGGTCGTGCTGCCAGCTCAAGCAGCATCTCGAGCACTCAGGCATAAGCACATTGACCGTTCAGCGATCATCGGGACGCCTCGTGGTCTCGGGGATGATCCCGAATGACAAGAGTGGGCGTCTGGACTGAAACGCAATCCTGGTTCGACCAGGCGTTCGGCGCGCACATTGCCCTCGTCTCCAACGTCATGACCGGCAACGCGGAGCTGGCTCCGCGCCTGACGCTGCAGGCAATCTGGTACGGCGAGCGGCCTTACGTCATCGCGGCCGACGGTGCACGCTACCACGAAGGTGCCTTCACGAATGACGGCTGGACGATAAAGCATATCGGCGAGACGGAACTTGTCCTGACCAAGGGCGGCGCCACGGTCGCGCTGAAATATCCGTGAGCCGCCGGCTTGAAGGGCCGCGGTTCGACACGGCAAGGGTCGACGGCCGCGAGGTCCGACAGGCCGAAGGCGTACGCGGTCAATCGATCAACCGGCGACGGATGAATGGCGCCGACAAGGCCGCAAACCGTGCTCAGGGGACGAAGTCCGCCACTGGTACGGAAAAGCCAGACACCGCGGAATTCCAGCCCTCTGCGGGTGCGGCCGGGGAATCGCTCGACGAGATCCTCAGCAATTTCGTCATGCCCGGCATTCCCGAGCCAGCCATCCTGCGTCGCTCCGTGCCAATTCTCCAGCATTTCATAACGAACCTGGTCCCTGACCTTGAGGGTGGCGAGCAACTCAAGACACTCGCCAGAACGCTGATGGAGGATGAGATAGAGCGCCATCGCGATCTGCTTGGTCGCATGCAGGAAGGGATCGAAATCTGACCGACCCGCATGACACGGTGCATCTGCTGCACGTCCTGGGCTATCTCTACGGGTGTCACGGGCAGGCAAAGCGGGGCGCGGCGTACCTGCTTATCGCCACACAGCTCTCGCCGGGGAAACGCCGGCGTCCTCAGGACATTGGCTCATCTGCTCATACTCGATGGCGAGGCGGAAAAGGCCCTTGCCACGATTGCCAGGCTGGAGACGTTGGAAGGCATGGATCACCCGGCGCTTGCATTGCTGAAGAGCCGCGCCTTGCTCGTGGCCGGGCGCAAGACGAGGCGCGCAGTGCCTTGCTGAGCTTCCTGTCGCAACGAGGTGTTGAATGACCATATCGGAGCGACTTCTGCAATTCCTGGCCAGGCTGTCACGCCGCAGCGATCTGGTCATTGCCCTCCCTGTTGCTCGTCGCCGTGGTGATGATGCTCATTCCATTGCCGACATTCCTCGTCGACATTCTCATCACCGCGAATATCGCCATCAGCGTGCTGATCCTGCTGGCTTCGTTTTACGTTTCTCATCCGCTCCAGTTCTCGTCGCTGCCGTCGGTCATCCTCATCGCCACCTTGTTCCGGCTGGCCATCACGATCACGACCACGCGACTGATCCTGCTCCAGGCCGACGCGGGGCGACATCATTACCGCCTTTGGCACCTTTGTCGTCGGCGGCAGTATTGCGGTGGGCCTGGTCATCTTCCTGATCATCACCGTCGCTCAGTTCATCGTGGTTGCGCGGGGTGCCGAACGCGTCGCCGAGGTCGCCGCGCGCTTCACGCTCGATGCGCTGCCGGGCAAGCAGATGAGTATCGATGCCGAGCTGCGCAACGGCGACATCGATCATGCGGAGGCACGCCGTCTGCGCCAGCAGCTGGAGCGTGAAAGCCAGTTGTTCGGCGCGATGGACGGCGCCATGAAGTTCGTCAAGGGCGACGTCATCGCCGGAATCGTGATCATTCTGGTCAAACCTTGTCGGTGGTTTCGCCGTCGGAACGCTGCAGCACGATATGTCCCTGGGGGACGCGGCTGCCACCTACTCGCTGCTGACCGTGGGTGACGGGCTGGTGGCGCAGATACCGGCACTGCTCGTCGCCGTGGCTGCCGGTACGATGGTGACGCGCGTCGGCAGCGCCGACGGAACGGGAGACCTTGGACAGCAGATAACCAGTCAGCTGCTGCGGGACGCCCGAGCGCTGGCGCTTGCTGCGGTGATCATGGTCGGCCTTGCCATGGTGCCGGGCTTCCCCGCCATCGTGTTCCTCATCCTTGGCGCCTGCTTCGGAGCGGGCGCCTACGCAATCAATCGCCGCACGGCCCAGGAATCCGAACCCAAGGACATCGGCCAGATCGCGACGCCCGAACCAGGGAATTCCACCTCGCTTTCAGCAATCCCCACCGGAACACTGCCTCCTTCCTATCGCGTCGTCGTACGCTTCGGAATCGAGCTCGGACGCTCGATCCCCGAGCCCGAATTCGCCGCGCTCGCCGACGACGTGCGCC